>NZ_JBIWKB010000036.1:52099-92326 GCF_044765425.1 Streptomyces sp. NPDC102462 | reverse complement strand
GCCCCTCAAGCGAGCCGAGCACCGCGATGCGCCACCACCAACCACGGCAGTCCTCACGATCTCCAGACCGAACACCACCTAAGTCACCGGCATTGGACCTAGGCCCTGTTGTCACCCCCCTCCGGGCGAACGACGGGGGTTTGACGACAGGACCTAGGAAACGATGTCCTTGCGGGCGAACCCTCGGAAGGCCAGGGCGAACAGCACGAGCGCGTATGTCACGGAGATCGCGGTGCCCTGGATCATGCCGGACCACTCGGGGCGCGGCTGCACGGCGTCGGCCCAGGCGAACTGCCAGTGCGCGGGCAGGAAGTCACGCCAGTGGCCGAGGGCGGTCACCGCGTCCAGGACGTTGCCGACGATGGTCAGGCCGACCGCGCCGCCGACCGCGCCGAGCGGCGCGTCCGTCTTCGTGGACAGCCAGAACGCCAGCCCGGCGGTGACCAGTTGGGACACGAAGATGTACCCGACGACCACCACGAGGCGCTGGGCCGCCGTGCCCGGGTCCAGCGCGCCGCCGGTGGGGATCTCCAGCGGGCCCCAGCCGTAGGCCGCCGTGCCGACGGCGAGGGCCATGAGCGGCAGCAGCACCATCGCGGCCAGGCTGAGCCCCAGCCCCACGGCGAGCTTGGACCACAGCAGGCGGGCCCGGGGCACGGGCGCGGCGAGCAGATAGCGCAGGGACGACCAGCTCGCCTCCGAGGCGACCGTGTCCCCGCAGAACAGGGCGACCGGGATGACGAGGAGGAAACCCGCCGACACGAACAGGTTCACCGCGGCGAAGTTGGCGCCGGACGCGGTGGCCGTGTCCATCAGGGTGACCTGGCCGTTGCGTCCGCTCGGGTTGCCGCCGATGGCGAAGGCGACGACCAGGACGAACGGCAGGGCGGCGAGGATGCCGCCCATGACGAGGGTGCGGCGGCGCTTGAGCTGCCGGACCAGTTCGACCCGCAGCGGCAGCGTGTGCCCCGCACGGTAGCCGGAGGCCACCTCGACGGGCTCGGCGAGCGTACTCATGCGGAACCTCCGATCAGGGTGAGGAAGGCGTCCTCCAGCCGACGGTGGGGACCGAGCGAAACGACGGGGACTTCAAGCCGGACCAACTCGACGAGAAGCCGCGCGGCAGCCTCCGCCGGTCCCCCGGACGCACCGGAGCCGCCACCGACCGGGGGCACGGTCGGGTCCGTGGACGGGGGCGCGGTCGAGCCGGTCGACGGGTGCGCGGGCGGGTTCCCGGGGGTCAGGTGGATCAGCAGGCCGGTGTCCGTGCGTACCGCGGATGACACATCCGGCAGTGCCGCCACCTTTTCGAGCAGGGGGTCCGTGATGTCCGTGGCCAGGCCGACGAGGAGGGTTTCGCCCGAGCCGACGATCTCGCCCACCGGTCCTGCCTGGACCAGCCGGCCCCGGTCCATCACCACCAGATGGGTGCAGGACTGTTCGACCTCGGCGAGCAGATGGCTGGAGACGATCACCGTGCGGCCCGCAGCCGCGTAGCGGATCATCACCTCGCGCATCTCGCGGATCTGCGGCGGGTCTAGGCCGTTGGTCGGCTCGTCGAGGATGAGGAGGTCGGGCAGTCCGAGCATGGCCTGGGCGATGGCGAGCCGCTGGCGCATGCCCTGCGAGTAGGTGCGCACCGCGCGGGCGAGCGCGTCGCCGAGGCCGGCGATCTCCAGGGCCTCGTCCAGGTGCGCGTCCTCGGCGGGACGGCCGGTCGCCCGCCAGTACAGCTCCAGGTTCTCGCGGCCGGACAGATGGGGCAGGAAGCCCGCGCCCTCCACGAAGGCACCGACCCGCGACAGCACGGGCGCGCCCGGCCGGATCGCATGGCCGAAGACGCGGATCTCGCCGTCGTCGGGAGTGATCAGGCCCATCAGCATGCGCAGGGTCGTCGTCTTGCCCGCGCCGTTCGGCCCGAGCAGCCCCAGCACCTGGCCCTTCTCGACGCGGAAGGACAGCTCCCGCACCGCGTACCGGTCGGCCGACTTCGCGTACCGCTTGCTCAGGTCCGTGATCTGCAGCGGGACGTCGGCCAGGGCGGGATCTGGCTCGGCCACCGCCGTGCGCCTGCGGGCGGTCAGCAGCAGGGCCAGCGCCAGCACGGCGGCGGCCGGTGGCAGCCACCACACCCAGGACGGCAGCGGCGCCGCCGCGGTCGTCACGCCCGGGGCCGTCGGCACGCTCAGGTCGCCCTTCAGGGAGACGGTGTACGTCGCCGGGGCCGCCGGTGAGGCGTAGCCGAGGTCCGTGGAGGCGAGGACCAGGCGGAGCCGGTGGCCCTTCTGCACGTCGTGGTCGATCGCCGGGAGGGTGACCGTGACGTCCTTGCCGGACCTCGCGCCCTCGACGCGCAGCGGGGTGACCAGTTGCGCGGGCAGCACCGGCCGGCTGCCGCCGGGTCCGACGTCGTACACCTTGCCGAACAGCACGGCGTCGTCGCGGGTCGAGGCGATGTGCACGGTGACCGTCGGGGAGCCGGTGATGCGCAGGTCGGAGGCGACCGGCGCCGACTCGAACGCGGCGTACTGGCCGGGGAAGTCGAGGGAGACGCCGACGCCGAGGGCGGACAGCCCGCCGAGCCCGCTCGCGGCGCCGAGGCCGGGCAGCGCGGAGACGCCCGGCGGGCTGGCCCCGGCCGGGTTCTCGACCCGCTGCGTGCCGCCGGTCAGCGCGAGGGAGCGGCGGCCGGCCTCCAGGCCGGGGTAGGCGTCGGCGCTCGCGCCGCGCTGCAGGGCCGTGCCGTTGGTGGAGTCGACGCCTCCGGTGCGGGTGATGCGGAACGCCGGGCCGGTGTCGGTTCCCTTGTCGTCCTTGAGGTAGCGGTCGAACCAGGCCCTGACCCGTGTCTGCACGCGGTCCGTCTCCATGTCGCCGCCGTCGTGCCCGCCCGCGATCCAGTCGACGTCGACCGGGGCGCCGTTCGCCCGGATCGCCTTCTCGGCGGCGTCGGACTGGGCGAGCGTGAACAGGGAGTCGGTCTGGCCCTGTACGAGGAGTGTGGGCACCTTGATGCGGTCGGCGACGGCGGACGGCGAGCGCTGCTCCAGCAGGGTGCGGGCGGCGGCGTCCGGCCTGCCCGACTCGGCGATCCGGTCGTACATGGCGCACAGCGTGGGTTCGAATCTGGCGCAGCCGCCGCCGGTGTTGAAGAAGATCCCCGCCCACAGCTTCTTGAACACGCCGTTCGGGAACAGGGCGTCCGCCAGGTTCCAGTACGTGATCGCCGGGGCGATGGCGTCCACCCGGTCGTCGTGTCCGGCGGCGAGCAGGGAGATCGCGCCGCCGTAGGAGCCGCCGGCCATGCCGACGCGCGGGTCGCCCTGCTTGTCGAGCCGGACCTGGGGCTGCTCGGCCAGCCAGTCGATGAGCCGGGAGACGTCGGAGACCTCGCGTTGCGGGTCGTTCAGCCCGATCCTGCCGGTCGACTTCCCGAAGCCGCGCGCGGACCAGGTCAGCACCGCGTACCCGTCGCGGGCCAGGTCCTGGGCCTGGCCGCGCAGGTCGTCCTTGCTGCCGCCGAAGCCGTGCGCCAGCAGGACGGCCGGGCGGCGGCCCGCGGCGGCCGAGGTGAAGTACGAGGTGTCGATGTGTGTCCCGTCGGCCATGGTCATGACCTGGTCGGTCCGGTGCACCCGGGGCGGGTCGTCGGCGGCGACGGCCGTCCACGTGCCGGCGCCGGCGAGCACCACGAGGGCGGCCGCGGCGGTCCACAGCCGCCGCGGCCCCCGGAACAGCCCGCGCCGGCCGGGCAGTCGAAGATCCATGGCTCAACGGTACGGGCCGCCACCGACAACCGATGCAGCCACCGGTCGGAACCCCCGCACCTTCCCGAGGAGTACGGGCCCGCTCCGGCATACCGCGGACGTGGTACGCGCCGGGTGCCGGCCGACGGTCAGGTCCGCGTGTCCTCGGGGATCGACACCAGCCAGCGGGTGTCGCGGCGCGGGCGCAGGTAGAGGGCCCAGTAGAGGGTGGCGGCGGCCATGATGCCGCCGGTCCACAGCAGATAGACCGTCTCCTGCGTGCTGAGGACGTAGGCCAGGACGGCGATGAGCAGGACCGGCATCGCGGGCCACAGCGGCATGCGCCAGGCGGGCGTGTGCCGGTGCGGGCCGCGGCGGGCCAGCAGGGCGGCGACCGCGACCAGCAGGTACATGCCGGTCACCGAGACGCCCGTGACGCCGTACAGCGTGTCCAGGTTGACGAAGCAGAGCAGCGCGCCGGGGACGCCGACGGCGAGGGTGGCGACCCAGGGGGAGCCGAAGCGGCCGAGCCGGGAGAAGACGTTGTTGACCGGTTCGGGCCAGGCTTTGTCGCGGGCGGAGGCGAACAGCACGCGGGAGTTCTGGATGACCATGACGATGCCCGCGTTGATGATGGCGAGGGCGACGCAGAGGCTGTCGCAGGCGCCGCGTCAAAAAAACGTCAGGACGTCCGCTGTCCGGACATCCGGACGTACCGGGTCCGGGCATGCCGACGACCCGCCCTCCGCGGTGTCGAGGTCCGGGAGAGCGGGGCGCGCGGCGGCTCGGTCAGTGGTTGCGCGGGAAGCCGAGGTCCACGCCTGCGGGGGCGTCGGCGGGGTCGGGCCAGCGGGTGGTGACGACCTTGCCGCGGGTGTAGAAGTGCGTGCCGTCGTTGCCGTAGATGTGGTGGTCGCCGAAGAGCGAGTCCTTCCAGCCGCCGAAGCTGTGGTAGCCCACGGGGACCGGGATCGGCACGTTCACCCCCACCATGCCCGCCTCCACCTCCAGCTGGAAGCGGCGGGCGGCGCCGCCGTCCCGGGTGAAGATCGCGGTGCCGTTGCCGAACGGCGAGCCGTTGATGAGGGCGAGGCCCTCCTCGTACGTGTCGACGCGCAGCACGCACAGGACGGGGCCGAAGATCTCGTCCTGGTACGCCTTCGCGCCGGTCGGCACCTTGTCGAGCAGCGAGATGCCGATCCAGTGGCCGTCCTCGAAGCCCTCGACCGTGTGCCCGGTGCCGTCGAGCACGACCTCGGCGCCCTCGGCGGCGGCACCCCGTACGTACGACGCCACCTTGTCGCGGTGCGCGGCTGTGATCAGCGGGCCCATCTCGCTCGTCGGGTCGTTGCCGGGGCCGATCTTGATCTGCTCGGCGCGCTCGCGGATCTTCGCCACCAGCGTGTCGCCGATCGCACCGACCGCGACGACCGCCGAGATGGCCATGCAGCGCTCGCCCGCGGAGCCGTAGGCGGCGGAGACGGCCGCGTCGGCCGCCGCGTCCAGGTCGGCGTCGGGCAGCACCAGCATGTGGTTCTTGGCGCCGCCCAGGGCCTGGACGCGCTTGCCGTTCGCGGCGGCGGTGGTGTGGATGTAGCGGGCGATCGGGGTCGAGCCGACGAAGGAGACGGCCTTGACGTCCGGGTGCTCCAGGAGCCGGTCCACGGCCACCTTGTCGCCGTGCACAATGTTGAAGACGCCGTCCGGCAGCCCGGCCTCGGCCAGCAATTCGGCGAGCCTGACGGACGCCGACGGGTCCTTCTCGGACGGCTTCAGGACGAACGTGTTGCCGCATGCGATGGCGATCGGGAACATCCACATCGGGACCATCGCCGGGAAGTTGAACGGCGTGATGCCCGCGACGACGCCCAGCGGCTGCCGGATCGAGGACACGTCCACGCGGCTGGCGACCTGCGTGGACAGCTCGCCCTTGAGCTGCACGTTGATGCCGCACGCCAGGTCGACGATCTCCAGGCCGCGCGCGACCTCGCCGAGCGCGTCGGAGTGCACCTTGCCGTGCTCGGCGGTGATCAGGGCGGCGATCTCGTCGCGGTGGGCGTCCAGCAGCGCGCGGAAGCGGAACAGGATCTCCGTGCGCTTGGCCAGCGAGGACCGGCCCCAGGTCGCGAAGGCGTCCTTGGCCGCCGCGACCGCCGCGTCCACCTCGTCGACGGTGGCGAACGCGACCTTGGTGGTGACCGCCCCGGTCGCCGGGTCCGTGACCGGCCCGTACGTCCCCGAGGCGCCTTCGACGGTCTTGCCGCCGATCCAGTGGTTGACGATCTTCGTCATGCCCGGTTACTCCTTCACAGATGGCGGCGTCGGGTCGAGACATGCCGTTCGTACAGCTCACGCGCCTTGACCGCGGACGGTCGGGTCGCGGTCTCGGCCACAGGAACATCCCACCAGGCCTGCGCCGGAGGCGCGCCCGACACAGTGTCGGCCGTTTCGGTCTCCACGTAGACACATGTGGGAGTGTCGGCGGCCCGCGCCTTCACGAGTGCCTCGCGCAGGTCCCGCACGGTCCTGGCGCGCAGCACGCGCATGCCGAGACTGGCCGCGTTGGCGGCGAGGTCCACCGGCAGCGGGGCGCCCGTGTGGCCGCCGTCCTCGGCCGGGAAACGGTAGGCGGTGCCGAACCGCTCGCCGCCCACCGACTCCGAGAGCCCGCCGATGGAGGCGTAGCCGTGGTTCTGCACCAGCAGCAGCTTGATCGCGACGCCCTCCTGCACGGCCGTGACGATCTCGGTCGGCATCATCAGATACGTACCGTCGCCGACCAGCGCCCACACCGGCCGGTCGGGCGCGGCGAGCTTCACCCCGATGGCTGCGGGGATCTCGTAGCCCATGCACGAGTAGCCGTACTCCACGTGGTACTGGTCCCGCGACCGCGCCCGCCACAGCTTGTGCAGATCACCGGGCATGGAGCCGGCCGCGTTGATGACGATGTCGGACTCGTCGACGATCGCGTCGAGCGCGCCGAGCACCTGCGGCTGGGTCGGCCGGACGTCCGGCTCGTCGGCCTCGTAGCAGGCGTCGACGCGCTGCTCCCAGCGCTCCTTGTCCTCCGTGTACTCGGCGACGTACGCGTCGGCGACCCGCCACCCGTGCTCCCCGAGCGCCGCGGTGAGGGCGTGCAGCGCGTCCCGGGCGTCGGCGACGAGCGGCAGCCCGGCCAGCTTGTGGCCGTCGAACGCCGCGATGTTGAGGTTGAGGAAGCGGACGTCCGGGTTCCCGAAGAGGGTGCCGGACGCGGTGGTGAAGTCGGTGTAGCGGGTGCCGACGCCGATCACCAGGTCGGCGGTGCGGGCCAGTTCGTCCGCGGTCGCCGTACCGGTGTGGCCGACGCCGCCCACGTCCTGCGGATGGTCCCAGCGCAGCGAGCCCTTGCCGGCTTGGGTGGCGGCGACCGGGACGCGGGTGGCCTCGGCGAACGCGGCCAGCGCGGCCTCGGCCCGGCTGTGGTGGACGCCGCCGCCCGCGATGACGAGGGGCCGCCGGGCCGCGCGGACGGCCCGTACCGCCGCGGCCAGTTCGACCGGGTCGGCCTGCGGCCTGCGCACCGTCCACACCCGTTCGGCGAAGAACTCCTCGGGCCAGTCGTACGCCTCCGCCTGGACGTCCTGTGGCAGGGCGAGCGTGACCGCGCCGGTCTCGACGGGGTCGGTGAGGACCCGCACGGCCTGGAGCGCGGACGCTATCAGGGCTTCGGGCCGGGTGATCCGGTCGAAGTACCGGGAGACCGGGCGCAGGCTGTCGTTGACCGACACATCGCCCGCGTACGGGACTTCGAGTTGCTGGAGCACCGGGTCGGCGGGGCGGGCGGCGAACACGTCACCGGGCAGCAGCAGCACCGGCAGATGGTTGACCGTGGCCAGCGCGGCACCGGTGACGAGGTTGGTGGCGCCCGGGCCGATGGACGTCGTCACCGCGTGCGTGGACAGCCGGCCCGACTGGCGCGCGTAGCCGACCGCCGCGTGCACCATCGCCTGCTCGTTACGGCCCTGGTGGTACGGCATGTCGGCGGCGTACTCGACGAGCGCCTGGCCGATACCGGCGACGTTGCCGTGCCCGAAGATGCCCCAGGTGGCGCTGATGAGCCGGTGCCGTTCGCCGTCCCGCTCCGTGTACTGGGCGGACAGGAAGCGGACGAGCGCCTGCGCGACCGTGAGCCGCGTCGTTGAGGTCATCGGTACCCCTCTGTGCTCTCTACGTGTTCCGGGTGGAAGCGGATCCGCCACTCCCGCGTCCCGCCCGGACCCGCCATGACGTTCAGGTAGTACATGTCGTGCCCGGGCTGGGCGATGGAGGGGCCGTGCCATCCGTCGGGTACGAGGACGGCGTCGCCGGTGCGGACCTCCGCGAGGACGTCGGATCCGCCCTCACGGGAAGGGAATACGCGCTGATAGCCCAGACCGTTCGGACCGGCGATCTCGAAGTAGTAGATCTCCTCCAGTTCACACTCCTCGCCCGGCCGGTGCTCGTCGTGCTTGTGCGGCGGGTACGAGGACCAGTTGCCGCCCGGCGTGATCACCTCGACGGCGATCAGCCGGTCGCAGTCGAACGCGTCGGCGGCGGCGAAGTTGCGCACCAGGCGGGAGCAGGTGCCGCTGCCGCGGTGTTCGACGGGGACCTCCGGCGCGGGGCCGTAGCGGGCGGGGAGTCGTCGCTCGCACTTCGCTCCTGCCAGGGCGAAGCGGCCTCCCGCACCGGAGGCGATCTGGACCCGGGCGTCCCGGGGCGTGTACACGAAGTCGGAGACGGAGGCGAACACGCTCTCCCGGCCCCGGATTTGGAACTCTTCGTCCTCCACCTGCACGGTACAACCGCCGCTGAGCGGAAGCACGATCCACTCGCTGTCCCCGGTGGTGAACATATGGGTTCCGCCCGGGGTCAGTTCGACGACGCGCAGGCTGCTGTGCGCCCAACCGGCCCGCTCCGGGCCGATGTCGACGGCGTACTGGGCGCCCGCGGTCGAGCCCTGGGGCAGATACAGGTCCTTGCTGGTCATGCGGCCCTCACAGCAGTCCTACGGCGGTGTCCACGGCGGCGGCCACATCGCCGTCCGCCGGGTACAGCAGCGAGCGGCCGACCACCAGGCCGCGCACGGTGGGCAGGCGCAGGGCGCCGCGCCACTTCTCGTACGCCGCCTCCTGGTCCTCGGGGGTGCCGCCGACCTCGCCGCCGAGCAGCACGGCGGGCAGCGTGGAGGTCGCCATGACGTCGGCCATGTCGTCCGGGTGCTCGGTGACCGGCACCTTCAACCAGGTGTAGGCCGACGTACCGCCGAGGCCCGAGGCGATGGCGATGGAGCGGGTCACGGCCTCCGCGGACAGGTCGTTGCGCAGCCGGCCCTCGGGCGTGCGACGGCTGATGAACGGCTCGACGAACACCGGCAGCCGGCGCTCGGCCATCGCGTCTATGACGCGCGCGGTGGACTCCAGGGTGGTCAGCGAGCCCGGGTCGGCGTAGTCGATGCGCAGCAGCAGCTTGCCCGCGTCGAAGCCGAGCCGTTCGATGTCCTCGGGGCGGTGGCCGGTGAAGCGGTCGTCGAGTTCGAAGGAGGCGCCCTGGAGTCCGCCGCGGTTCATGGAGCCCATGACGATCTTGTGGTCGAGGGCGCCGAGCAGCAGCAGGTCGTCGAGGATGTCGGCGGTCGCGAGGACCCCGTCCACACCGGGGCGGGACAGCGCGAGGCACAGCCGTTCCAGCAGGTCGGCGCGGTTGGCCATGGCGAGCCTGCGGTCGCCGATGCCGAGGGCGCCGCGGGCCGGGTGGTCGGCGGCGACGATCATCAGCCGGCCGTGCTCGCCGAGCAGCGGGCGGCGCGGGCGGCGGGCCGCCGCCTCGGCCACCGCCTCGGGGTGACGGGTGCGGGTGCGCACCAGCGCGGACACGTCCACGCGCGCGTGCCCGCCGTCCGCGCCCTCGGGGTGGGCGGCGCCGCCGTCCAGGCCCTCGGGGTGGGCGCCGGTGACCCGGCCGGCCCTCACAGCACCGCTCCGGCCGCGAGCGCGGCGGCCACCTCGTCCGGGGTGGGCATCGCCGAGGAGCACTCCAGGCGGGAGGCGACGATGGCGCCGGCCGCGTTGGCGTGCCGCATGATCGTCTCCAGGTCCCAGCCGGCCAGCAGGCCATGGCACAGGGAGCCGCCGAAGGCGTCGCCGGCGCCCAGTCCGTTCAGGACGGTGACCGGCAGCGGCGGCACCTCGGCCGACCCGCCGCTCCTGCTGACCGCGAGGACGCCCTTGGGTCCCTGCTTGACGACGGCGATCTCGACGCCCGCGTCGAGCAGCGCGCGGGCCGCGGCGTGCGGTTCGCGGACCCCGGTGGCCACCTCCACCTCGTCGAGGTTGCCGACGGCGACGGTGGTGTGGCGCAGCGCCTCCGCATAGAACGGCCGTGCCGTGTCCGGATCGGACCAGAACATCGGGCGCCAGTCGAGGTCGAAAACAGTCGTGCCGGACTTGGCGCGGTGCGCGAGGGCCGCCAGGGTCGCCGTGCGGCTGGGCTCCTCACTCAGGCCGGTGCCGGTGACCCAGAAGACGCGGGCCTCCCGGACGGCGTCGAGGTCCAGGTCGTGGGCGTCGATCTCCAGGTCGGGCGCCTTGGGCTGCCGGTAGAAGTAGAGCGGGAAGTCGTCCGGCGGGAAGACCTCGCAGAAGGTGACCGGGGTGGGCAGCCCGGGGACCGCGGTGACCCAGCGGTCGTCGACGCCGAAGCCGCGCAGAGCCTCGTGCAGATAGGCGCCGAAGGGATCGTCACCGGTGCGGGTGATCACGGCGGTGCTCCGGCCGAGCCGGGCCGCGGCGACCGCGACGTTCGTCGCCGACCCGCCGAGGAACTTGCCGAAGGAGGACACCTGGGCGAGCGGCACCCCCGTCTGCAACGGATACAGATCCACTCCGATCCGCCCCATGGTGATCAGGTCGTACGCCATCGGCTTCCCTTCTTCAGCACACGGCTCTCCCCCGGTTTGTAGTCCCGCACCCGGAACCCTGTCAATGTTTTGTCCAGACATTCGGACGAGAGCTTGACACCCCCTTCCGTGACCCGCACCCTGGCGGCCATGACGTCGATGTCACCTCAGTCCCCCGTCCCCGGCCTCTCCCGCATCCGGGTCGGATCGGCCCCCGACTCCTGGGGCGTGTGGTTCCCGGACGACCCCCGGCAGGTGCCCTGGCAGCGCTTCCTCGACGAGGTCGCGGCATCCGGCTACGAGTGGATCGAACTGGGCCCCTACGGCTATCTGCCGACCGATCCGGCCGTCCTCACCGAGGAGACCGCCCGGCGCGGCCTGAAGGTGTCGGCCGGCACCGTCTTCACCGGCCTGCACCACGGCCCCGAGGTCTGGGACCGCACCTGGGCGCACGTCTCCGACATCGCGGCCCTCACCCAGGCCATGGGCGCCCGGCACCTGGTCGTCATCCCGTCGTTCTGGCGCGACGACAAGACCGGTGCGGTGCTGGAACCGGACACGCTGACCCCCGAGCAGTGGCGGAACCTCACCTCGCTGACCGAACGGCTCGGCCGCGAGGTGCGCGAACGCTACGGCCTGGAGATCGTCGTCCACCCGCACGCCGACACCCACATCGACAGCGAGGAGAACGTCGTCCGCTTCCTCGACGGCACCGACTCCTCCCTGGTGTCGCTGTGCCTGGACACCGGTCACTACGCGTACTGCGGCGGGGACAGCGTCAAGCTGATCGAGACCTACGGCGAACGCATCGGCTATCTGCACCTCAAGCAGGTGGACCCGCAGATCCTCGCCGAGGTACGGGCGGACGGCATCCCGTTCGGGCCCGCGGTCGCCAAGGGCGTCATGTGCGAACCGCCGTCCGGCGTGCCCGCGCTCGGCCCGGTCCTGGCGGCCGCGGCGAGGCTGGACGTCGACCTGTTCGCGATCGTCGAGCAGGACATGTACCCCTGCGAACCGGACCGGCCGCTGCCGATCGCCCAGCGAACCCGGGCCTTCCTGAGGTCCTGCGGGGCATAGCGCCCCCGGCGGTGTGCCTGTGCGGTACGGGACATCCGGTCCGACGCGGCCCGCCCCTGCACCGGACCGCGCCGTCGCGTCCACCCGAACCGGCGACGCCTTTGCATCGGCCGTGTCACAAACACCTCCGCCCTGTCACACATGTCGCGTATACGCGGGCTCTCGGTCACATCCGGTCGACAGCCCCTTCCCCGTACTCACCGTGCGTCGTTGACCGGACACAGGCGTGGTGATCGCCAGTGCAGCGCCCGGCTCCCCCGACGGCCGTCCCGGTCGCCGCCGCGGCGCGCGCAGGGAGGTGCGACTCATGACCGATCGAAGGCTCTGGTCCTACAAGGAGATCGCGGCACACATCAAAGTGCAGCCGGACACCGTACGGTCCTATCGCAAACACGGGCTGCTACCCCCGCCCGACCATGTGGAGGGGGGCAAGCCCTACTGGTACGCGGACACCGTCCGCGCCTGGGTGGCCTCCCGTCCCGGCAACCGCGGCAGACGCCAGAACTGACCGACGCCCTCCGCCGTGCCCCGCCTCCGGGCGGGGCACCGTGCGCCGAGGAACCGGGCCTCAGGACCATGGCTCGATGACCGTCACCCCCGAACCCGGTGCCGTGCCCAGCGCGGCCAGCGCGGACGGTGCCGCCTCCAGCGGGATCGCCGCCGTCACCAGCCGGTCGGGGCGCAGCATCCCCGCCTGGACCAGCTCCAGCATCGCCGGGTAGGCGTGCGCGGCCATGCCGTGGCTGCCGAAGATCTCCAGTTCCAGGGCGATGACACGGGCCATGGGAACCGGGGTGGTGCCGTCCGCGGAGGGCAGCAGGCCCACCTGGACATGCCGGCCGCGGCGGCGCAGCCCGGCCACCGAGGCGGCACAGGTGGCCGGGGAGCCGAGAGCGTCCAGGGACAGGTGGGCGCCGCCGCCGGTCAGCTCGCGCACCGCCTCCGCCGGGTCCGCCGTGCCCGCCGCGTCCACGCACGCCGTGGCGCCGAACGCACGCGCCAGCTCCAGGGCCCGGGGCGACACGTCCACGGCGACCACCCGGGCGCCCGACGCCGCCGCGATCATCACCGCCGACAGGCCCACGCCTCCGCAACCGTGCACCGCGACCCACTCCCCCGCCGCCACCCGGCCCTGCTGCACCACCGCGCGGAAGGCGGTCGCGAAGCGGCAGCCGAGAGAGGCGGCGGTCGCGAAGGACATCCCGTCGGGGACACGGACCAGGTTCACATCGGCATGGTCGAGCGCCACGTACTCGGCGAAGGAACCCCAGTGGTGGAAACCGGGCTGGGTCTGCCGCTCGCACACCTGCTGGTCGCCCGCCGCACACGCCGGGCAGCTCCCGCAGGCACAGACGAAGGGCACGGTGACCCGGTCGCCGGGACGCCAGCCGGTGACGCGGGCGCCCACCGCCTCGACGGTCCCGGCGAGTTCGTGACCGGGTACGTGCGGCAAGGTGATGTCCGGGTCATGGCCCATCCAGCCGTGCCAGTCGCTGCGGCACAGGCCGGTCGCCGCTACGCGCACCACCACGCCGTGCTCCGCCGGCTGCGGGTCCGCCACCTCCTTGATCTCGGCGGGCTCTCCGTACCGCTCGAACACCACAGCCCGCATGTTTCTCTCCTTGTGACCGGCGGCTCATCTGCGATTGCGCTCCGCAGTTTCGCTCCGCTTGGGGTGGACCCATGATGCGTCGTCGGTCGGCTGCGGCGGCGTGGGGGCTGGGCGCGCAGTTCCCCGCGCCCCTTCGGGGTGCTGCCTGGCATCGGTCGACTGCGGCAGTGTGGGGGTTGAGCGCGCAGTTCCCCGCGCCCCTTCGGGGTGCTCTCGTGTTGGGGTGGTTTCCGTCAGGCCGAAGCGGTTGTGGAAGCGGCGTAGGGGGGCGGGGGCCCACCATGTGGCGCGGCCGGTCAGTCGCATGATCGCCGGGACCAGCAGGCTGCGCACGACCATCGCGTCCATCAGCACGGCCAGCGCGATCCCGAGGCCGAGCATCTTGGTGTTGGTCACCCGTGAGGTGCCGATCGCGACCATGACCACGGCCAGGATGACCGCCGCCGCCGTGATCAGCCCACCCGTGCGCTGGAGTCCGTGGCGCACGGCCCCGGCATGGTCGCCGGTGCGGTCGTACTCCTCCTTGATGCGGGACAGCAGGAACACGCCGTAGTCCATGGAGAGGCCGAAGGCCACACAGAACATCAGGACGGGCAGGGTCGTCTCGATGGAACCGGTGCTGGTGAAGCTCAGCGGGCCGGACAGATGGCCGTCCTGGAAGACCCAGACCACCGCGCCGAACATGGCCGTCAGGCTGAGCGCGTTGAGCACCACGGCCTGAACGGGGATCAGCACGCTGCCGGTGAGCAGGAAGACCAGCAGCAGGGTGACGATCACGATGAACGCGGCCGCCCAGGGCAGGCGTTCGGCTATCGCGTGCTTGGAGTCGACGAGGACCGCCGCCGTGCCGGTGACCTCGGTGTCGAACGGTGTGGGTATGGCCCGCAGATCCCGCACCAGGTCCTGGGCCGCGTCATCGACGGCCTCGCCCCTCGGCAGCACCGTGAAGTACGCCGAGTCGCCCTTCACCAGGGGGCCGTCGACCCGTGCGACCTCGGGCAGGGCCGCCACCCGTCGGCGGTAGTCGGCGTACTGCGCCTCGGTCGCCCTGCCCTCGGCCAGTACCTCCAGGCCGCCGCCGGGACTGCCCGGGAAGCCCTCCCGGATGTGCTGCTGCACCACATGGGACTCGGCGTTCGACGGCAGCTGGCGGTCGTCGGCGGTGCCGAACTTCACGCCCATGAAGGGCAGTCCGAGGACGACCAGCAGGGCCGTGGTGCCGATGGCGAAGACCGGTGCGCGGCGCATCACCAGGCCGGCGGTCCGCGCCCACGCCGTACCCTCCTCCTCGCCGGCCGGCCGCGGCCCGCGGCCACGGCGGAACAGGCGGCGCAGATCGAGGGAGTTGACCCGGTGGCCGAGCAGGACCAGGGCCGCGGGAAGCAGGATCAGGGCGGCGGCAGCGGCCAGCAGCACCACCGCTATGCCCGCGTAGGCGAACGACCGCAGAAAGTACTGCGGGAACAGCAGCATCGCCGCTAGGGACACCGCGACCGTCAGGGCGGAAAAGAGCACCGTCCGGCCGGCCGTGCGCAGCGTCGTACCGACGGCCGTCAACGGTGCGGCGCCCGTGGACAGCTCTTCCCGGAAGCGGCGGACGATGAACAGCGCGTAGTCGATGGCGAGGCCGAGGCCGAGCGCCGTGGTGAGGTTCATCGCGAAGACGGAGACGTCGGTGAACTCCGTCAGACCGCGCAGCACCGCGTTGGTGCCGAGGATGGCGACGATGCCGATGCCCAGTGGCAGCAGGGCGGCGATGGCGCTGCCGAAGACCATCACCAGGAGCACGAGGGTGATCGGCAGGGCGATCAGCTCGGCCCGGGCCAGGTCGTCCTGGATGATCGTCTGCATCTCGTGCCGTACGGCGACCATGCCGCCGAGCCGCACCTCCAGCGGGCCGTGCGTGCCCCGGTAGTGGGGCGCGATGCGGTCCAGGGTCTCCCCCATCGCCTTCTCGTCGCCCGTTATGCGCGCGGCGATCAACGCCTCCTGGCCGTCCTTCGCGCGCAGGGCGGGCGACTTGGTCTGCCAGTAGGAGCCGACGCCCGTGACGCCCCGCTCGCCCGCCAGGCGGTCGGCGAGGTCCCGTGCCGCCGCCGCGACCGGCGGGGCGTCGACGGAGGAGCCGCCGGCGTCGACCAGGAGCAGCAGGTTGGGCTGGGAGTCGGGAAACTCGCGCTCCAGCGCCTTCGTGGCGTACGTCGACTCGGCGGCCGGGTCCTCCCAGCCGCCACTGCCCAGGCGGTCCGCGACCCCGCTGCCGGCCAGCACCGCGAGCACGGTGAGCACGAGGGCCGCGAGCAGCGACAGTCTGGGCCTGGCGGTCACCAGGCGGGTCCAGCCGCCGACGCCAGGCGGCGCGTTCCCGGTGTGCGGCGGCTTGTTGACTTCGGTCATCCTGCGGTGTCCCCTTCACCGTGACCTGTGCGTCCGTGCCAGCACGGCAGCATGGATCAGCCATTGCCATAGACTGGCAAACACGAGAGATCGCTCGCGTTTTCCTAGAATGCGAGCGACCGCTCGTGTTTGTCAATCGCGTTCGAAGAGCTGGGGATAACGCGTGTCCGACAAGCCCGAGACGCCCGAACCGTCGGGGACCCCGGGGAGCAGGCCGGGGGCCCCGGGCAAGCCCCGGAAGGAACAGCCGCGCCGCCAGGCACGCGGCGAGCGGCGCATCGCCCAACTGCTGGACGCCGCCGCGTCGGTCTTCTGCGCGAGCGGCTACACGGCCGCCAGCACCAACGCCATCGCCCGTGAGGCGGGTGTCTCGCCGGGCACGCTCTATCAGTTCTTCCCCAACAAAGAAGCGATCGCGATCGAACTGGGCGGACGGCTGATGCACGAGATGCGCGAGACGTACGGCGCGGTGCTCACTCGGGTCGACCCCGCCACGCCGCTCGCGGAGGTCGTCGGCGCGGCGGTCGACCGCTTCGTCGCGTTCAGCAGCGAGCACCCCGTGTTCTACACGCTGATGAAGGGCCCCGACACGCCGGGCCGGATCGCCGAGGAACACGACGCCCTGCACGCGACGCTGATCGCCCGCATCGAGGAACTGCTCTCCTCGTACCTGGCCGGTCTGTCCGCGGCCGAGGTCACGCGGACGGCGCACGTCTGTCTCGGCATCCACAAGGCCGGGCTGGAGCTGGCCCTCTCCCACGAAGGCGCCGAACGCGACGCGTACGTCCAGGAAATCAAGAACGTCCTGATCCGCTACCTCGAGCCCCTGAGGGCCACGCACCCACCATCCCCAAACCCCTGACGGCCAACGGGGGCCGTACAGGTGGTCGGTTGGTAAGGCCGGTGGTGGGCGTGGGCCGGGAGCACAGGTGCCGGGGGCGGGGCCGGGTGGCGTGCGGACGCCGGTGGGACGGGCCGGTCCCGCGAACGCCGTCGGCGACGGGTCGGGGTCGGTTTCAAGGTGTCGTCGCCGGCGGTAGTGCCGCCAGAGCGGCGGGCTAGCAGGGCGCAAGGGCGGCGGGGCAGCAGGCCGGCGGGGCGGAAGGGCGACGGAAGGGCAGCGGGGCTCGGTGGAAGTGGGGCTGGGCTGTGGGCTGTCGGGGTGGGGTTCGGACTGCGGGGTGGGGGCGCTCTGCATAGGGTGCGGGTAGATCGCCTCCGAGGGGACCTGTCGTGACCCACGCCCCGCCGCCCGGGCCACCCCGGGCCCGCATCCCCGGCCCGCGGCGGTCCCCGCCGCCCCGCCGGGTGCGCGGGGGCCGGTGGCGGAGCCGACTGTGGGGCGCGCCCGCCCTGCTGGTGCCGGCCGCCCTGATCGGGTATGCGGCACAGAAGGCCGCCTCACTGCCCACGCTGCTGTTGCTCGGCGGCTCCCTGCTCTGCGCAGCCCTGGCCTTGCGCACGCCCGACGGGCACGGTCGCGACCGGACGTGAACCCGCCCGCCGCCGGCGAGCCAAGCCCAGGGCACACAACAGGCCGCCTCACCGCCCGTCCCCAGGTGCCCTCGCGTTGCGCGCCCGACGGGCAGGGGCGCGAGCGGACGTGAGTTGGCCGTCGGCGGCGAGCCGAGCCGAGGGCTCCAAGGGCCGCCTCACTGCCCGTCCCCAGGTGAATGCCGCCCTGGCCTTGCGCACGCCCGACGGGCGCGGCCGCGACCGGGCGTGAACCTCACCGCCGGCGGCGAGCCAAGCTCAGGGCACGCAAGAGATCGCCTCACTGACCCCACTGGTGCTGCGGGGCAGTCGCGTGGTTCTCGCGGCCTGAAGGGTTGCGGTCGGGGGCGCGAATGTACCCCCTAGGGGTATACTCTGGGTGACGCAGGCCCCACTGTGGGACTCATCGGCCCCACCTGCCACGGACGAGGAGCAATGCCATGACCGCCCAGACCGACAACAGGGACTCCGTCACGACCGTCTACCAGGTGAGCGGAATGAGCTGTGGGCACTGCGAGGGTGCCGTCTCGGGGGAGATCTCGGAGATCCCCGGCGTCAGCTCGGTGAAGGCCGTCGCGTCGAGCGGTGAGGTCACCGTCGTCTCCGCCGCGCCGCTCGACGAGGAGGCCGTACGCGCCGCCGTCGACGAGGCCGGCTTCGAACTGGTCGGCACGGTCTGAGTCCGCACGGCCCGAGCACGCGAACGCAGAGCTGAGACACCCCTCCCCGTCCGGGCCGTACCGACCAGCCGACACTGGATCCGTACGGCCCGGTCCGTTGTCTGGAGTCCGGACATGACCAGTACCACCACGGGACCCACCGCGGCGACGACCACGACCCCCACAGCAAGCACGCCCCCCGCGACCGCCGAGCCCCCGGCCGTCCGCGAGGTCGACCTGCTCATCGGGGGCATGACCTGCGCCTCCTGCGCCGCCCGGATCGAGAAGAAGCTCAACCGCATGGACGGCGTCACCGCCACCGTGAACTTCGCGACGGAGAAGGCGAAGGTCAGCTGTGCCGACGGAGTCCGGGTCGCCGATCTGATCGCCACCGTGGAGAAGACGGGGTACACCGCCGAGGAACCCCCGCCGCCGCAGCCGCCCGAGACGGCCGCACCCCGGCAGGCCCCCGAGGACCCCGAGCTGACGGCGCTGCGCCAGCGGCTGCTCGGCTCCGCCCTGCTGGCCGTGCCCGTGGTCCTGCTCGCCATGGTCCCGGCGCTCCAGTTCGACAACTGGCAGTGGCTCTCACTGACCCTGGCCGCGCCGGTCGTCGTCTGGGGCGGACTGCCGTTCCACCGTGCCGCCTGGACGAACGCCCGGCACGGCGCAGCCACCATGGACACCCTGGTCTCGGTCGGCACGCTGGCGGCGTTCGGCTGGTCGCTGTGGGCGCTGTTCCTCGGCGACGCGGGCATGCCGGGCATGCACGACGAGTTCCGGTTCACCGTCGCCAGGATGGACCCCGCCTCCACCATCTACCTGGAGGTCGCAGCCGGCGTCGTCACCCTCATCCTGCTGGGCCGCTTCCTGGAGGCCCGCGCCAAGCGGCGGGCGGGTGCCGCCCTGCGGGCACTGATGGAGCTGGGCGCCAAGGACGTGGCCGTGCTGCGGGAGGGGCGCGAGGTGCGCGTGCCGGTGGCGCAGCTACGGGTCGGCGACCGCTTCGTCGTGCGCCCCGGCGAGAAGGTCGCCACCGACGGCACCGTGGTCGAGGGGGTCTCCGCTATCGACCAGTCCCTGCTGACCGGCGAGTCGGTGCCGCTGGACGTGGGCGTCGGCGACGCCGTCACCGGTGCCACGATCAACGCGGGCGGCCGGCTGGTCGTCGAGGCCACCCGGGTCGGCACGGACACCCGGCTGGCCCGGATGGCGAAGCTGGTGGAGGACGCCCAGAACGGCAAGGCCGAGGTGCAGCGGCTCGCCGACCGGATCTCCGCGGTGTTCGTCCCGGTGGTGATCCTGATCGCCGCCGCGACGTTCGGGGTGTGGCTCGGCGTCACGGGCGACACGGCCGCCGCCTTCACGGCGGCCGTCGCGGTGCTGATCATCGCCTGCCCGTGCGCACTGGGTCTGGCCACGCCCACCGCGCTGATGGTCGGCACCGGCCGGGGCGCGCAGCTCGGCATCCTCATCAAGGGCCCGGAGGTCCTGGAGTCCACGCGCCGCGTCGACACCGTCGTCCTGGACAAGACCGGCACGGTCACCACCGGCCGGATGACCCTCCAGGAGGTGTATGTCGCCGAGGGGACCGACGAGAAGGAGCTGCTGCGGCTCGCGGGCGCCCTGGAGCACGCCTCCGAGCATCCGGTGGCCCGGGCGGTCGCGGCCGGCGCCGAGGAGCGGGTCGGGACGCTGCCGCCGGCCGAGCACTTCGAGAACGTCCCGGGGCGGGGCGTACGCGGGCGTGTCGAGGGTCGCGAGGTGGCCGTGGGGCGGCTCTTCGACGAGCTGCCGCCGCCGCTGGCCCGTGCGGTGGCCGAGGCCGAGAGGAACGGCCGTACGGCGGTCGTGGCCGGCTGGGACGGAGCCGCGCGCGGGGTCCTCGCCGTCGCCGACGCGGTCAGGGAGACCAGCGCCGAGGCCGTACGGGAGCTGCGCGCACTGGGACTCAGGCCGGTGCTGCTGACCGGGGACAACCGGGTGGTGGCGCGGTCCGTCGCCGAGGCCGTGGGGATCGACGAGGTGATCGCCGAGGTGCTGCCCGAGGACAAGGTCGACGTCGTACGGCGGCTGCGGCGCGAGGGGCGGATCGTGGCCATGGTGGGTGACGGCGTCAACGACGCGGCGGCGCTCGCCACCGCCGATCTGGGTCTCGCGATGGGCACCGGCACGGACGCGGCGATCGAGGCGGGCGATCTGACGCTGGTGCGCGGGGACCTGCGGGTGGCCGCGGACGCCATCCGGCTGTCCCGGCGTACGCTGACCACGATCAAGGGCAATCTGGTGTGGGCCTTCGGCTACAACGTGGCCGCGCTGCCGCTGGCGGCGGCCGGACTGCTGAACCCCATGATCGCCGGGGCGGCGATGGCCTTCTCGTCGGTGTTCGTGGTGACGAACAGCCTGCGGCTGCGGCGGTTCCGGTGAGTCCTGCCGAAGTTACCCACAGTAGGTCGGGGTCGAAGTAAGAGTGCCCCTAGAGTCCGGCGCGAGCCTCACATAAGCTCTTCACAAGGCTCGCGCATCGTCCTTACGCTTGAGCCCCGATCGCCATATTGGGGCTCTTGCGTATTTTAGGGACATATGCAAGAGACGCAGATCACAGTGATGTGAACGTAACCATCGAAGGGGTTCGACGGTCTAAGTTGGCGATGTCAGTCGGCGTCTTGGGGGGCGTCGGCCGGCATCTGAGGATGTCTTGGGGGACTTCCTCAGAGATGCGTTGCCGGGGCACGTGCAGCGGGGAGCTTTGAGCGGCCACCCCGACCGTGCGGGTCCCGGCAGATCGCACCGCATCACTGGAGTGCGGCGGGTTTTGCTCGTTGTGCTCACGCAGCGATTCAGGCGCTGCTTTCGCAAGCGCCCGGCCGGATCCCGTGGGGGGAATCCGCACCGGGACACGGGAAGGCGCCCTGGTCGTCGGCCCGTGGGGGGACCGGCGTTCCAGGGCGCCTTCTGCTTTTCGTCACGCTCCGCGGACACAGGCGTGCCGCGGCCCCCAGGGCCGCGGCGCTCCTTGCAGCAGGTGTCAGCGCGCCTCGACCGGCACGAAGTCGCGCTCGACGACGCCCGTGTAGATCTGGCGCGGGCGGCCGATGCGGGACCCCGGCTCCTTGATCATTTCCTGCCACTGGGCGATCCAGCCCGGCAGCCGGCCGAGGGCGAACAGGACGGTGAACATCTCCGTCGGGAAGCCCATGGCCCGGTAGATCAGGCCGGTGTAGAAGTCCACGTTCGGGTAGAGCTTGCGCTCGACGAAGTAGCTGTCGGAGAGGGCGTGCTCCTCCAGCTTGAGGGCGATGTCGAGCAGCTCGTCGTCCTTGCCGAGGGCCGAGAGCACATCGTGCGCCGCGGCCTTGATGATCTTGGCGCGCGGGTCGAAGTTCTTGTAGACCCGGTGGCCGAAGCCCATCAGGCGGACGCCGTCCTCCTTGTTCTTCACCTTGCGGATGAAGGTGTCGACGTCGGCGCCGGAGTCGCGGATGCCCTCCAGCATCTCCAGGACGGACTGGTTGGCGCCGCCGTGCAGCGGGCCCCACAGCGCGTTGATGCCCGCGGAGATCGACGCGAACATATTGGCCTGGGACGAGCCGACCAGACGGACCGTGGAGGTCGAACAGTTCTGCTCGTGGTCCGCGTGCAGGATCAGCAGCTTGTCGAGGGCGGAGACGACCACCGGGTCCAGCTGGTACTCGTCCGCCGGCACCGAGAAGGTCATACGCAGGAAGTTCTCGACGTAGCCGAGGTCGTTGCGCGGGTAGACGAACGGGTGGCCGATCGACTTCTTGTAGGCGTACGCCGCGATCGTCGGGAGCTTGGCGAGCAGCCGGATGGTGGAGAGGTTGCGCTGCTTCTCGTCGAACGGGTTGTGGCTGTCCTGGTAGAACGTGGACAGCGCCGAGACGACCGAGGACAGCATCGCCATCGGGTGGGCGTCGCGCGGGAAGCCCGTGTAGAAGTTCTTGACGTCCTCGTGCAGCAGCGTGTGCTGGGTGACGTCGTTCTTGAACGTGGTCAGCTCGTCGACGGTCGGCAGCTCACCGTTGATCAGCAGGTACGCCACCTCCAGGAACGTGGAGCGCTCGGCCAGCTGCTCGATCGGGTAGCCGCGGTAGCGCAGGATGCCCGCCTCGCCGTCGAGGTAGGTGATGGCGGATTTATAGGCAGCCGTGTTGCCGTAACCGCTGTCCAGAGTCACCAGACCGGTCTGGGCGCGGAGCTTCCCGATGTCGAAGCCCTTGTCGCCGACGGTGCTGTCGATCACCGGGTAGGTGTACTCGCCGTCGCCGTACCGCAGTACTACAGAGTTGTCGCTCACGTCTTCCCTCACCGACGTAGTGCCTCATCTTCGAGGTGCCCTGACTGTCTCTACCATCCCCCATTTGGCTCAGGAGAGTGCACTCGGGGTCGACCATTGGGCTTATTGGCGGCACTCAGTGCCGCCAACCTGCTCATCCTGCCCCGTTGCCGGCCCGTCGGGAAGGGCTCTGTGACCTTCCCGACTCAACTGATCGATCATTTTCTGTGCTCCAGCCGGAAGTCGAGGGCCGTGCACCGCCGGCCGGCCGACACGGTGCGCACCGCCTGGCCGATCGCCTTGCGCGAACCGACGAGGACGACCAGCCGCTTGGCCCGGGTGACCGCCGTGTACAGCAGATTGCGCTGAAGCATCATCCAGGCGCCCGTGGTGACCGGGATCACCACCGCTGGGTACTCGCTGCCCTGCGAGCGGTGGATGGTCACCGCGTATGCATGCGCCAGCTCGTCCAGTTCGTCGAACTCGTACGGCACCTCCTCGTCCTCGTCCGTCAGCACCGTCAGCCGCTCATCGACCGGATCGAGCGAGGTCACCACGCCCACGGTGCCGTTGAAGACGCCGTTCTCGCCTTTCTCGTAATTGTTGCGAACCTGGGTCACCTTGTCGCCGACACGGAAGACCCGGCCGCCGAACCGCTTCTCGGGCAGATCGGGACGGCCCGGCGTGACGGCCTGCTGAAGCAGCCCGTTGAGGGTGCCGGCGCCGGCCGGGCCGCGGTGCATCGGCGCGAGCACCTGCACATCCCGGCGCGGGTCGAGGCCGAACCGGGCCGGGATGCGGCGCGCGGCCACGTCCACGGTGAGGCGTCCGGCCGCCTCCGTGTCGTCCTCGACGAACAGGAAGAAGTCCTTCATGCCGTCGGTGACCGGGTGCTGCCCGGAGTTGATGCGGTGCGCGTTGGTCACCACACCGGACTGCTGGGCCTGCCGGAAGACCCGGGTGAGACGGACGGCCGGGACCGGGCTGCCGTCGGCCAGCAGATCCCGCAGCACCTCGCCGGCCCCGACGCTGGGCAGCTGGTCCACGTCCCCGACGAAGAGCAGATGGGCGCCCGGGGGCACCGCCTTGACCAGCTTGTTGGCGAGCAGCAGGTCCAGCATGGACGCCTCGTCCACGACGACCAGGTCGGCCTGGAGCGGGCGGTCCTTGTCGTACGCCGCGTCACCGCCCGGCTTCAACTCCAGCAGCCGGTGCACGGTGGACGCCTCGGCGCCGGTCAGCTCGGCCAGCCGCTTGGCGGCGCGGCCGGTGGGAGCCGCCAGCACGACCCGGGCCCCTTTGGCGCGGGCCAGCTCCACGACGGAGCGGACCGTGAAGGACTTGCCGCAGCCGGGGCCGCCGGTGAGGACGGCGACCTTCTCGGTCAGCGCCAGCCGCACGGCCGCCTCCTGCTCCGGCGCGAGGTCGGCGCCGGTGCGCCCCTTGAGCCAGCCCAGGGCCTTGTCCCAGTCCACGTCCCGGAAGGACGGCATCCGGTCCTCGTCGGTGCGCAGCAGGCGCAGCAGCTGGGCGGCGAGGGAGAGTTCGGCCCGGTGGAAGGGGACGAGGTAGACCGCGGTGACGGGCTCGCCGCCGTCGGCTCCGGGCACCTTCTCCCGTACGACGCCCGGGTCCGACCCGTCCTGCGGCGGCTCGGCCAGCTCGGCGAGGCACTCGATGACCAGGCCGGTGTCGACCTGGAGCAGCTTCACCGCGTCCGCGATCAGCCGCTCCTCGGGCAGGAAGCAGTGGCCCTGGTCGGTGGACTGGGACAGCGCGTACTGGAGGCCCGCCTTGACGCGCTCCGGGCTGTCGTGCGGGATGCCCACGGACTGGGCGATCTTGTCGGCGGTCAGGAAGCCGATGCCCCACACGTCCGCCGCCAGCCGGTACGGCTGGTTCTTCACCACGGAGATCGACGCGTCGCCGTACTTCTTGTAGATGCGCACCGCGATGGAGGTGGAGACCTCGACGGTCTGCAGGAAGAGCATGACCTCCTTGATCGCCTTCTGCTCCTCCCAGGCGTCGGCGATCTTCTTGGTGCGCTTGGGGCCGAGACCGGGCACCTCGATCAGCCGCTTGGGCTCCTCCTCGATGATCCGCAGCGTGTCCAGTCCGAAGTGCTGTGTGATGCGGTCGGCGAACACCGGGCCGATGCCCTTGACCAGGCCCGAGCCGAGGTAGCGGCGGATGCCCTGGACGGTGGCCGGCAGGACGGTCGTGTAGTTCTCCACGGTGAACTGCTTGCCGTACTGCGGGTGGGAGCCCCAGCGGCCCTCCATCCGCAGCGACTCGCCCACCTGCGCGCCGAGCAGCGCACCGACCACGGTGAGCAGGTCGCCTGCGCCCCTGCCGGTGTCGACGCGCGCGACCGTGTAGCCGTTGTCCTCGTTGGCGTACGTGATCCGCTCCAGCACGCCTTCGAGTACGGCGAGCTTCCGCTCGGTGGGGTTCCCCGCCTGCTGCACCATGCCTCCGACCGTACCGCCGAGCTGTGACAGCGCCGCTCGCGGAGGTACGCGGAGGGGCGTGGTCGGGGGTGACGGGGCCTTCGGGGCTACTCCTCGAAGTCCCGGGGCAGTTCCTGCGCCGGGCGCACGATCCCGGCGAGTAGTTGTCAGCAGGGGTGTTCAGGGGCGGGGGTGCTCCTTGAGGGCTTGCAGGAAGGCCGTGAAGACGGGGGTGGGGAAGGTGAGGGGGCCGTGGGCGCGGGTCTTGGAGTCGCGGATGGCGATGTGGGTGGGCGAGTTCGCTATCTCGACGCAGTCGTTGCCGTCGCCCTCACCGGAGTAGGACGACTTCCGCCAGTTGCCAGGGGTGGTCATGGGATGCCTCACAGCTCCTTCGCCAGCTTGTGGATGAAGTCACGCGACCGGTCGAGACCGAGTGACACAGCCTCCACCTTACGGAAACGCGTTCGATAGGCGTTGAGCTGAGCTTCGGAATCGATGAAGACCGAGCCGTGGGGTGCGTCGCGCACCACAGTGTCCAGCCTGGGCAGCGGACCACCCACGTACGTCATGGTCGTGGAGGCTCTGGCGAAGCCGTCCAGGTCGAAAGGAACAACGCGCAGGGTGACGTTGTCCGCCTCGGAAGACTCAAGAAGCCGGGCGAGTTGCGCCCGTGCGACGGTACGGTCGGCGACCCTGATCCGTAGCGCTGCCTCGTGAATCACCGCCACGTACGGAATGGGGGTGGCCCCCTCGATGATCACACGGCGCTCAATCCGGTGCTGGATGCGCAATTCCAGCTCCTCTTCGGGGAGTTCGGGCACTCTGGCCGAGAACACAGCGCGCGCGTAGTCCTCCGTCTGCAGCAAGCCGGGCACGAACAGGATCCCTACGTCATGTCGGAGTGAGGCGTGGTGGTCAAGCTCGGCCAGGTCCAGGAAGGACGTGGGCAACCGACCCCGGTACTGCTCCCACCAGCCGTGTGTCCGGTCGGTGGCCATGGCGACCAGAGCATTGATGAATGCCTCATCCGTGCATGCGTAATGGGAGGCAAGTCGGCGGAGTCGCTTCTCACTCACACCTGCGAGCGCGGACTCGATGTGGGTGATCTGCGCCGGGCTCACTCCGAGCAACGCAGCCGCCTGGCGGGCGCTGAGACCGGCCGCTTCACGGAGTCTGCGCAGCTCTGCCGCCAAACGCTTCTGACGTGCTGTTGGTTCGCGCCTCAAAATTCTCGACCACTCCTTGTTGAACGCGCGCATGAGCGCGACCCGTTGGGCGTCAGATTACGCGAACCAGCTTGCCCAATCTCTAGATTTAGATCTACCGTCGGTGACGCGACGCACACGCTGCGGAAATGCCGGGGCACCGGAAGCGCACCGCTCCGTCCTGCCACGACGGTTGCGGCAATGCCACCGCCCGCCCAACTCGCAGCGCTCCGAACCCCACCACCGAACCGGAGTTGACGCATGCCCGAAAACGTGCCCGAACCCTGGGAGTACTGCCTGTACATCCCGAACGACCTGCGTGCCGTCACCGTCAGCCGCCGCACCCTCCGCCTGATCCTGACCGTCCACGGCCTGATCAGCCTGGTCGACGTCGCGGAGTTGCTGGCGACGGAACTGGTCTCCAACGCCGTACGGCACACGAAGGGGCCAGCCGCTCT
Source organism: Streptomyces sp. NPDC102462 (assembly GCF_044765425.1). Classification (NCBI taxonomy): domain Bacteria; kingdom Bacillati; phylum Actinomycetota; class Actinomycetes; order Kitasatosporales; family Streptomycetaceae; genus Streptomyces; species Streptomyces sp. NPDC102462. The sequence goes on along the minus strand of NZ_JBIWKB010000036.1, from coordinate 66,009 downwards.
GCGCGTGCGCTGGTCGGCGGGCGTGCTGCGACTGGGGGCATGGGACGCCGACCCCGAACCTCCTGAACCACCATGCCGCTTGGACCAGGCCACCGAGTCGGAGGACGGCCGCGGGCTCGCGTTGGTCCGGGCCTGCGCCGACCTCTGGGGCTGGCAACCACTGACCAGGCACGGCAACCGGGGCAAATACGTGTGGTGCGAACTCGCGGCGGCCTGAGGAGGGGCGGCGAGAACCCGATGCGGTGGGCAAAGCGCCGCGAGGGGGCGCGGCAGGGTCGGCCGCGACACAGCGAAGACGATCTACGGCGCGTCCGGCCGTGCCGACGCTGTGCCCGGCTCGTTGATCTCGTCGTACGGAAAGGAGAGCTGATGGTCGGCTCGTCACACGAGGCGCTGCACCGGATCTTCCAGAAGGATCCGGCCCTGCTGACCCGGGCGCTACAGCGGGTGCTGCACGTACCCTTCCCCGAGCCCCGGGAGATCGCCGCGCTGAATGTGGACCTCACGGAGATCGAACCGGTCGAGCGGCGCGTGGACACGTTGCTGCGGGCGGAGACGGACGAGGGGACCTTCCTCCTCGTGGTCGAGTCGCAGGGGAAGGCGGACGACCGGAAGCGGGGCAGCTGGCCCTACTACCTGTCGTACTTGTATGAGAAGTACCGCTGTGAGCCCGTGCTCATCGTCATCACCCAGAACAGCGCCACGGCCAAATGGGCGTCGAAGCCCATCCGGTTCGGCTTCCCCGGGTGGGAGTCGCTGACCGTACGGCCGCTGGTGCTGGGCCCGGACAACGTGCCGGTGATCGCGGACGAACGGCAGGCCGAGCGGGACGTACCCCTTGCGGTGTTGTCGGCGATGACACACGGGCGGGGACCGCAGGCCGCCGTCATACTGGAATCCCTGGCAGCCGCCCTGCGGACCGTCGACTCCGACAGTGCCGCGGTCTTCGTGCAGTTCGTCGACTCATGCCTGGCCGATCCCCAGGCGAAGCAGATGTGGAGGGACTTGATGACGGCAATCCAGTACTTCTGGCGACACCCGCTGGCCGAACAGGTACGTGAGGAAGGGCGCATCCAAGAACGCCGCGAGATGGTCCTGCGCATGCTCGAATGGCGCGGAATCCCGGTACCCCAAGCCGTCCGCGAGCGCGTGAGCGCCTGCACCGATCTGGACCAGCTTGAGGTATGGGCCCAGCGAGCCATGCACGCCACAAACGCCGCCGAACTCTTCACCGAGGACTGAGTACGTGAACCGCCGGGCCACTCGCGTCACGGGTGGCCTACATCGTCATCTACCCAGCAAACGTCGGGGGGCTTGCTGATGGCGATCCAATACTTCTGGCGACACCCGCTGGCCGAACAGGTACGTGAAGAAGGGCGTGAAGAAGGACGTGAGGAAGGGCGTGAAGAAGGGCGCGTAGAGGGGCACGTCCAAGGGTCCCGCAAGATGGTCCTCAATATCCTCGAATGGCGTGGGATCCCCGTGACCGACGTGGTTCGCGATCGGGTCAACGCCTGCACCGATCTGGACCAACTTGAGGTATGGGCCCAGCGAGCCACGCACGCCACAAACGCCGCCGAACTCTTCACCCAAGAATGAGTAAGTGAACCGCCGGGCCACTCGCGTCACGGGTGGCCCGCATCGTCATCCACCAAGCACACGTCGGGGGACTTGATCATGGCAATCCAGTATTTCTGGCGACACCCGCTCGCCGAACAGGTACGTGAGGAAGGGCGAGAAGAAGGCCGTAAAGAAGTGCGTGTCCAAGCGGCGCGTGAGGCGATCCTGTTCATTTTGAGGTCGCGCGGGATCCCGGTATCGCAAGCCGTTCGTGACCGGGTCAACGCCTGCGCGGACCTCGACCAGCTCGACACCTGGGGCCGACGAGCCGTCCACGCCACGGACGCCGGCGAACTGTTCGTTCAGGACTGAGCCGGGGGAATCTCGGGCCGCCCGCGTGGGCGGTGGCCCGGTGGGAAGCCCTCGGGCGGGATACGGCGTGGGCCGGGGTCGGGGGCGCGGTCGCGTCTCGCCTGCACGCCGGGTGAGTTCAGCGGCCCACCGCCGGTGGGACAGCGGGGCAGCGCATCAGGAGACAGCACACTCCGGCTGAGATCAGCGACTCACCGCCGGTGGAACAGCGGGCCACGCGTCAGGGGACAGCGCGCCGGGGAAAATTGGCGGCTCACCGCCCGTGGGCAGGTGGGCGGTTCGCGGCACAAAGGGCGCACGTCGGGTGGGTCGGTGACTTGCGGGCCTGGGGGTAGGGGTTGCTGCGGCAGTTGAGGGTGATTGGTGCGTATGACCCGGGGTGGGTTGTGAAGGCCCAGGTGGAAATGGCGGGGGTGGGACAACTGCACCCAACAGCTGCGGTCGTGGGCCTTCGGTCGAACAGGCCCTCCCCCCAACTGGCACGCCCCCGGCCCAGCAGGCCCTCCCGACCGGCCCGCCTTACACCCGACACACTCTCCGGCTGGCGCAGGCTCGGCCCCGGTTCTTGCTCGCCTGGGGCGAAGTGGGGTGAGGTGCGGGCGGGACGCGTAGGTGGCGGGCGTGTCTCTCCTAGCCCCTGACCGCCCCGCAGGCCCACCAACCGGCCCGCTCACGCCCGACGTGCCTCCCAACGCTCACCCGTCACGCCCGACGCGTCCTTCAGGCCACCCCTCGCGCCCAACGCATCCTCCGGCCCAACTAGCCCTCCCAACCGCCCCTCGCGCCCGGCGCACCCTGACAACCGCCGGCCTCGCGCTCGGCGCGCCCTGGCAACCGCCGCCCTCGGTCCCGGTGCGCCCTTCACGTCGCCTTCAGCTCACGGCCGGTGCGCCCGCCCTCCAACTGACGCAGCATCCCAACCGGCCCCCTCGCCCCCACCCCCAACCGCACAACCCTCACACCCGGCGCGCCTTCCCGACCGCCCGTCCTCCGCGCCCAACACGCCCTCCCGACCGGCCCGCTCCCAACCGCACACCGCTCGCGCCCGGTGCGGCCTTCGGTCGGCGTCGACTCGGGCCGGGCCTTTCTCAGCTGTGCTGGAGCAGGCGAGGGGCGGGGCGGCCGGGTAGGTGGTGGGCGTGGCTCCGGGGCCCTCCGCGCCGAGGGGGCCCGGGTCACGATTGGGTTTCGGAGGGGTTTGGGGGGTTGCGCGTGAGTCGTGTAATCGTTTCCAATCCTCCGTACGTGTCGATGTAATCGATTCCATGCATGTCCACAAGGAGGTGGAACGGCGATGGCGAGCATCAAGGACGTCGCCGCCGCGGCGGGGGTTTCCGTCGCCACGGTCTCGCGCGTCCTGAACGATCACCCGTCGGTCAGCGCGGACGCACGCACCCGTGTGCTGGCCGCCGTCGACCGCCTGGGCTACCGGCCCAACGCCGTCGCCCGTTCCCTGCGCACCGACCAGACCCGCACCCTCGGCCTGGTCATCAGCGACGTACTGAACCCGTACTTCACCGAACTGGCCCGTTCCGTCGAGGAGGAGGCCCGTGCGCTCGGCTACAGCGTCATCATCGGCAACGCCGACGAGCGGCCCGACCTCCAGGACCACCATGTGCGGACCCTGCGGGACCGGCGGATCGACGGGCTGCTCGTCTCGCCGACGGACGGCGGTTCGCCGCTGATGCTGGACGCCGTCCGCGCGGGCACGCCGATGGTGTTCGTCGATCGGTGGATCCCGGGAGTGGACGTGCCGGTCGTCAGGGCCGACGGGCGCGCGGCGATCCGGGATCTGGTCGCCCATCTGCAGGCGCTGGGGCACCGGCGGCTCGCGATCATCGCGGGCCCCGCGGCCACCACGACCGGCAGCGAGCGCGTCGAGGCCTTCCGGGCCGCCTTGGCGGAGTACGGAATCCCCCTCCCGGACGCCTACATAGGCCAGGGCGACTTCCAGGCCGAGAGCGGGCGGCGGGTCACCGAGGGCTTCCTCGACCTGCCCGAGCCGCCCGAGGTCGTCTTCGCCGCGGACAACCTGATGGCGCTGGGCGCGCTGGACGCCGTCCGCGCGCGCGGGCTGCGCGTTCCGGACGACCTCGCTCTGGCCGCGTTCGACGACATCCCGTGGTTCGTGCACACCGACCCGCCGATCACCGCGGTCGCCCAGCCCACGGGCGACCTCGGCCGGGCCGCGGTACGGGCCCTGGTCGACCGCATCGAGGGCCGGCCCCCCGAGTCCGTGACCCTTGCCGCCCGGCTCGTCGTGCGCCGCTCGTGCGGCGAGCCCGCTCCCCAGGAGCCGTCCCCCGCAACGAACAGGAGCCAGCCGTGAGCAACCCGGACGAGTTGCTGCGCATCGAGGGCATTCGCAAGACCTTCCCCGGCGTGGTCGCGCTCGACGGCGTCGACTTCGACCTGCGCCGCGGCGAGGTGCATGTGCTGCTCGGTGAGAACGGCGCGGGCAAGAGCACGCTGATCAAGATGCTCTCCGGCGCCTACCGCCCCGACGCCGGCCGGATCCTGGTCGGCGGCGAGGAGGTGCGTATCCACAGTGCGCAGGACTCCGAACGCCTCGGCATCGCCACCATCTACCAGGAGTTCAACCTGGTGCCCGACCTGACGGTCGCCGAGAACATCTTCCTGGGCCGCCAGCCGCGCCGCTTCGGGATGATCGACCGCAGGACGATGGAGGCGGACGCCGAAGTCCTCCTCGCGCGCGTGGGCGTCAACGTCTCGCCACGCGCGCGTGTACGCGAACTCGGCATCGCGCGCCTGCAGATGGTCGAGATCGCCAAGGCGCTCAGCCTGGACGCGCGCGTGCTGATCATGGACGAGCCGACCGCGGTGCTCACCTCGGAGGAGGTCGACATGCTCTTCGGTATCGTGCGCACGCTGCGCGAGGACGGCGTCGGCGTGGTCTTCATCACCCACCACCTGGAGGAGATCGCCGCGCTCGGCGACCGGGTGACCGTCATCCGGGACGGCAGGAGCGTCGGTCAGGTCCCGGCCGGCACGCCCGAGGACGAGCTGGTGCGGCTCATGGTGGGCCGCTCCATCGAGCAGCAGTACCCGCGCGAGCGCGCCGACGCCGGGGCCGCGTTGCTCACCGTCGACGGACTCACCCGCGACGGCGTCTTCCACGACGTGAGCTTCCGGGTGCACGCCGGCGAGGTCGTGGGCATCGCGGGGCTCGTCGGCGCCGGCCGCACCGAGGTCGTCCGGGCCGTGTTCGGCGCCGACCCCTACGACAAGGGGGACGTGCGGGTCGCCGGTGCGCCGCTGCGGCGGCACGACGTCAACGCGGCGATGGCGGCCGGGATCGGGCTCGTGCCCGAGGACCGCAAGGGCCAGGGCCTGGTGCTCGACGCGTCCGTCGAGGAGAACCTGGGCCTGGTGACCATGCGGTCCGCGACCCGTGCCGGGCTCGTCGACCGGAAGGCGCAGCACCGGGCGGCCGAGCGGATCGCCGGGCAGCTGGGCGTGCGGATGGCGGGCCTCGGGCAGCAGGTGCGCACGCTCTCCGGCGGCAACCAGCAGAAGGTCGTCATCGGCAAGTGGCTGCTCGCCGACACCAAGGTGCTCATCCTCGACGAGCCGACGCGCGGCATCGACGTCGGCGCCAAGGTCGAGATCTACCAGCTCATCAACGAACTGACCGCGCAGGGCGCCGCCGTCCTGATGATCTCCAGCGATCTGCCGGAGGTGCTGGGCATGAGCGACCGGGTGCTGGTGATGGCCCAGGGCCGGATCGCGGGCGAACTCGCGGCGGCCGAGGCCACCCAGGACGCCGTGATGGCGCTCGCCGTCAGCACTCCCACCGCCCCCACGACTCCCACGACCGAAACGGAGGCCGCTCGTGGCCACTGACACGCTCAACAGCAGGACGGGCGCGAGTGGCGCCCCGGGCGGCCTGCGCCGTCTCCTGCTCGACAACGGCGCGCTCACCGCGCTCATCGTCCTGGTCATCGCCCTGTCGGCGCTGTCCGGTGACTTCCTGACGACCGACAACCTGCTCAACATCGGCGTCCAGGCGGCCGTGACCGCGATCCTCGCCTTCGGTGTCACCTTCGTGATCGTCTCGGCGGGCATCGACCTGTCGGTCGGCTCGGTCGCCGCGCTGTCGGCCACGGTCCTCGCCTGGAGCGCCACCCAGCACGGGGTGCCGGTGGTGCTCGCCGTGCTCCTCGCGATCGCCACCGGCATCGCGTGCGGCCTGGTCAACGGCTTCCTGATCGCGTACGGCAAACTGCCGCCGTTCATCGCGACGCTCGCCATGCTGTCGGTGGGCCGCGGCCTGTCCCTGGTGATCTCGCAGGGCTCCCCCATCCCCTTCCCCGACTCCGTCTCGCACCTCGGCGACACGCTGGGCGGCTGGCTGCCGGTGCCCGTGCTGGTCATGGTCGTCATGGGGCTGATCGCGGCGCTCGTGCTCGGCCGTACGTACATCGGCCGCTCCATGTACGCGATCGGCGGCAACGAGGAGGCCGCGCGCCTTTCGGGTCTGCGCGTCAAGAAGCAGAAGCTCGCGATCTACGCCCTGTCGGGTGTGTTCGCCGCCGCTGCGGGCGTCGTGCTCGCCTCCCGGCTGTCCTCCGCGCAGCCGCAGGCCGCCGACGGCTACGAACTGGACGCGATCGCCGCGGTCGTCATCGGCGGCGCCTCGCTCGCGGGCGGCACCGGCAAGGCGTCCGGCACGCTGATCGGCGCGCTGATCCTGGCGGTGCTGCGCAACGGCCTCAACCTGCTGTCCGTGTCGGCCTTCTGGCAGCAGGTCGTGATCGGCGTGGTCATCGCGCTGGCCGTGCTGCTCGACACCGTGCGCCGCAAGGCGGGGGCGAGCCCGCAGGCCGCGGGCACGGGCGGCGGCAACAGGGGCCGGCAGGCGGCGACGTACACGCTCGCGGCCGTGGTCACCGTGGCGATCGTCGGCGCGACGTCCTTCCTGCACAACGGGTCCGCCGGCGGCGGCAACCCGAAGGTGGGCCTGTCGCTGTCCACCCTCAACAACCCGTTTTTCGTGCAGATCCGGGCGGGCGCCCAGGCCGAGGCGAAGCGGCTCGGGGTGGACCTGACGGTCACGGACGCCCAGAACGACGCCTCTCAGCAGGCCAACCAGCTGCAGAACTTCACCAGTTCACGGCTCGGCGCGATCATCGTCAATCCGGTGGACTCGGACGCGGCGAGCAACTCCGTGAAGGCGGCCGACCGGGCGAAGATACCCGTGATCGCCGTCGACCGCGGGGTCAACAACGCCCGCACCGACGCCCTGGTCGCCTCCGACAACGTCGCCGGCGGTGAACTCGCCGCCAAGACGATCGCCGAGAAGCTGGGCGGCAACGGGAAGATCGTGATCCTCCAGGGCCAGGCCGGCACCTCCGCCGCGCGTGAGCGCGCAGCCGGCTTCGCCGCGGGACTCAAGTCCTATCCGGGCATCCAGGTCGTGGCCCAGCAGCCCGCCGACTTCGACCGCACCAAGGGCCTCGACGTGATGTCGAACCTGCTCCAGGCCCACCCCGACGTGCAGGGCGTCATCGCCGCCAACGACGAGATGGCCCTCGGCGCGATCAAGGCCCTGGGCGCCAAGGCCGGCCGGTCCGTCTCGGTCGTCGGCTTCGACGGCACCCCGGACGGGCTGACGGCCGTGAAGAACGGCACGTTGTTCGCGTCCGTGGCCCAACAGCCCACCCAGTTGGGGAGGATCGCGGTGGACAACGCGCTCAAGGCGCTCGAGGGCAAGAAGATCGACGAGACCGTGAAGGTACCGGTGAAGGTCGTCACCGAGCAGAACGTGAACGGGTTCACCGGCTGACACCACGCCTTGACCGCGCCTCACCCCACCGCACAGGGAGCCAATCTGATGTACGACTACGACCTCCTGGTCGTGGGATCGGCCAACGCCGACCTGGTGATCTCCGTCGAGCGCCGCCCGGCGGCCGGAGAGACCGTGCTGGGCTCCGACCTGGCCGTTCACCCCGGCGGCAAGGGCGGCAACCAGGCAGTCGCCGCCGCCCGGCTCGGGGCCCGTACGGCGCTGCTCGCCCGGGTCGGCGACGACGCGTACGGACGGCTGCTGCTCGACTCCCAGCGGGCGGCAGGCGTGGACACGGTGGGCGTCCTGGTGGGCGGCGCGCCCACCGGGGTCGCGCTGATCACCGTGGACCCGTCCGGCGACAACAGCATCGTGGTCTCGCCGGGCGCCAACGGCCGGCTGACCCCGGCGGACGTACGGGCCGCCGGCAGTCTCTTCCACGCCTCCCGGGTGGTCTCGACACAGTTGGAGATCCCGTTGGAGACGGTCGTGGAGGTGGTGCGGAACCTGGCCCCACAGGGCCGCTTCGTGCTCAACCCGTCCCCGCCGCGTCCGCTGCCGCAGGAGGTGCTGGCCGCCTGCGACCCGCTGATCGTCAACGAGCACGAGGCACAGGTGATCCTGGGCGGCCAGGTGAGCGAGCGGCCCGAGGACTGGGCGCGGATCCTGCTGGCGAAGGGCCCCCGGTCGGTGGTGGTGACCCTGGGCGCCGAGGGCGCGCTGGTCGCCGACGCAGACGGGGTCGTCCGGGTACCCGCGGTGCCGGTGGCCGCCCTGGACACCACGGGCGCCGGGGACGCGTTCACGGCGGCGCTGGCCTGGCGGCTCGGGGCGGGCGCCACACTGGCCGAGGCCGCCGGGTACGCGGCCCGGGTCGGCGCGGTGGCCGTCACCCGGCGGGGTGCCCAGGAGTCGTTCCCGACCGCGCAGGAGGTCGACGCGCTGTGAAGAAGGCGGGCATTCTCAACCGGCACCTGGCCGGTGCGATAGCCGAGTTGGGACACGGTGACGGGGTGCTGGTGTGCGACGCCGGGCTGCCGACACCCCGCGGTCCACGGGTCGTGGACCTGGCCTTCCGGGCCGGTGTGCCGTCGTTCGCCGAGGTGCTGGACGGGCTGTTCGACGAGCTGGTGGTGGAGGGGGCGACGGCGGCCGACGAGGTGCGTGCCGCCAACCCGGCCGCCTTCGCCCTGCTCCACGGGCGCTTTCCCGAGCTGACCCTGGTCCCGCACGCACGGCTCAAACAGCTCTCCGAGACCACCCACCTGATCGTCCGCACCGGCGAGGCCACCCCCTACGCAAACGTACTGCTGCGCTGCGGAGTGTTCTTCTGACCGGGCAACAGCGCCCCAAAGGGGCGCGAGGAACTGCGCGACCAGCCACGACGCCGCAGCCGCCCGACGGCACAGCGCGGCACTGTCAAAGGCCCCGCACCTCTCCACCGTCAGCGCACCACATGCTCCAAGAACAACCTCGCCGTCTCAGTCAGCACCGCGCCCCCGTCGCGGGCCCACAGCTCCTCGTTGAAGAGTTCGACCTCGATGGGCCCGGTGTACCCGGCCGCCGTCACGTACCCCAGCCACTCCCGCATGTCGATCGCGCCGTCCCCGATCTGTCCGCGTCCGTTGAGCACGCCCTCGGGCAACGGAGTGGTCCAGTCGGCGAGTTGGAAGGTGTGGATGCGCCCGCCCGCGCCGGCCCGGGCGATCTGCTCGGGCGCCGTGTCGTCCCACCAGATGTGGTAGGTGTCCACGGTGACGCCGACCTGGTCGGCCGGGAAGCGTTCGGCGAGGTCCAGGGCCTGGGCGAGGGTGGAGACCACGCAGCGGTCGGCGGCGTACATCGGGTGCAGCGCCTCGATGGCCAGCCGTACGCCGTGGGCCTTGGCGTACGGGCCCAGTTCGGCCAGCGCGTCCGCGATCCGCTCGCGGGCGCCGCGCAGGTCACGGGAGCCGGCCGGCAGGCCGCCGCAGACCAGCACGAGCGTGTCCGTGCCCAGGGCGGCGGCCTCGTCGACGGCCCGGCGGTTGTCGGCGAGGGCCGCCGCCCGCGCGTCCGCGTCGATCGCCGTGAGGAAGCCGCCGCGGCACAGAGTGGACACGGACAGCCCGGCGTCGCGCATCAGCTTGGCGGTGGCCTCGACGCCGTACGCCTGGACCGGCTCGCGCCACAGGCCGACGTGGGTGACGCCCGACGCGCCGCACGCCTCGGCCAGTTCGGGCAGCGACAGCTGTTTGACGGTCATCTGGTTGATGGAGAAACGCGCCAGGTCCGCGCCGTTCGTGCCGCTCATCGCTGCACCCCGTACAGCGCGAGCAGGTCCTTCATCCGCTCCTCGGCCAGCTTGGGATCGGGGAACAGGCCCAGGCCGTCGGCGAGTTCGTAGGCGCGGGCCAGGTGCGGCAGGGAACGGGCCGACTGCAGGCCGCCGACCATCGTGAAGTGACTCTGGTGGCCGGCCAGCCAGGCCAGCAGGACCACGCCCGTCTTGTAGAAGCGGGTCGGCGGCTGGAAGAGGTGACGGGACAGTTCGACGGTCGGGTCGAGGAGGGCGCGGAAGCCCGCCGTGTCCCCCGTGTCCAGGGCCCGGACCGCCTGCGCCGCGAGCGGGCCCAGCGGGTCGAAGATGCCGAGCAGCGCGTGGCTGAAGCCCCGTTCGTCGCCCGCGATCAGCTCCGGGTAGTGGAAGTCGTCGCCGGTGTAGCAGCGCACGCCCTGCGGGAGCCTGCGGCGCAGCTCGACCTCGCGCCGCGCGTCCAGCAGGGAGACCTTGATGCCGTCGACCTTGTCGGGGTGGGCGGCGATGACCTCCAGGAAGGTGTCGGTGGCCGCGTCCAGGTCGGCCGAGCCCCAGTAGCCGTCCAGGGCGGGGTCGAACATGGGGCCCAGCCAGTGCAGGATCACCGGCTCGGCGGCCTGGCGCAGCAGATGGCCGTAGACGTCCAGGTAGTCCTCGGGTCCGGTGGCGGTCCGGGCCAGCGCCCGTGAGGCCATCAGGATGGCCTGCGCGCCCGACTCCTCCACGACGGCGAGCTGTTCCTCGTAGGCGGCGCGGATCTCGGCGAGTGAGCCGCCGGTGAGCTGGTCGGTGCCGACGCCGCAGGCGATCCGGCCGTCGACGGCCTTCGCCTCGGCCGCGGACCGCCGGATGAGTTCGGCGGCGCCCGCCCAGTCCAGGCCCATGCCGCGCTGGGCGGTGTCCATCGCCTCGGCGACGCCGAGACCGTGCGACCACAGGTGGCGGCGGAAGGCGAGGGTGGCGTCCCAGTCGACGGCGGCCGGCGAGTCGGGGGACACGTCGGCGTACGGGTCGGCGACGACGTGCGCCGCCGAGAAGACCGTACGGGAGGTGAAGGGGGTGCCGGGGGTCGGCGCCGGCGGCTCGGTGCGCGGCTCGTAGGTGCGCAACGCCCCGTGCGCGTCCGGGAGTCGGATGGTCACAGCGAGATCTCCGGTACGTCGATGCGGCGGCCCTCCGCGGAGGACTTCAGGCCCAGTTCGGCGAGTTGGACGCCGCGGGCGCCGGCCAGCAGGTCCCAGTGGTAGGGGGCGTCGGCGTAGACGTGCTTGAGGAACAGCTCCCACTGGGCCTTGAAGCCGTTGTCGAACTCCCCGTTGTCGGGGACCTCCTGCCACTGGCCGCGGAAGTCCTCGGTGGCGGGGATGTCCGGGTTCCAGACCGGCTTGGGGGTCGCGGAGCGGTGCTGCGCGCGGCACTTGCGCAGGCCGGCGACGGCCGAGCCCTCGGTGCCGTCGACCTGGAACTCGACGAGTTCGTCGCGGTTGACGCGCACCGCCCAGGAGGAGTTGATCTGGGCGACGGCGCCGCCCTCCAGTTCGAAGATGCCGTACGCGGCGTCGTCCGCGGTGGCGTCGTAGGGCTTGCCGCGCTCGTCCCAGCGCTGCGGGACATGGGTGGCGGCGAGGGCCTGTACGGAGGTGACCCGGCCGAACAGCTCGTGCAGGACGTACTCCCAGTGCGGGAACATGTCGACGACGATGCCGCCGCCGTCCTCGGCGCGGTAGTTCCAGGAGGGGCGCTGGGCGGGCTGCCAGTCGCCCTCGAAGACCCAGTAGCCGAACTCGCCGCGCACGGAGAGGACACGGCCGAAGAAGCCGCCGTCGATCAGCCGCTTCAGCTTGAGCAGGCCGGGGAGGAAGATCTTGTCCTGGACGACGCCGTGCTTGACGCCCTTCTGCTGGGCGAGGCGGGCGAGTTCCAGGGCGCCGTCGAGGCCGGTGGCGGTGGGCTTCTCGGTGTAGATGTGCTTGCCGGCCGCGACCGCCTTCTTGATCGCCTCCTCGCGGGCCGAGGTCACCTGGGCGTCGAAGTAGATGTCGACGCCCGGGTCGGCGAGGACGGCCTCCAGGTCGGTGGCGACATCGGCGAGGCCGTGCCGCTCGGCGATCGCCCTGAGGGCGGGTTCGCGGCGGCCGACGAGGATCGGCTCGGGCCACAGCACGGTGCCGTCGCCGAGGTCCAGTCCGCCCTGCTCGCGCAGGGCGAGGATCGACCGGACGAGGTGCTGGCGGTAGCCCATGCGCCCGGTCACGCCGTTCATGGCGATACGCACCGTCTTGCGTGTCACGTCAGTCCCTTCATGGGCGTGCGAGGCCCGTCTGTGCAGCAAGCGCTTTCTATCCTGAGAAGCTAGCCTCTGAGCAGGGGTCCGTACAAGGGCGTGTCCACGTTCGGTGGCGGGAGGGGGCGAACGGGCGGGTCTGTTGGCCGTATGGTCTGCTCGGGGGGCCGACGCGCTGGGCGGGGCCGGACCGGGAGTGACCCCACGGGGGAAGCCCACCCGCACGGGGGCGGCGGCACCGGGCGCACCGCACCCCCTTGACGACGACATGCGCGACCGGAGGACGACGACATGACGGTGACCCTGGCGGACGTGGCGGCCCGCGCCCAGGTCTCGCCCGCGACGGTGTCGCGCGTACTGAACGGCAACTACCCGGTGGCCGCCGCCACCCGGGAGCGGGTGCTGCGCGCCGTGGACGAGCTGGACTACGTGCTCAACGGGCCGGCGAGCGCGCTGGCCGCGGCCACCTCCGACCTGGTCGGCATCCTCGTCAACGACATCGCCGACCCCTTCTTCGGCATCATGGCGAGCGCCATCCAGAACGAGATCGGCGGGCCGGGCGGGCGCGCCGGCGGCGAACGGCTGGCCGTCGTCTGCAACACCGGCGGGTCGCCGGAGCGCGAACTGACCTACCTGACGCTGTTGCAGCGGCAGCGCGCCGCGGCCGTGGTGCTCACCGGCGGCGCCGTCGAGGACGCCACACACGGGGCCGCGGTCGCGGCGAAGCTGCGCAAGCTGAGCGCCGCGGGTACGCGGGTGGTGCTGTGCGGGCGCCCGCCGGCGCCGGACGCCGAGGCCGTCGCCCTGACCTTCGACAACCGCGGCGGTGGCCGGGAACTGACCGAACATCTCCTCGGGCTCGGCCACCGCCGCCTCGGCTACATCGCGGGGCCGCAGGAGCGTACGACCACCCGGCACCGGCTGGAGGGCCACCGCGCGGCGCTGTCCGCGGCCGGTGTCGACGCGGACCCGGGCTGGACGGTGCACGGCCGTTACGACCGGCGCGCCGGCTACGAGGCGACGCTGGAACTGCTGCGCCGGGAGCCCTCGTTGACGGCCGTGGTGGCCGCGAACGACTCCGTCGCGCTCGGCGCGTGCGCGGCGCTGCGCGAGTCCGGGCTGCGCATTCCGGAGGACGTGTCGGTGGCCGGCTTCGACGACCTGCCGTTCAGCATCGACGCGGTGCCCGCGCTGACGACGGTCCGGTTGCCGCTCGCCGAGGCCGGCGCGCGGGCGGGGCGCATCGCGATGGGGCGTGAGGAGCGGCCGCCGGGGGGGATCGCGACGATCCGGGGTGAGCTGATGGTTCGGGGGTCTACGGCCGCTCCGCGCTGAGCGCTCCGCGGGGTGCGGTGACGGCTCCGCCGGGTGCGGTGATGGCTCCGCCCGGTGCGGTGATGGCTCCGCCCGGTGCGGTGATCGTTCCGTGGGGTGCGGTGACGGTGCCGCGCCGCTTGGGGGCGACAACCGTCGTTGGTCGACTGCGGCGCCGTGGGGGCTTGGCGCGCAGTTCCCTGCGCGCCCCTCCGGGGGTGCAACCGTCGTCAGTCGTGTGCGGCATCATCGTGGCTAGTCGCGCCGTTCCCCGC
>NZ_JBIWKB010000036.1:0-52000 GCF_044765425.1 Streptomyces sp. NPDC102462 | reverse complement strand
CGCCCCTTCAGGGCGGCAAGCGCCGTCAGTCATGTGCGGCGCCATCGTGGCTTGTCGCGCCGTTCCCCGCGCCCCTTCAGGGCGGCAAGCGCCGTCAGTCATGTGCGGCGCCATCGTGGCTTGTCGCGCCGTTCCCCGCGCCCCTTCAGGGCGGCAAGCGCCGTCGGTATTGGTCCCGCGGGCCTTTGGGGTGCTGGTGGATGGACGGGGGCGGGGGGGTGGGTTAGTCTCGGGGTTGAGGTATCTCTGACTGAGTCAACTATCGGAGCCTTCGGGATTGACCGGAGGTCGGACCATCGGGGGCGCATCATGACCGTCCAGGACATCCGTGCCTTCAACCGCTTCTACACGAATCTCATCGGCGCCCTCGACTACGGCCGCCATCTGTACGCCCCGTACACCCTCACCGAGTCCCGCGTCCTGTACGAACTCGCGCACTCCTCCCGTACGGACGCCGCCGACCTGCGCGGCGAGCTGTCCCTGGACGCGGGGTATCTGAGCCGGATCCTGAACAAGTTCGAGCAGGACGGGCTGATCGAGCGCGCCCCGTCCGAGAAGGACCCGCGGCGCAGGAGGGTCAGCCTCACTGCGCGGGGCCGGGAGGCCGCGGACCTGCTCGACGAGCGGGCGCGGGAAAGCGTCGGCTCCCTGCTCGGCTCCGTCGACCCCGGCGACCGGCCGCGGCTCGCGGAGGCGATGCGTACCATCCAGGGCGTCCTGGGCCCGGACGGCCGCGGCCCCGCCCGCCCCGCCGGCCGCGAGGACATCACGCTGCGCGAGCCCCGCCCGGGCGACCTCGGCTGGATCGTGCAGCGCAACGCCGCGCTGTACGCCGCCGAGTACGGCTGGAACTCCGACTACGAGGGGCTGGTCGCCCGCATCGTCGCCGACTTCGCGGAGGACCACGACCCCCATCTGGAGCGGGTCTGGATCGCCGAGAACCGCGACGGACGGCCCGTCGGCTGCGTCATGTGCGTACGGGACGAGGCGCCCGCCACCGCCCGGCTGCGGCTGCTCCTCGTCGAACCGGAGGCGCGCGGGCTCGGGGTCGGGGACCGGCTGGTGGGGGCCGTCGTCGACTTCGCGCGCGAGGTCGGCTACCGGGACGTGGTGCTGTGGACCAACGACGTGCTCACCGCCGCCCGGCGCATCTACCAGCGCCACGGCTTCGCGCTCGTCGCAGAGAAGCCGCACCGCTCCTTCGGTCGCGACCTGAACGGGCAGGACTGGCGGCTGGATCTGCGCGGAACGGGATCGTGACCAGTAGGGTCCGTGGTCATGAAGTTCGCCTTCTCCACTCTCGGCGTTCCCGGGCTGCCCCTGTCCGAGGTGCTGGCCCTCGCGACCGCGCACGGCTACCACGGTGTCGAACTGCGCGCCCATCCGGAGGAACCGGTGCATCCGGGCCTCGGACCCGCCGAACGGGCGGAGACGGCCGCCGCGTTCAGGGCGGCCGGGGTCGAGGTGCTGGGCCTCGCCGGGTACGCGCGGGTCGCCGCGCCCGGCGCCGACGAGCCCGTGCTCACCGAGATCGGGCGGCTGCTCCAACTCGCCCACGACCTGGGCGCGCCGTTCGTGCGGGTCTTCCCCGGCGGGGGCGACCAGCCCGCGGCGGAGGCCGACGCGACCGCCGTCCGACGGCTCTCCGCCGCCGCCGGGCAGGCCGCGGCCCTCGGGGTGCGCATCCTGCTGGAGACCCATGACTCGCACCGCACCGGGGCCGCCGCGAGCCGCGTGCTCGGCGCGGTCGGACAGCCGCAGGTCGGTGCGCTGTGGGACGTGATGCACAGCTGGCTGGGCGGCGAGCAGCCCTCGGGGACCTACCGGGCGCTCGCCCCGTACCTCGGCTACGTCCAGGTCAAGGACATCGCCTCGGCCGACGACACCACCCCGCTGCCGCTCGGCGCCGGGGTGCTGCCGCTGACCGAGTGCGTCGACGTGCTGTGCCGGTTCGGGTGGGACGGCTGGCTGTGCTGGGAGTACGAGAAGCGCTGGTACGAGTCGGCCGTGCCGCTGCCGGGCCTGCTGGGCGCGGGCCGCGCGCACCTGGCGCGGCTGCTGAGCGAGGCGGCGTAGCGGCACGTCCGTGATCGCGGCGGGTGCTGTGCGTTCCCTTGACTGGCAGAAACTTCCCGGATATTGGTGAATCCTCGGAAGTTTCCTTCAGTGGTCCACCCCCCGCATCTCCACGGATCCCCCTCCGGAAGGAGCGCACGTGCCCGACACGAGCACGGGAAACACCGCTCAGCCCGCCAGACGCACGGTCCTCGCCGCGACCGCGGGCATCACCGCCGCCCTCGCCGTCGGCGGCACCGCGCACGCCGACGCCGCACGCGGCGACAAACGGCTCCGCGCCCTCATCTCCCGCATGACCCTGGAAGAGAAGGTCGGCCAGCTCTTCGTCATGCGGGTGTACGGTCACTCGGCCACCGCCCCGGACCAGGGCGACATCGACGCCAACCTGAGCGAGATCGGCGTACGGACCGCCGCCGAGCTGATCGCCGAGTACCGCGTCGGCGGGATCATCTACTTCACCTGGGCGCACAACACCAAGGACCCCCGCCAGATCGCCGAGTTGTCCAACGGCATCCAGCGGGCCTCCCTCGACCGGCCCCGCGGGCTGCCCGTCCTCATCGCCACCGACCAGGAGCACGGCATCGTCTGCCGGGTCGGCAGGCCCGCCACGCTCTTCCCGGGCGCGATGGCCCTCGGCGCGGGCGGCTCCCGCGCCGACGCCCGCGCGCTGGGCCGCATCTCGGGCGCCGAGCTGCGCGCGATGGGCATCAACCAGGACTACTCCCCCGACGCCGATGTGAACGTCAACCCGGCCAACCCGGTCATCGGCGTACGGTCCTTCGGGGCCGACCCGGACGCCGTGGCCGCTCTGGTGGCGGCCGAGGTGACGGGATATCAGTCCGCCGGGGTCGCGGCGACCGCCAAGCACTTCCCCGGACACGGCGACACCGCCGTCGACAGCCACTACGGCTTCCCCGTGATCACCCACAGCCGGGACCAGTGGGAGTCACTGGACGCGGCACCCTTCCGCGCCGCGATCAGGGCCGGCATCGACTCGGTCATGACCGCGCACATCCAGTTCCCGGCGCTGGACGACTCCGGCGACCCGGCGACCCTGTCCCGTCCCATCCTCACCGGCATCCTGCGCGGGGAACTGGGCTACGACGGCGTCGTGGTGACCGACTCCCTCGGCATGGAGGGCGTACGGACCAAGTACGGCGACGACCGGGTGCCGGTGCTCGCGCTGAAGGCGGGCGTCGACCAGTTGCTCAACCCGCCGAAGCTCGACGTGGCCTGGAACGCCGTACTGGAGGCCGTGCGCGGCGGCGAACTCACGGAGGCGCGGCTCGACGAATCGATCCTGCGCATCCTGCGCCTCAAGGCCCGGCTCGGCCTGTTCGACCACCCGTACGCCGACCCCGACCGGGTCGGCCGCACCGTCGGCACGCCCGCGCACCTGGCCGCAGCCGACCGGATCGCCGAGCGCACGACGACCCTGCTCGTCAACGAGGGCGGCATCCTCCCGCTGTCCCGCCGCACCCACCGCAGGCTCCTCGTGGTGGGCGCCGATCCGGCCTCCCCGTCCGGTACGACCGGCCCGCCCACCGGCGTCCTGGCCGCCGCCCTCACCGAACTGGGCTTCACGGCCACCGCGCTGTCCACCGGCACGGCACCTGCCGCCGCCACCATCGCCAAGGCGGTGACCGCCGCGCGGGACGCGGACGCGGTGATCGTCGCGACGTACAACGTCTCCGCGGGCGGCGCGCAGAAGTCCCTCGTCGAACAGCTCCTCGCCACCGGGAAGCCGGTCGTGGCCGTCGCCGCCCGCAACCCGTACGACGTCGCGCACCTTCCGTCCGTAGCGGGCTACCTGGCGACGTACTCGTGGACCGACGTGGAACTGCGTGCCGCCGCCCGGGTGATCGCCGGACGCGTCGCGCCGCGGGGCAGGCTGCCCGTGCCGGTGCAGCGGGCGGACGACCCGGGCCGGGTGCTGTTCCCTATCGGGTACGGGCTGTCGTTCTAGGCGCTCCGCTGGGTTTGGCGATGGCCGACGGTCGGCTGCGGCGCCGTCGTGGCTTGTCGCGCAGTTCCTCGCGCCCCTTCAGGGCGTCAACCGTCGTCGGTCGTGTGCGGCTGCGTCGTGGCTGGTCGCGCAGTTCCCCGCGCCCCCTTTGGGGGCGCTATGGCGGGCCGCGCCCGTTGCGTGCAGGACGGGCGCAGCCCCGTCAGGCGTGCGCAGCGCCGTGGCCGTGTGCGGCGCCGTTGGGGCTGGTCGTGCCCGCGCGGCGGAGCCGCATATCGATACGGCCCCGCACCCCTTTGGGGGCCGCGCCCGCCGCTTGTGGGGCGGGCGCGGTCCGTGTGTTAGGGGCGAAGTGCCGGTTCGCGTTCCACGTCTCGGATGTCGAGGCGGGCGTCGAAGCGGGCCAGTGGTCTGGCCGCCGACGGGTCCGCCTCGACCGCCGGGGAGGCGACGCCGGCCCAGTCCAGGATGCGGGCGGTGGCGAGCGCCTTCTCGTCGGCCACCAGACCGGCCACGTTCGCGCCGTGGTTCATGCCGGGCGCGGTGAGCACGTACGAGTCCCGTGCGCCGCGTCCGGGGCGGAACCGCTCGGAGCCCCACGGGTCGTTCTGGCCGTAGACGAAGAGCATGCGCGTCGCATGGTGGCGTACCCAGGTGTCCACGTCGCGCATCGCGTTCGGCTGGAACGTCATCGGGATGGACCGGGGCACGAAGTTCCGGGGCGGCTGGTAGCCGTACTTGATGTACTTCTTCTCGATGTACGGGAAGTGGATCGTCGGCGCGCCCAGCTGCGTGCCCGCCTGGTAGTAGTACGGCGTGTACGGCTCCAGGCCCTGGTCGGTGTAGGCGGAGAACCCGGAGATGGTGTCGACGGAGTCCCAGATCTCCTGGTCGCTCGCGTGCTCGGCGTCCGCCGGGACGGTGTCGCAGTCGGACAGCCCGCTGTACTGCCAAAAGCCCCAGACGTAGTCGAGGACGACGGCCTCGTAGGCGCGGTCCAGGCTGCCGATGGTGCCGAAGGTGTAGCCGTTGTCGGCGGCGTACGCCGCATACCGCTTCTCCAGCGCCTGACGGCGCACCAGCGCCTCCCGCTGGACCCCGTTCAGCCGGTCCCGGCACTCCTTGGTGCCGACGGTCGCGAAGAACCGGTCGTACGCCGAGTCCTCCTTGTCGACCACGTCGTTGGGGGCCACGTACGCCACCACGCCGTCCATGTCACGCGGGTAGAAACGCTCGTAGTACGTGGCGGTCATGCCGCCCTTGGAGCCGCCCGTCGCAAGCCAGTTGGCGGGGTAGATCTTCTTCAGGGCCGTGAAGATGCGGTGCTGGTCGCTGGCCGCCTGCCAGATGTCGAGCTTGGACCAGTCCGCCGGGGACGGGCGGGACGGCGTGAAGAACCGGTACTCCATGGAGACCTGGTTGCCGTCCACGATCTGGGTCGGCTCGCGGCGGCCGGGGTTGGTGGAGACGTTGTAGCCGCCGGTGTAGAAGACCGTCGGGCGGGAGACGTCCTTGTGCAGCACGGTGATCCGCTGCTGGAACGTACCCTTGGACGGGTGCCGGTGGTCCACCGGCTGGGTGTAGGTGAGGACGAAGAAGCGGTAGCCCGGGTAGGGCTTCTCCTCGACGAGGCTCATGCCCGGTACGGCGAGGAGCCGTTCCCTGATGTCCGTGCCGTCGGTGGTGGCCGACGGGGCGGCGGTGGCCGCGCCCGCCGTGCTCAGCGTGCCTATGAACACCGTGAGCGCGAGCAGCCATCTGAGCGCCTTGCGCATGCACCCTCCCTGTGAAACAGATGTGCGCCGGAAGCTATCGGAGCAACTCGCTTCACACCAGGGGGGATCGGGTCGGCACCCGGTCGGCGGGGGCCGGCGGGGTCAGCACAGGATCCAGCCGGAACTCACCGAGCCGCGGGCCACCGAACCCTTCACCCACACGCAGCGGTGCCCGGCGTGCACGGTGACCGGGCCCGCCCGGTGGGCGTAACGGCCCTCGTCCACCACCGGGCGGTTGCCGCGCGCCTGCACGCTGACCGACATCATGCGCTTGGTGCCGGGCCGCTTCGGGAGGGTGACCGCGCAGACGTAGCCGTTGCGCTTGTAGACGTGTACGGCGCCGGTGGAGAAGGGCAGGGTCTTCACCTTGCGCCCGGCGCAGGCTCCCTCCGACGCCGCCAGGGCGCCACCGGGCGCCGCGAAGGCGAGCATCCCGGAGGCGGCCAGCACGGCCACGCCGAGCGCCAGCCGCCTGCGCATCGCACCACTGCCCACCGTCGACCCTCCCCTGTTCCACCCACCGAACGTACTGATGTACGGACGCACAACAAGCGTCGGACGGTTGCCTGCCCCACACCCCCACCCACTCCCCGACACCCCCACCAATCCACCCACCGATACCCCTCGCAACGGCAACGGCTCCACCACAGCGACGCCCCGCCAGCCGACGCCGGTCCGGCGACACCCCAGGGGTTGGCGGCAGCCGCGGACCGAACGGGAGTCGTTGGGTGGGGTCAGGGGGTTATGCCCAGGGGTTCTTCTGGCTTGGGTTGGCCGATGAAGGTCTGCCACAGGTCGGCGTAGCGTCCGCCGCGTGCCAGCAGTTCCTCGTGGGTGCCGTCCTCGGCGACCCGCCCTTGGTCCATCACGACGACCCGGTCGGCGCGTGCGGCGGTGGTGAGCCGGTGCGCGACGACGAGCGTCGTGCGGCGCCCCGAAAGCCGGTCGGTGGCCTGGTTGACCTGGGCCTCGGTGGCCAGGTCGAGGGCGGCCGTGGCCTCGTCGAGCAGCAGCACGTCGGGGTCGACCAGCTCCGCGCGGGCGAGCGCGATCAGCTGCCGCTGGCCGGCGGAGAGATTACGGCCGCGCTCGGCGACCTCGTGCAGATAGCCGCCGCCGAGCCCGGCGATCATGTCGTGCGCGCCGACCGCACGGGCCGCGGCCTCCACCTCCGCGTCGGTGGCGTCGGGACGGCCGTAGGCGATGGCGTCGCGCACGGTCCCCTGGAAGAGGTACGCCTCCTGCGGGACGACGCCCAGACGGTGGCGGTACGCGGCCAGGTCGAGGGCGCGCAGGTCGGTCCCGTCGACCGTGACCCGGCCGCTGGTGGGGTCGTAGAACCGGGCCACCAGCTTGACCAGGGTCGACTTTCCGGCCCCGGTCTCGCCGACGAAGGCGACGGTCTGCCCGGCGGGTATCCGCAGGTCTATCCCGGTGAGGGCCGCCTCGCCCGGCGTGCCGGGCCCGTCGCTGCGGTACGCGAAGTGCACGTCCTCGAAGGCGATGTCACCGCGCAGCGAGAGCACGTCGAGCGGCGCGGCGGCGGACTCGGTGGACGTCGGCTCGCGCAGCAGCTCCTGGATGCGGCCGAGGGAGACGGACGCCTGCTGGTAGCCGTCGAAGACCTGGGACAGCTGCTGCACGGGCGCGAAGAACAGGTCGATGTAGAGGAGGTAGGCGACCAGCGCGCCGGTGGTCAGGGTGGCCGCCTCGATCCGGCCCGCGCCCGCGATCAGTACGGCCGCCGCGGCGACCGAGGCCAGCAGCTGGACGAAGGGGAAGTACACGGAGATCAGCCACTGGCCGCGGATACGGGCACCGCGGTAGCTGTCGCTGCGCTCGGCGAACCGGCGCGCCCCGTCCCGTTCCCGCCGGAAGGCCTGCACGATGCGCAGCCCGGACACCGACTCCTGGAGGTCGGCGTTGACCACCGACACCCGCTCGCGGGCCAGCTCGTACGCCTTCACGCTGGCCCGGCGGAAGAACACGGTGGCGAGGACGAGCAGCGGCAGCGTGGCGAAGACGATCAGCGCGAGCTGTACGTCGATCACCAGCAGGACGACCATGATGCCGAAGAAGGTGACGACGGAGACGAACGCGGTGACCAGGCCGGTCTGCAGGAACGTGGACAACGCGTCCACGTCCGTGGTCATCCGGGTCATGATGCGGCCGGTCAGCTCCCGCTCGTAGTAGTCGAGTCCGAGCCGCTGGAGCTGCGCGAAGATCTTCAGACGCAGGGAGTACAGGACACGTTCGCCGGTGCGCCCGGTCATCCGGGTCTCGCCGATCTGCGCCGCCCACTGCACGAGGACGGCGGCCAGGGCGAGCAGCGAGGCCGCCCAGACGGCCCCGAGCGCCATCCGGCCGACGCCCTGGTCGATGCCGTGCCGGATCAGGATCGGCAGCAGCAGGCCCATGCCCGCGTCGACGGCGACGAGCAGCAGGCTGACGAGGAGGGGCAGGCCGAACCCGCGCAGCAGGCGCCGCAGGCCGTAGGACCGCTCGGGCCGTACGGCGTGCGCCTCGTCGATGTCGGGGGTGTCGGTCGCCGGGGGCAGCGCCTCGACCTGGGCGAGCAGTTCAGGGGTGGCCGGGGTGCCCGCGAGGGCCGTGTCCTTCGGGTCCTTCGGTTCGCGGTCCCCGCTCCACAGGTGCGGGGTCACGCCGCGCTCGGCGTCGAACTCGGCGTCCAGTTCCTCGCGGACCGAGGTGTCCTCGCGGGGCGCGGCGGGCCGGGCGTGGCCCGGGGAGACGCCGCCGAGTTCGTCGGGGTCGGTGAGCAGGCGGCGGTAGAGGGCGGACCGCTCCTGGAGTTCGTCGTGGGTGCCGATGTCGGCGAGCCGGCCGGCGTCGAGGACGGCGATGCGGTCGGCGAGGCCGAGGGTGGAGCGGCGGTGGGCGATAAGCAGGGTGGTCCGGCCGGTCATGACCTGCTTCAGCGCCTCGTGGATCTCGTGCTCGACCCGGGCGTCCACGGCGGAGGTGGCGTCGTCGAGGACCAGCAGCCGCGGGTCGGTGAGCAGGGCGCGGGCCAGGGCGATGCGCTGGCGCTGGCCGCCGGAGAGGGTGAGGCCGTGTTCGCCGACCTTGGTGTCGTAGCCGTCGGGCAGTGCGGCGATGAAGCGGTCCGCCTGGGCGGCGCGTGCGGCCTTCTCGATCTCCTCGAAGGTGGCGTCCGGGCGGCCGTAGGCGATGTTGGCGCGCACGCTGTCGGAGAAGAGGAAGGAGTCCTCGGGGACGAGGCCGATCGCGGCCCGCAGGGAGTCGTAGGTCAGCTCGCGCACGTCGTGGCCGCCGATCAGGACGGCGCCGTGGGTGACGTCGTAGAAGCGTGGCAGCAGCAGGGAGACCGTCGACTTGCCGGAGCCCGAGGAGCCGACCACGGCCAGCGTCTCGCCCGGGCGGATCTCGAAGCTGAGTCCTCGCAGGACGGGGTGCCGGGGGTCGTAGCCGAAGGACACGTCGTCGAACTCGACGGTCGCGGGGGCGCCGGCGGGCAGCTTCTTGGTGCCCTCGCGCAGGCTCGGCTCGGTGTCGATCAGCTCCAGGACGCGCTCGGTGCCGGCGCGGGCCTGCTGGCCGACGGTGAGCACCATGGCAAGCATGCGGACCGGGCCGACCAGCTGGGCGAGGTAGGTGGAGAACGCGACGAATGTGCCGAGGGTGATGTGGCCGCGTACGGCGAGCCAGCCGCCGAGGGCCAGCATGGCGACCTGGCCGAGGGCCGGGACGGCCTGGAGGGCGGGGGTGTACCTGCTGTTCAGCCGGATGGTGCGCAGCCGCCCGGCGAACAGCCGGCGGCCGACGTCGCGCAGCTTGCCGGTCTCCTGCTCCTCCTGGCCGAAGCCCTTCACCACGCGTACGCCGGTGACGGCGCCGTCGACGACGCCCGCGACGGCGGCGGCCTGGGCCTGCGCGTACCAGGTGGCGGGGTGCAGCCGGGTGCGGCTGCGCCGGGCGATCCAGCCGAGGGCGGGGGCCACGGCGAGGGCGATCAGGGTCAGCGGCAGCGACAGCCAGGCCATGACGGCCAGGGAGACCAGGAAGAGCAGGACGTTCCCGATGGTCATCGGGAGCATGAAGAGCAGGCCCTGGATCAGCTGGAGGTCACTGGTGGCGCGGCCGACCACCTGGCCGGTGGACAGCTCGTCCTGGCGGCGGCCGTCGAGCCGGGTGATCGTCTCGTACATCTCGGTGCGCAGGTCGTGCTGGACGTCGAGGGCGAGCCGGCCGCCGTAGTAGCGGCGTATGTAGGCGAAGACGTAGACCAGCAGGGCGGCGCCGATCAGGGTGCCGGCCCAGGGGGCCATGGGGCGGCTCTGGTCGCCGATCACATCGTCGATGATCACCTTGGTGACCAGCGGGACCAGCGCCATGACGGCCATGCCCGCGAGGGAGGAGCCGAGTGCCAGGACGACGTCCTTGGGGTGACGCCAGGCGTACCCGATCAGCCGTCCGGCCCATCCCCGTTCCACTGCCACGCCGCCGCCTCCCACAAGTCCCGATCCTCCGCAACACCCCAACACCGCCCGCACCGGATTTCATCCCCCCGCAACAAACCGCTCCGCTGGGCTCGACCGAATCGAGGGTGCGGATGGCTGGGAGGGGCCAGGGACACGGCCGATCCGAGGGCACAGGGGTGAGCGAGCACGGCAGGTGCACGCCCCAAGGGGCGCGGGGAACGGCGCGAGAAACCACAACACACCCGCACCCGAACAACGGCGAGTACACCCCCCAAGGGGCGCGGGGAACAGCGCGAGAAACCACAACACACCCGCACCCGAACAACGGCGAGTACACCCCCCAAGGGGCGCGGGGAACAGCGCGAGAAACCACGACCCTCCCGCACCCGAACAACGGCGAGTACACCCCCCAAGGGGCGCGGGGAACAGCGCGAGAAACCACGACCCTCCCGCACCCGAACGACCGCGAATACGCCCCCGAAGGGGCGCACCCTCAGGGCCCCGGGGGTGCGCGGCGGGGCGGCCGGCCGGGTCGGCGTGGCCCGGCCGGCGCGGTGCCCGTGTGCCGGGGCACGCTCCCCGACGTGTTCGGCGAGGGGGCGCGGCCGGCACCAGGACAGCCGGCGGCGCCGTGAGCGGCGGCAGCCGGTGGGGCATGCGCCGCGTAGCTCCATCCGCTCGCACCCCAGGCGGACAAACCCACACCCGAGCCGGAGGTCAGACGCGGACGCGCAGGTGGTAGAAGCGGGTTGTCTGGGCCTGGTTCTGGTTGTCGTCGCTGACCAGGGCGACCTTCAGGCGGCCCCGGTCGCGGCCCGTGATCGCCATGCCCTCGATGTTGTCGAGGAGCGGGTTGGGCTGGGGCTGCTTGGCGGTGGCGCCCAGGGACGGGCAGTCGGCGAGGTCGGCCAGCAGGGTCTTCTTGACGGGCCGTACGCCCTTCTGGCCGGTCAGGTTCTCGACGCCGGCGGTGTCCGTGGCGTGCCGCGGGTCGGCCAGGTAGAGCCGGACGGTGTTGCCGACGCCGGCGGTGAAGCCGCGTTCCAGGACGAGCAGCCGGCCGTCGGGGGTCGCCTGGACCTCGGGGACGCCGAGACCGGGGTCGGTGCGGTAGGCGTACTGCGCGGAGAGCCGGAAGTGGTCGCCCTTCGTCCGCTGCCAGGTCTGGAAGCGGACGGTGTCGGCGGCGTCGCCGGACAGCGGGCCCTCCATGGCCGCGAGCAGGGTGCGCCCGCCGGGCAGCAGGGTCAGGCCCTCGAAGGTCAGGTTGTTCGTGGGGCGGCCCGCCGGGGCGACCAGCAGGGCGGACGGCACGGGCAGCCGGTCGAGGATGCGGCCGTCGCGTGAGTAGCGGCGCACGGAGGGCTCGGTCTCGGAGCTGACCAGCCGGGTGCCGTCGCGGTCCACGACCAGGCCCTCGGAGTCCAGCGGGGCGCCCTTCTCGTCGGCGAGCGGCACGATCGACGTCGGCCTCAGGGTCTTCGCGTCAAGACCGAAGAGCGCGGAGCGGTCGGAGAGTGCGGCGAGGGAGCCGTCCCGGTCCACGGCGAGCGCGGAGAAGTTGCCGACGAAGCTGCCCTCGTACGTCGTCTTGTCGAGCGCGTCGGAGAAGCGGTCGACGGAGACGGCGGGCGAGCAGGCGTTGCCCCGTGCGGGGGCCGCCCCCGCGGTCCCCGCGGCGGTGAGGCAGGTGGCCGCTGCCAGCGCGGCGGTGAAGGTGGCGAGTGCGGTTCTCATGCGCATGGGCGTCACCGTAGGGCAGTTCGGTGACGCCGTGGGGTCCGCGTAGTGAAGGCTCAACTTCCGGCCGCGGCGAGGTCCTTGTGGATGGCCTTGGCCACGCCCTGGATGGTGCTGATGCCGT
Organism: Streptomyces sp. NPDC102462; assembly: GCF_044765425.1. NCBI lineage: Bacteria > Bacillati > Actinomycetota > Actinomycetes > Kitasatosporales > Streptomycetaceae > Streptomyces > Streptomyces sp. NPDC102462. Next base: position 39,856 of record NZ_JBIWKB010000036.1, on the reverse strand, counting down.
AGTTCATCGTGCTGTTGCCGTGGGTCAGCACGGTGATCATGTAGTCGTGCCCGCGGCCGTCGAACGTGCCGACGCTGTGCACCCGCCAGCCGTGCGTGGAGCGCTGCAGCCAGCCGTTCTTGACGTGTACGGAGACACCGGAGGGCGCGCCGTACGGGGTGCCCCAGCGCTGCGACGAGACGACCTGCCCCATCAGTTTGCGGATGTAGGCGCGGGAGTTGTCGCTGAGCACGGTGTTCTTGGCGGTGACGAGTTTGAGCAGCTTCTGCTCGTCGGTCACGGTGATCTGGGTCAGGCCCCAGTAGCCGTTCGCGCCCGGCTTGGTCTGCGTCATCTTCGCGGCGGACAGGAAGCCCTTGATCTTTGTCAGGCCCAGTTGTTTCCACAGCTTGCTGGTCGCGTCGTTGTCCGACTTGGTGATCATGGCCTTGGTGAGGGTGACCTCGCGGTCGGTCAGATAGCGGTTGTGCTTCTTCGCGTCCCACAGCAGCGTGGCGAGGACGGTGACCTTGACGACGCTGGCCGAGTCGTAGGCGGTGGAGGGGCGCAGGGTGCAGGTCGTCTTGGAGGTGCGGTCGTAGAGGCCGACGGCGACGGTGCCCTTGCGGGTGGCGAGGGCGGCCGTGATGTCCTTCTTCAGCTTGGTGGCGAGGCCCGCCTTGGCTGACGTGCAGCTGACCGTGGGCGTGGTGGCGGCGGACGCCGGAGCGGCGACGACGAGGCCCGGTACGAGCACCGCGGCGCCGACGCCCGCGGCCAGTACCGCGGCGCGCCTGGATATCGGATGAGTCATGTACCTGTTGACTCACAGCTTCGAACAAAGGGTTGTACGCGCCGGCCCACCCAGAGGGCAAATCCTTCGCAATCCCCGGCGCCCGCGCCCCGCCGGCCGCGCCGAAAAGACTTGTGGCGGGGGGCCGTTGCGCCGGCGGCGGGCGGGGCGTGCCGCATCCCGTCACGCAACCGACACCTCCCGTACACCATCACTACTACATGTCCATGTCACTCTGCAGGGTGCCGCCTCCATTCAACCCGCGTAGAACGGACCCCACATGATGCCGGCGACACCCCTGCGCCACTGGAGGACAGTGGCGTTGACGACGGCCACCGTCCTGGTCGCGCTCACCGCCCCCACCCTCACCGCGACCCCGGCCCGCGCGACGACGACCGCGTACGACACGACGTACTACAAGAACGCGGTCGGCAAGTCGGGCACGAGCCTCAAGTCCGCCCTGCACACCATCATCAGCAGCCAGAGCAAGCTGTCCTACGCGCAATTGTGGGACGCGCTGAAGGTGACCGACCAGGACCCGAACAACAGCAACAACGTCGTCCTGCTGTACTCGGGCATCTCGCGCGGCAAGACCCTCAACGGCGGCGACGTCGGCGACTGGAACCGCGAGCACGTCTGGGCGATCTCGCACGGCAACCTGACCACCTCGACCGGCCCCGGCACCGATCTGCACCACATCCGCTCCGAGGACGTCCAGGTCAACTCCACCCGCAGCAACAAGGACTTCGACGAAGGCGGCAGCACCTTCACCAACTCCGGCGGCAGCCGCACCGACGCGGACTCCTTCGAGCCCCGCGACGCCGTCAAGGGCGACGTGGCACGCATGATCCTGTACATGGCGGTCCGCTACGAGGGCGGCGACGGCTTCGCCGACCTCGAACCCGACGACAAGGTGAACAACGGCAGCACCCCGTACATGGGCAAGCTGTCGGTCCTGAAGCGGTGGAACGACGAGGACCCGCCCGACGCCTTCGAGGAACGCCGCAACCAGGTCATCTACGACTCCTACCAGCACAACCGGAACCCGTTCGTGGACCACCCGGAGTGGGTGGACGCCATCTGGTAGGCGCCTCGCGGCCGTGCCGAGCGGCCACGGCTCCCGCCGCCGTGTGTGCTTGAACGACTACTTCGCTCACACCGGTGAGACCGCTCTCCGGTCCGGGCGTGTCCCCGAGCCCGGACCCGAGCATGGGGGCGCCCCGGCCGCTCGGCCGGGGCGCCCCAACTCGCCTTTTCGGAGAGCCGCATGAAGCTGCGTTCCTGGTCCCTCGCCGTCGCCCTCGCACTGACCGCCCTGATGCTGCCCGCCCAGGCCGCCTCGGCCCGGGAGACCGTCCCGTCCTGTCCGGACGGATCGGTGTGCTTCTGGAGCAAGGAGGGATTCGGCGGCTCCTACTGGGAGTGGACCTCCCGCAGCGGCTACCGCGACATGCCGCCCAGCCTGCACGACCACGTCGGCTCCGCCGTCGCGAGCACCCGCGCCTGCTTCATCAACTGGTCCCCCGTCGAGAAGCGGGACGTGTTCAACGGCGACTGGCGCTCGCGCTACCTCGGGGACTTCGGCGGCCGCATGGACGGCGTCGGCCCGGGCGCCTGCTGACCGGAGCCGACGCCCTCAGCCGAGGTGTGTCGGCGCGAACATCCGCAGCACCGCGGGGAGCACCACCACCGACGGCCCCGGTGACGCGAGTGCCTGCGCCAGGTCCGCCTCCAGGGTCTCGGGGCTGGTGCGCACCCCCGGGACGCCGAAGGACCCGGCGAGCGCCACATAGTCCGGGCGTGTCAGCTCCGTCGCCGTGGCCTGGCCGAACGCATCCGTCATGTACTCGCGCAGGATGCCGTAGCCGCCGTCGTCGACGATCAGCCAGGTGACGTTCAGACCGTACTGGCGGGCCGTCGCCAGCTCGGCGATCGAGTAGAGGGCGCCGCCGTCGCCCGAGACCGCCAGCACCGGGCGGCCGGGGTCGGCGGCGGCGGCGCCGAGGGCCGCCGGGAAGCCGTAGCCGAGGCCGCCGGCGCCCTGCGCCGAGTGCATGGTGTTCGGGGCCTGGGCGTCGAAGGCCGACCAGGCCCAGTAGGCGAGGATCGTCATGTCCCAGAAGGACGGGGCACCCGCCGGCAGGGCCCGGCGGACCGCGGCCAGCACATCCTGTTCCAGGGTGAGTTCCTGGCCGGCGATGCGGTCGGCGACCTTGGCGAGCAGGGCGCGGACCCGTCGCGGCGCCGTGGCGTCCGTGCGCTCCGGCACCGTCTCCAGCAGCGCCTGAAGGGCGAGCCTGGCGTCCGCGTGGATGCCGAGGGCGGGGTGGTTGGACTCCAGCTTGCCGAGGTCGGCCTCGATCTGGATCACCCGGCCGCGCGGCGCGAACGTGTGGTAGTTGGAGGAGAGTTCACCGAGTCCGGAGCCGACCACCAGCAGGACGTCCGCGTCCTCCAGGAAGTCCGTGGTGTGCCGGTCCTCCAGCCACGACTGGAGGGACAGCGGATGCTCCCACGGGAAGGCGCCCTTGCCGCCGAAGGTCGTCACGACCGGGGCGTCGAGGCGCTCGGCCAGCCGCAGCAGCTTGCCTGCGGCGTCCGCGCGGACCACTCCCCCGCCGGCGATGATCGCCGGGCGGGCGGAGCGCGCGAGCAGATCGGCGGCCAGCGCGGTCAGTTCGGGCCGTGGGACCAACTCGTCCGGGGTGGCGTCCAGCGCGGTCACCACCGGCAGGGCCGTACGCGCCAGCAGCACGTCCTGCGGGATCTCCACCCACACCGGGCCGTGCGGTGCGGTCAGCGCCGACTTCCAGGCGGCGGTGACGGCGGACGGGATCTGGGACTGGGCGCGGACGGTGTGGACCGACTTGACCACGCCCCGGAACGAGGCCGCCTGGTCCGGGAGTTCATGCAGATAGCCGTGCCGGCCGCCGCCGAGCCCGGCCGTCGGGACCTGGCTGCTGATGGCGAGGACGGGCGCGGATGCCGCCGCCGCCTCCTGGAGCGCGGCCAGCGAGGTCAGCGCGCCCGGCCCCGTCGACAGCAGCAGCGGCGCGGCCTCGCCGGTGATCCGGCCGTAGGCGTCCGCCGCGAACGCGGCGTTGTTCTCCACGCGCAGGCCCACATAGCGCAGGTCCGAGCGGCGCAGCGCGTCGAACATGCCGAGGGCGTGCTGGCCGGGCAGCCCGAACACGGTCGTCGCGCCGAGCCCGGCCAGGGTCTCCACGACCAGGTCGCCGCCGTTGCGGCCGGGTGGCGGGTCGAGGGCGGCGGCCGTCTGCGCGGGCGTCGGGCGGAGTACCAGATCGTGGTCATGCGTCACTGAAGCAAGCTCTCCTCAACGAGTCGGGCACCCCGAAGGGGGCGCGAGGAACTGCGCGACCAGCCACAACGCAGCCGCAAACGAACGACGCCAGTCGGCGCCCCAAAGGGGCGCGAGGAACTGCGCGACCACCCACGATGCGGCCGCAACCGAACCACGCCAGTCACCACCCCAAAGGGGCGCGAGGAACTGCGCAACCACCCACGATGCGGCCGCAGCCAAACCACGCCAGTCACCACCCCAAAGGGGCGCGAGGAACTGCGCAACCAGCCACGACGCAGCCGCAGCCAAACCACGCCAGTCACCACCCCAAAGGGGCGCGAGGAACTGCGCGACCAGCCCCCACACCCCCGCAGACGAAACAACGACCCAACACCGCCGAACCAGCGGAGCTACGCGGCCGCGATGCGGCGGGTCATCAGGGTGGTCAGCTCGTAGGCCGTGTGGGAGGCGGCCACGGAGGTGATCTCGGCGTGGTCGTACGCGGGCGCCACCTCGACGACGTCCGCCGACACCAGGTTGCAGGACGCCAGGCCGCGCAGGATCTCCAGCAGCTCGCGGGAGGTCATGCCGCCCGCCTCCGGGGTGCCGGTGCCGGGCGCGTGCGCCGGGTCGAGGCAGTCGATGTCGATGGACACGTACAGCGGCCGGTCGCCGATGCGCCCGCGCAGCTGGTCGGCGATCTCGTCGGCGCCGCGCCGGTAGACGTCCGCGGAGGTGACGATGCCGAAGCCCATCTTCTCGTCGTCGCTGAGGTCCTGCTTGCCGTAGAGCGGGCCGCGGGTGCCGACGTGGGAGAGCGCGGAGGTGTCGAGGATGCCCTCCTCGACGGCGCGGCGGAACGGGGTGCCGTGCGTGTACTCGGCGCCGAAATAGGTGTCCCAGGTGTCGAGGTGGGCGTCGAAGTGCAGCAGGGCCACCGGGCCGTGCTTCTTCGCGACCGCGCGCAGCAGGGGCAGCGCGATGGTGTGGTCGCCGCCGAGGGTCATCAGTCGGGCGCCGGTGCCGAGCAGTTCACCGGCCGCCGCCTCGATGGTCTCCACGGCCTCGTCTATGTGGAACGGGTTCACGGCGACGTCACCCGCGTCGGCCACCTGGGCGAGCGCGAAGGGGGAGGCGTCCTGCGCCGGGTTGTAGGGGCGCAGCAGCCGGGACGCCTCACGGATGGCGTTGCCGCCGAAGCGGGCGCCCGGCCGGTAGGAGACACCGGAGTCGAACGGCACGCCCACGACGGCGACATCGGCGGTGCCGACCTCGTCGAGGCGGGGCAGCCGGGCGAACGTCGCGGGTCCGGCGTACCGGGGGACGCGGGAGGAGTCGACGGGGCCGCGGGGCGTCTCGCTGCTGCTCATGGTGAAATGCCTTCTTTCCTGCGCTTGTCCGCGCATGTACTGCTTTGCCGGTGACTCTACTGGTGGGCCGGGACGGGTTCGGAGGCGAGTTCGGGCGACCGTCCGGCAAGGCGCTCACGCCAGGCGGCGAGCACGGCGGCGTCGGTCGGCTTCGTCAGCAGGGAGACGACGACGTAGGCGACCAGGGAGGACAACAGGCCGTAGTAGACGGGTTCGTTGGCCAGGATGCCGAAGGACGCCATCAGGCCGATGACGGCGAGGCCGCCGACGATCACCGAGGCGAGGGCGCCCTGCGCGGTGCCGCGCCGCCACAGCAGCCCGCCGAGGATCGGGACGAGGAGCCCGCCGACGAGCAGGTTGTAGGCGACGGTCAGGGCCTCGACGACGTCGTTGAGCGCGATGGCCGTGCCGATCACGCCGACGCCCATGATCAGGATGAAGACACGGTTGCCCCTGACCTCGTCGTGCGCGTCCGCGGCACGGCGCGTCATGCCCCGCAACCGGGACCAGATGTCGTTGTTGGCGACGGTGGCGCAGGCGATCAGCGCGCCGGAGGAGGTGGACATCACGGCGGCCAGGGCGGCGGCCAGCACCAACCCGCGTACCCCGATGGGGAGTTCGTCCTTGACGATGGTCGCGAACGCGTCGTCCGGGCTGCCCAGCTCGGGGTAGAGCACCTTGGCCGCGGTGCCGATGACGGCGCCCGCGAGGGCGTAGCCGAGACAGTAGGTGCCGGCGACGGTGCCGCCCCACCTGGCGGTCCGGTCGCTGCGGGCGGTGAACACGCGCTGCCAGATGTCCTGACCGATGAGCATGCCGAAGGTATAGATCAGGACATAGGTGAAGATCGTCTCACCGCCGATGCCCAGCGGGTCGAAGTACTCGGTGGGCAGCTCGGCCTTCATCGCGGAGAAGCCGCCCGCCTTGACGACCGCGATGGGCAGCAGGAGCAGCAGCACACCGATCGTCTTCACGACGAACTGCACCATGTCCGTCAGCGTGATGGACCACATGCCGCCGAGCGTGGAGTACGCGACGACGATCGAGCCGCCGAGGACGATCGCGACGGTGCGGTTGAGGTCGAAGAGGACGTCGAAGATCGTGGCGTAGGCGATGGTCGAGGTCACCGCGAGCATCAGGGTGTACGCCCACATGACGATGCCGGAGATGACGCCCGCCCGGCCGCCGTAGCGCAGGTCCAGCATCTCGGAGACGGTGTAGACCTTCAGGCGGGCGATGCGGGCGGAGAAGAAGACGCTCAGCGCGAGCAGGCCGAGGCCGATGGTGAAGACCATCCAGGCGCCGGACAGGCCGTACTTGTAGCCGAGGCCCACACCGCCGATGGTGGAGGCGCCGCCGAGGACGATCGCCGCCATGGTGCCGGAGTACAGGGCGGGTCCGAGGCGGCGGCCGGCCACCAGGAACTCGCTCTTCGACTTGGCGCGGCGCATGCCCCACCAGCCCATGGCCAGCATGCCGACGAGATAGACGACGATGACGGTGTAGTCGACGGCCATGTGGGCCCTCCTTCGCGCACGGTCGGTGGCGTGTCGTGCGGAGACGAGTGGGGTGTCCCGGAAGGGGGTTTCCGGGAGCGGGGACGCCGGCAGCGGATCACGGGGACAGACGCCGGTACCCGCGGCTGCCGGTCCGGACCGACATTAGGTGGCCGGAAAGCGACTGCGAAGTGTACGTTTCATCCATTCGAGCGCGTCGGAGTGGAGGGAACGCACACAATGCCGGACAGGTCCGTACCGGCGACACCGGCGGTCCCGCCCACCCCGCCGGTCCCGCTGGCGGCGCTGCTGGCCCGGGAGGACCTGGCCCTGCGGCAGATCGCCGGACCGTCGGGGCCCCAGGTCGCCGTCCACTGGGCGCACACCTCCGAGATGTCCGACCCCTATCCGTACCTGCTGGGCGGCGAGCTGCTGCTGACCGCGGGCGTGCACATTCCCGAGGCGGCGGCCTCGGACGGGGGTGCACCCGGTCGTGCGGGGCCGGGGGATTACTTCGACGCCTACGTGTCCCGGATCGTGGCGGCGGGCGGCGCGGCGCTGGGCTTCGGCGTCGCGCCGGTGCACGACACGGTGCCGCGGGCGCTGGTCGCGGCCTGCGAGGCATACGGACTGCCGCTCGTCGAGGTCCCGCCGCAGACGACGTTCTCGGCTGTGGCCCGGGCGGTCTGGCAGCTGATGGCCCAGGCCCGGCTGGCCGAGCTGCGCCGGGTCACGGAGGCCCAGCGGAGCCTCGCGTCCGCGGCGGCCCGCCCCGACCCGGTCCCCGCGGTGCTGCGCCGGCTGGCCCAGCGGCTGGGCGGCCGGGCGTGCCTGTACGGCCCCGACGGCACGGAAATCGCCTCGGCCGGCCAACCCCCCGAGGAAGACGTACGCACGGCCCTGACCCACCTGACCCAGGTGGTACGCCCCCTCCCCCACACCCCCCGTCCCACTCCGGAACAACCGCTCCGGGACCAGCCGCCCGGCAACCCGCCCCCGAGCTCCCACACCCCCGCCCCGCCCGACCTGGCCCCGGCGCCCGCGGAGGAGGCGGCTCCTTCGGCCGAGCCCGCCCAGGCCGCGGCCCCGGTCCGCACCTGCGCCGATGACCGGACACCCCCACCTCTTACCGCCTCCACACCCAGCACCGCCGCCGCGCCTGCCACCGGCGGTACCGGCGCCGTCACGCAGCACGCACCCGAACCGGCCACCCTCGCCCAAGCCGTGGACCCGGGCCGCACACACTTCGCCGGCCACGCCTCCGCGCCCACCACCACGCCCGGACCCGCCACGGCCACCGCATCCAGCCGTACCGGCCCCGGCACGCGGCCCGGTGCCGTCGACCGTGCCCGGGGCGTGGTGGCCGGTGGCGGCGGGGCGGGTGGCCGAGTCGGGCCGGCCTCCGCGACCGATGCGTTGGGGGGAACTCATCTCGCCGCCTACTCGCTGGGGAACGGGCAGGGGTTTGTGCTCGGGGTTGCGGTGCCGGGGCGGGAGGCCGGGGACCACACCATCGCCTCCGTGGCCGCCGTCCTGTTGTCGCTGCTCACCGGGGAGCACCAGAGCGGTGCCGGGGCGGCGCGCTCCGCGGCGCTGGTCCGGCTGCTGCTCGGCGCGGCACCGCAGGACGTGGCGCCGCTGCTGGGCGACGGGCCATGGCTCGTCGTGCACGCCCGCCCGCAGACCCAGGCGCCGGACGCGGTGGCCGGCTCCGCGCTGGGCGCGGCCCTGGGCTCCGCGCTGGTGGACGCCGGCCGTGACGTGGTACGGGTGCTGGTGCCCGCCGACCGCGAACCCGCCCCGCAGCCCGGCTGGACCCTCGGCGTCAGCGCCCCGGCCGCCCCGCACGAGTGGCCGGCCGCCGACACCCAGGCGGCCCGCGCCCTGACCCGGGCCCGCGTCACCGCTGCCGCGCTGGTCCGCCACGGCGGCCGGGCCGGGCTTGCGGGGCTGGTCCCGGCGGACGAGGCGGAGGGGTTCGCGCGCGAGCTGCTCGCACCGCTCGCCGGCCGGCCTGCCCTCGCCGAGACCCTGCGCAGCTGGCTTTCCCTGCACGGCAGTTGGGACCGCACCGCGGTCGCGCTCGGTGTGCACCGCAACACCGTGCGGCAGCGGATCGGCCGGTGCGCGGCGCTGCTCGGCGCGGACCTCGACGATCCCGATGTCCGCATGGAGCTGTGGTTCGCGCTGAAACACGGTGAGTGACCCGCGTCCCAGCGTGCGATACGCCAGGGGAATCGCACCGCCCGCTGCCCCACAATGGGAGGCATGCCGATACCCGGGACACCCAGCCGCGCCGAGCTAGTCGACCATCTAGTGAGCACCCGTATCGCGGGCGATGTCGCCACTCCCCGCGAGAACAACCTCTCCCACTACCGCAAGCTGGCCAACGGCGACCGCAACTTCTGGCTCGGGCTCGAGCTGGGGGACCGCTGGCAGGACGAGCAGGACGTGCTCGCGGTGATGGCGGAGCGGGTGGGCGTCAACGACGACCCGGAGTACCGGTACGGACAGGACACCATCGACCCCGAGCTGACGGTCGACGCCCTGGACCGGCTTGCGCTGCGGCTGCGCAAGGCGGCCGACGGCGGGCAGCGGGTGCTGTTCGCCACCGGCCACCCCGGCGGCCTGCTCGACGTGCACAGGGCCACGGCCGCCGCGCTGCGCACCGCCGGCTGCGAGGTCGTGGTCATCCCGGACGGGCTGCAGACGGACGAGGGGTATGTCATGCAGTTCGCGGACGTGGCCGTCCTGGAGCACGGCGCCACGCTGTGGCACACCCATTCCGGCGAGCCGATGCGGGCCATTCTGACGGGACTTGAGCGGGAGGGCCGTCCGCTGCCCGACCTGGTCGTCGCGGACCACGGTTGGGCCGGTTACGCCGCGCAGCACGGCCTCGACTCCGTCGGGTACGCCGACTGCAACGACCCGGCGCTGTTCCTCGCCGAGTCCGAGGGCACGCTCCAGGTGGCGGTGCCGCTCGACGATCACGTACGCAGCCCGCGCTACTACGACCCGATGACGGCCTATCTGCTGACGGAAGCGGGCCTGGGCAAGGGCGACTGACGGACCGAACGGCCCCCAGACGCCGCGATGTGCGGCCCCGGTGAGGAGCCGCACATCGCGCTGTGTGCGTGGACGGTCAGCGTCCGCCGCCACCACCGTGACCGCCGCCACCGTGACCTCCGCCACCGTGACCTCCGCCACCGTGACCTCCGCCACCGTGACCTCCGCCACCGTGACCGCCACCGCCGTGACCGCCGCCGTAACCGCCGTGGCCTCCGCCGTAGCCGCCGTGGCCGCCGTAGCCGCCATGACCGTAGCCACCGTGACCGCCGTAGCCACCGTGGCCGTAGCCACCGTGACCGCCGTAGCCGCCATGGCCGCCGTAGCCACCATGACCGCCGTGGTCGTTGCTGGAGTACCCGGAGTTGACGTGCGCCGGGGCTGCCGAAGCGGTACCCGCTGCGCCGATCGCGGCGCCGCCGGCCATCAGAACGCCGGCAGCGGAAACCGCAAGGAGACGCCTTGCGCGTTGTGCTCGCATGGGATTGCCTTTCCTTCCATCGTCTCGCACGCCGCTTTCGGGGCGGGCGAGTGGATGGCCGCAACCGCAGTGGTGTGAAAAGGTGCGGCGCGGTCTCTGGCTTCACCGCTTTGATATGAAGAGCACGTCTCGGCACCGATGCCGCCAGGTCGGGCCACGCGATACGCGTGGGCGAGATCAACGACCGGAGTTCCGCGTCTGGGGAACTTCAACAGCACGGGGCGTGCCCTCTTTTGCGGCTCGCCATTCAGCCTAGCCCGGCCCTCTGGGATCGGCACCTCGGGCAGGAATCAGAGTCCTTTTGACGCCGACAGGCGCTGTACGCCCGGTCGTTCAGCCCCTGGGCACACGGACCACGCCTTCCTGGATCACCGAGACGGCGAGCCGGCCGTCCCGGGTGTAGATGCGGGCCTGGCCGAGCCCGCGCCCGCCGTGTGCGGACGGCGACTCCTGGTCGTACAGCAGCCATTCGTCGGCACGGAACGGCCGGTGGAACCACATGGCGTGGTCCAGCGAGGCCCCGACCACGTCGCCGACGGCCCAGCCGCCGCGGCCGTGCGCGAGCAGCACGGAGTCGAGCAGCGTCATGTCGGAGACGTAGGTGGCGAGCACGACGTGCAGCAGGGGTGCGTCGATGTCGCCGTCCAGCTTGCCGTTGGTGCGGAACCACACCTGAGAGTGCGGCTCGCGCGGCACTCCGTAGCTGCCGTAGGGCGGCTCGTCGACGTAGCGCAGGTCGACCGCCTCGCGGGCCTCCTGGAACTTCTCCACGATCCGCGCGTCCAGGTGCCGGTAGCCGCGCAGCCGCTCCTGGGAGGTGGGCAGCATCTCCGGGTCGGGCGCGGCGGGCATGGGCGCATGGTGGTCCAGTCCCTCCTCGTACGTCTGGAAGGACGCCGAGAGATGGAAGATCGGCTGCCCGTGCTGGACCGCGACCACCCGGCGGGTGGTGAAGGAGCGGCCGTCGCGGATGCGGTCGACGGTGTAGACGATGGGGGCGCCCGGGTCGCCCGGCCGCAGGAAGTAGGCGTGCAGGGAGTGCGCGTGCCGGTCGGCCGGGACCGTGCGCCCGGCGGCGACCAGCGCCTGGGCCGCGACCTGCCCGCCGAAGACGCGGGGAACGACAGCGGAGCAGGACTGGCCGCGGAAGATGTCCTGCTCGATCCGCTCCAGGTCGAGCAGATCGAGCAGGGACTGAAGTGCCTGACTCATGAGCCAGTTGTACCCTGCAATCTTTTCGTGGACTTGCCCGGGCCTTTACAGACCCATGTCCTTGGCGATGATCGTCTTCATGATCTCGCTGGTGCCGCCGTAGATGCGGTTGACGCGGTTGTCCGCGTACAGGCGGGCGATCGGGTACTCGTTCATATAGCCGTAGCCGCCGTGCAACTGGAGGCAGCGGTCGATGACGCGGTGCGCGACCTCGGTGCAGAACAGTTTGGCGCTCGCGGCCTCGGCGGGGGTCAGCTCGCCCGCGTCCAGTGCCTCCAGGGCCCGGTCGGCGACCGCCTCGGCGGCGTCCACCTCGGCCTGGCAGGCGGCCAGCTCGAACTTGGTGTTCTGGAAGTGGGCGACCGGCTTGCCGAAGACGGTGCGCTCCTGGACGTAACTCTTGGCGAACCGCACGGCGGCCTTGGCCTGCGCGTAGGCGCCGAAGGCGATGCCCCAGCGCTCGGAGGGCAAGTTGGCGCCCAGGTAGGAGAAGCCCTTGTTCTCCTGGCCGAGCAGATCCTCGACGGGCACCTTGACGTCGACGAACGCCAGCTCCGCGGTGTCCGAGGTCTTCAGGCCCAGCTTGTCCAGCTTGCGGCCTATGGAGTAGCCCTCGGACCTGGTGTCGACGGCGAAGAGGGAGATGCCGAAGCGGCGGTCCTCGGCGCTGGGCGCGGCGGTGCGGGCGCAGACGATAACGCGGTCGGCGTGGACGCCACCGGTGATGAAGGTCTTGGCGCCGTTGAGGACGTAGTGCGTGCCGTCCTCGGAGAGCTTGGCGGTGGTCTTCATGCCCGCGAGGTCGGAGCCGGTGCCGGGCTCGGTCATCGCGATGGCCCACATCTCCTCGGCGGAGACGAACTTCGGGAGGTAGCGCTTCTTCTGCTCGTCGGTGGCGAGCATCTTGAGGTAGGGAAGGGCGAGCAGCACATGCACGCCGGAGCCGCCGAAGTTCACGCCGGCGCGTGCCGTCTCCTCGTACTGGATCGCCTCGAACTTGTGCGTCTCCAGGCCGGCGCCGCCGAACTCCTCGGGGACGTTGATGCCGAAGAGGCCCAGCTCGGCGAGCTTGTAGTAGAACTCGCGCGGGGCCTGGCCGGCGGCGAACCACTCGTCGTACACCGGCACGACCTCGGCCTCGATGAAGGCGCGAAGGGTCTCCCGGAACGCCTCGTGATCCTCGTTGAACACCGTACGGCGCACGCCGCCACCTCCACGTACCTCAGGCATGTCTAAGCGCTTGCTCAGACCAAGGTACCGGCGAGTACGGGCCCCGTCCAGGGCATCCCGGGGGTAACCCGGATCACGCCCGGCCACCGCCGCCGGCCGGGCCGCCGCCGCTATCCGTGCGCGCCCGCCGCCGCGAACGCCCCGCGGGCCATGCGGTGCAGCAGGGCCGCGGTCGTCGCACGGCCCGGCAGGGAGCCCGGCCGGCCCAGGTGCGGGGTCGAGTTCAGCAGGCCGAAGACCGAGTGGACCGCGGAGCGCGCGGCCGGCTCGGCGAGCCCCGGATACGCCGCCCGCAGCGCCTCGACCCACAGTTCCACGTACTGCCGCTGGAGCTGGCGCACCAGTTTGCGGTCGCTGTCCCGCAGGCGGTCCAGCTCCCGGTCGTGCAGGGTGATCAGGGGGCGGTCGTCGAGGGCGAAGTCGATGTGGCCCTCGATGAGGGAGTCGAGGACCGCCACGGGGCCGGCCGCGCCGTCGGCCTCCGCCAGGCGCCGCTTGGCCCCGGTCAGCAGCTGTCCGCTGATCCCGACCAGCAGCTCCGCGAGCATCGCGTCCTTGCCCGCGAAGTGCCGGTACAGACCGGGGCCGCTGATGCCGACCGCGGCCCCTATCTCGTCGACCCCGACGCCGTGGAAGCCGCGCTCGGCGAACAGCCGGGCGGCCTCCTTGAGGATCTGCTCGCGGCGCCCGGGGGCGCCGGTTCTGGTGACCATGGCAGCAATTCTAGACAGCGGGGTTAGCGCTCGTTAACCTGGGAGAAATGGTTAACGCTCATTAACAGTCGACCACTGGGTGAGGGGACCGCAGAATGCTGGAGGCACCGGAGCTGACGAGCGCGGCGGATCCCGCGTCGGCGGCCTGGCGGGCCAACGAGGAGGCGCACCGCGCGCTCGCCGAGGAGCTGCGCGGCAAGCTGGCCGCGGCCCGGCTCGGCGGCGGCGAGCGGGCCCGGGCCCGGCACACCGCGCGCGGCAAGCTGCTGCCGCGGGACCGCGTGGACACCTTGCTCGACCCCGGCTCGCCGTTCCTCGAACTGGCCCCGCTCGCGGCCGACGGGATGTACGACGGGCAGGCACCGGCGGCCGGAGTGATCGCCGGGATCGGCCGGGTCGCCGGGCGGGACTGCGTGATCGTCGCCAACGACGCCACCGTCAAGGGCGGCACGTACTACCCGATGACGGTGAAGAAGCACCTGCGGGCCCAGGAGATCGCCCTGGAGAACCGGCTCCCCTGCCTCTACCTCGTCGACTCCGGCGGCGCCTTCCTGCCGATGCAGGACGAGGTGTTCCCGGACCGCGAGCACTTCGGCCGCATCTTCTACAACCAGGCGCGCATGTCGGGCGCCGGCATCCCGCAGATCGCCGCCGTCCTCGGGTCCTGCACCGCGGGCGGCGCCTACGTCCCGGCGATGAGCGACGAGGCCGTGATCGTCCGCAACCAGGGGACCATCTTCCTCGGTGGTCCCCCGCTGGTGAAGGCCGCCACCGGCGAGGTCGTCACCGCCGAGGAACTGGGCGGCGGCGAGGTCCACGCGCGTGTGTCCGGCGTCACCGACCACCTCGCGGAGAACGACGCGCACGCCCTGCGGATCGTCCGCGGCATCGTCGCCACGCTCCCCGCGCGCGGGCCCCTGCCCTGGGAGGTGCGGCCGGCCGTCGAGCCGAAGGTGGACCCCTACGGGCTCTACGGCGCGGTGCCCGTCGACCCGCGCACCCCCTACGACGTCCGCGAGATCATCGCGCGCGTGGTCGACGGCTCGCGGTTCGCCGAGTTCAAGGCGGAGTTCGGGCAGACCCTGGTCACCGGCTTCGCCCGGATCCACGGCCACCCGGTGGGGATCGTCGCCAACAACGGCATCCTGTTCTCCGAGTCCGCCCAGAAGGGCGCCCACTTCATCGAGCTGTGCGACCAGCGCGGGATTCCGCTGGTGTTCCTGCAGAACATCTCCGGCTTCATGGTCGGCAGGGACTACGAGGCCGGTGGCATCGCCAAGCACGGCGCCAAGATGGTCACCGCCGTCGCCTGCACGCGCGTGCCCAAGCTGACCGTGGTCGTCGGCGGTTCCTACGGCGCCGGGAACTACTCCATGTGCGGCCGGGCCTACTCCCCGCGCTTTTTGTGGATGTGGCCGGGCGCCAAGATCTCCGTCATGGGCGGCGAGCAGGCCGCCTCCGTCCTCGCCACCGTCAAGCGGGACCAGTTGGAGACGCGGGGCGAGTCCTGGCCCGCCGAGGAGGAGGAAGCCTTCAAGGCCCCGATCCGCCGGCAGTACGAGCAGCAGGGCAACGCCTACTACGCCACCGCCCGGCTCTGGGACGACGGCGTGATCGACCCGTTGGAGACCCGGCAGGTGCTGGGCCTGGCCCTGACCGCCTGCGCGAACGCCCCGCTGGGCGAGCCGCGGTTCGGCGTCTTCCGGATGTGAGGGGACCGAAGACGATGTTCGAGACAGTCCTGGTGGCCAACCGCGGCGAGATCGCGGTGCGCGTCGTGCGCACGCTGCGCGCGCTGGGCGTGCGCTCGGTGGCGGTGTTCTCCGACGCGGACGCCGACGCACGGCACGTGCGCGAGGCCGACACTGCGGTGCGGCTCGGTCCGGCGCCCGCCGCCGAGAGCTATCTGTCCGTGCCGCGGCTCCTGGAGGCCGCCGCCCGCACGGGCGCGCAGGCCGTCCACCCGGGGTACGGCTTCCTCGCCGAGAACGCGGACTTCGCGCGGGCCTGCGCCCGGGCGGGGCTGGTGTTCATCGGCCCGCCGGCCGAGGCCATCGCCCTCATGGGGGACAAGATCCGCGCCAAGGAGACGGTGCGGGCGGCCGGGGTGCCCGTCGTCCCCGGCTCCAGCGGGAGCGGTCTGTCCGACGCCCGGCTCGCCGAGGCCGCCCGTGAGATCGGGATGCCGGTGCTGCTCAAGCCCTCGGCGGGCGGCGGCGGCAAGGGCATGCGC
This sequence comes from Streptomyces sp. NPDC102462, assembly GCF_044765425.1. Classification (NCBI taxonomy): domain Bacteria; kingdom Bacillati; phylum Actinomycetota; class Actinomycetes; order Kitasatosporales; family Streptomycetaceae; genus Streptomyces; species Streptomyces sp. NPDC102462. The sequence goes on along the minus strand of NZ_JBIWKB010000036.1, from coordinate 23,979 downwards.
CTGGTGCGTCAGGCGGACGCGCTCGCCGACGAGATCGCCGCCGCACGGCGCGAGGCCCGCGCCTCCTTCGGTGACGACACACTGCTGGTGGAGCGCTGGATCGAGCGGCCCCGGCACATCGAGATCCAGGTCCTGGCCGACGCGCACGGCAATGTGGTGCACCTCGGCGAGCGCGAGTGCTCGCTGCAACGCCGCCACCAGAAGGTGGTCGAGGAGGCACCGAGCGTGCTCCTCGACGAGGAGACCCGGGCGGCGATGGGCGCGGCGGCCGTGCGGGCGGCCCGCTCCTGCGGCTACCGGGGCGCGGGCACCGTGGAGTTCATCGTGCCGGGCGGCGACCCGGCGGCGTACTCCTTCATGGAGATGAACACCCGGCTCCAGGTGGAACACCCGGTCACCGAACTGGTCACCGGTCTTGACCTGGTGGAATGGCAGCTGCGGGTCGCCGCGGGCGAACGGCTGCCGTTCACTCAGCGGGAGATCCGGCTGACCGGGCACGCGATCGAGGCACGGGTGTGCGCGGAGGATCCCGCGCGCGGGTTCCTGCCGTCGGGCGGCACGGTGCTGCGGCTGCGCGAGCCGCAGGGCGAGGGGGTGCGCACCGACTCCGGGCTCGCCGAGGGCACGGAGGTCGGCAGCCGGTACGACCCGATGCTGTCCAAGGTGATCGCGTACGGGCCGGACCGTCGCACGGCGCTGCGCCGGCTCCGCGCGGCCCTGGCGCAGACGGTCACGCTGGGCGTGCCGACCAACGCGGGCTTCCTGCGCCGGCTGCTGGCCCATCCGGCGGTGGCGGCGGGCGAGTTGGACACGGGGCTGGTCGAACGGGCGGTGGCCGACCTGCTGCCCGGTCAGGTGCCCGAGGAGGTCTACGCGGCGGCGGCGCTGCTGCGCCAGGCGGCGCTCGGCCCCGCACCCGAAGCCGGCTGGGTGGACCCGTTCTCCGCGGCGGACGGCTGGCGGCTGGGCGGCGAGCGGGCCTGGACGGTGCACCATCTGCGGGTCCCGGGACACGAACCCGTCGCCGTGCGCGTGCGCCGCACGCCGGACGGCGCGACCGAGGTGCTGCCGGACGGGGCGCGGACCCCGCTGACGGCGTCCGTGAGCCGCCTCCCGGGGGCGGAGGCGGGCGAGGACCGGTTCTCCGTCCGGCTGGACGGCGTCGTCCACACCTTCGCCGCTGTGCCGGACGGCACCTGGCTGGGCCGCGACGGCGACGCCTGGCAGGTGCGGGGTCACGATCCGGTGGCCGCCTCGCTCACCCGGGCCGGGCTCGCGGGCGCCGACTCGCTCACCGCGCCGATGCCCGGCACGGTCACCGTCGTGAAGGTCGCCGTCGGCGACGAGGTGACCGCGGGCCAGAGCCTGCTGGTGGTGGAGGCGATGAAGATGGAGCACGTCGTCGCGGCCCCGCACGCGGGCACGGTCACCGAACTGGACGTACGGCCCGGCAGCACGGTCGCGATGGACCAGGTGCTGGCCGTGGTCGCGCCGCACGAGGAGGCGGAGGAATGACCGCACCGGGACTGCCGATGGTCGTACCCGCGCAGGAGCTGCCCCAGCGGGTGCGGATCCACGAGGTCGGCCCGCGCGACGGGCTGCAGAACGAGAAGTCGGCCGTGCCGACCGACGTCAAGGCGGAGTTCATCCACCGGCTGGCCGACGCGGGCCTGAGCACCGTCGAGGCGACGAGCTTCGTACACCCCGAGTGGGTGCCCCAACTGGCCGACGCGGAGCAGCTGTTCCCGCTGCTCGGCGATCTGCGCGGGGTCGCGCTGCCGGTGCTGGTGCCCAACCGGCGCGGCCTGGACCGGGCACTGGCGCTGGGCGCCCGCAGGATCGCGGTGTTCGCCAGCGCCACCGAGTCCTTCGCGAAGGCCAACCTCAACCGCACGCTGGACGAGTCGCTTGCCGTGTTCGAGCCGGTCGTCGGGCACGCGAAGCACGAGGGTCTGCATGTGCGCGGCTATGTGTCCATGTGCTTCGGCGACCCGTGGGAGGGCCCGGTCCCCGTGCACCAGGTCGTACGGGTGTGCCGGACGCTGGTGGACATGGGCTGCGACGAGCTGAGTCTCGGGGACACGATCGGCGTCGCGACCCCGGGACACGTCCTGGAACTCCTCGCCGCGCTCAACGAGGAGGGCGTGCCGACGAACGTGCTGGGCGTGCACTTCCACGACACCTACGGCCAGGCCCTCGCCAACACCTACGCGGCGCTGGAACACGGCGTCACGACGGTCGACGCCTCGGCCGGCGGCCTGGGCGGCTGCCCGTACGCCAAGTCCGCCACCGGGAACCTCGCCACCGAGGACCTGGTGTGGATGCTCCAGGGCCTCGGCATCGAGACCGGGGTCGACCTGGGCCGTCTCACCGCCACGAGCGTGTGGATGGCCAAGCAGCTGGGCCGGCCGAGCCCGTCCCGCACCGTCCGCGCCCTCTCCCACAAGGACCAGTGATCAGCATGGACCACCGTCTCAGCCCCGAGTTGGAGGAACTCCGCCGCACGGTGGAGGAGTTCGCGCACGACGTGGTGGCGCCGAAGATCGGCGACTACTACGAGCGGCATGAGTTCCCGTACGAGATCGTCCGCGAGATGGGCCGTATGGGCCTGTTCGGGCTGCCGTTCCCGGAGGAGTACGGCGGCATGGGCGGCGACTACCTGGCGCTGGGTCTGGCCCTGGAGGAGCTGGCCCGGGTCGACTCGTCCGTGGCCATCACGCTGGAGGCCGGGGTGTCGCTGGGCGCGATGCCGGTCCATCTGTTCGGCACCGAGGAACAGAAGCGCGCCTGGCTTCCGCGGCTGTGCGCGGGCGAGATCCTGGGCGCGTTCGGGCTCACGGAGCCGGACGGCGGCTCGGACGCGGGTGCGACGCGCACGACGGCCCGGCTGGACGCGGACACCGGCGAATGGGTGATCAACGGCTCGAAGTGCTTCATCACCAACTCGGGCACGGACATCACTGGTCTGGTGACGGTCACCGCGGTGACGGGCCGCAAACCGGACGGCGGGCCGCTGATCTCCGCGATCATCGTGCCGTCCGGCACGCCGGGCTTCACGGTCGCGGCCCCGTACTCGAAGGTCGGCTGGAACGCCTCGGACACCCGCGAGCTGTCGTTCGTGGACGTCCGGGTCCCGGCGGCCAACCTGCTCGGCGAACAGGGCCGCGGCTATGCGCAGTTCCTGCGGATCCTCGACGAGGGCCGCATCGCCATCGCGGCGCTGGCGACGGGTCTGGCGCAGGGATGTGTGGACGAGTCGGTGAAGTACGCGAGGCAGCGGCAGGCCTTCGGGCGGCCGATCGGCGCCAACCAGGCCATCCAGTTCAAGATCGCCGACATGGAGATGAAGGCGCACACCGCCCGCCTCGCCTGGCGGGACGCGGCGTCCCGGCTGGTGGCGGGCGAGCCGTTCAAGAAGGAGGCGGCGCTGGCCAAGCTGTACTCGTCGACGATCGCCGTGGACAACGCCCGAGACGCCACCCAGATCCACGGGGGCTACGGCTTCATGAACGAGTACCCGGTGGCCCGGATGTGGCGGGACTCCAAGATCCTGGAGATCGGCGAGGGCACGAGCGAGGTGCAGCGGATGCTGATCGCGCGGGAACTGGGCCTGGCGGGCTGATCGGGCGCCCGGGTGTCCCCGGCGGCACCCGGTCGCGGGGCCGGTGCGGCAGCGGGCACCCGGTACCGCCCCTTGGGGTGACGTTGAGGTTAGGCTAACCTAATCGCGACTTAGGTCCCGTGACCCCTAGCACGAAGGCAGAGCACGCCCATGTCGAACGCCAGATCCGCCCTCTCCCGTCGTGGACTGCTCGCAGCCGGCGGCGCCCTCGGACTCGGCGCCGTGCTCGCGGCCTGCGGCGACGACACGAAAAGCGGCGGCTCGAAAAGCGGCGGCTCGGACGGTGGGGCGAGCGCCGCGTCCGGCCCCTGGACCTTCAAGGACGACCGCGGACAGACCGCCAAGGCCGACAGGACCCCGGCGAACATCGTCGCGTTCGTCGGCGTGGCCGCCGCGCTGTACGACTACGGCGTCGAGGTCAAGGGCGTGTTCGGGCCGACCACCACCAAGGACGGCAAGGCCGACGTCCAGGCCGGCGACATGGACGTCAGCAAGCTGACCGTCCTCGGCAACGAGTGGGGCCAGTTCAACATAGAGAAGTACGCGACCCTCGCCCCCGACGTGCTCATCTCCACCATGTTCGACGACGCCGGCACCCTCTGGTACGTGCCGGACGAGTCGAAGAAGAAGATCGAGGCCGTCGGCGCCCCGAGCGTGGGCATCTCGGTCTACGACCGCCAGCTCACCGAGCCGTTGCAGCGCATGCTCGCGCTCGCCGAGTCCCTGGGCGCCGACACCGCATCGAGCAAGGTCACCGACGCCAAGAAGCGGTTCGAGGAGGCGGCCGGCCGGGTACGCGCCGCCGCCAAGGCCAAGCCCGGCCTCAAGGTGCTGGCCGGTTCCGCGAGCCAGGACCTGTTCTATGTCTCCGGCACCAACCTCTCCATCGACCTGGAGTACTTCAAGGCCCTCGGCGTGGACTTCGTCGAGCCGCCGGAGAAGGCGAAGGCCCAGGGCGGCGGCTGGTACGAGTCGCTGAGCTGGGAGAACGTCAACAAGTACGCCGCGGACATCATCATGATGGACAACCGCACCTCGGCCATCCAGCCCGCCGACATCACCAAGGCCACCTGGCAGAAGCTCCCCGCGGTCAAGGCCGGCCAGGTCATCTCCCGCAACCCGGAGCCGATCCTGTCGTACGACAAGTGCGTCGCCCTTCTCGACGACCTCGCCGAGGCCATCGAGAAGGCGAAGAAGGTCAGTTGATCCGCCCCTGACTCTCAGGAGCCCCCATGACGACGGCCCTGGCCGCCCCGTACCGCTTCTTCCCCCTCCAGGTCGTACGGACGAGGCGGCTGGGGCCGTCCCTCGTCCGGGTAAGCTTCGCCGGGCCCGGCCTGCGCGACTTCCGGTCCCACGGGCACGACCAGTCCCTGTCGCTGTTCCTGCCCCGGCCGGGACAGCGCGAGCCCGTGGTCCCGCTGGACCTCGGCGACAACTGGTGGCCGGCCTGGCGCGAACTGCCGGACGACGTCCGGGCGGTGATGCGCTCCTACACGCTGCGCGCGCTGCGCCGTGACGCGCTCGGCCGCACCACCGAGATCGACATCGACTTCGTGCTGCACGGTGTCGAGCCGGGCGCGGCCGTCCCCGCGGGCCCCGCCTCGCGCTGGGCCGCCGCGGCGGCGGCCGGCGACCGCGTCCTGGTGCTCGGACCGGTGGTCGCCGACAACCGCGCGATCCGTTTCCGCCCGCCCGAGGACACCGACCTGGTCGTGCTGTGGGGTGACGAGACCGCCGTGCCCGCCGCCACGGCCGTCCTGGAGTCCCTGCCGGCCGGTCTGCGGGTCCGCGCCTGGCTTGAGGTGCCGCACGCCGGCGATGTCCAGGACGTGCCGACCGAGGCGGACGCGGACATCACCTGGCTCGTCCAGGACGAGGGCTCTCCCACCGCCGTCGACGCCCTGCGGGCCGCACGGCTGCCCGACGCGCGGCAGCCCTACGTCTGGATCGCCGGCGAGTCCGGACGGGTCAAGGAGCTGCGCCGGCACTTCGTCGCCGAGCGCGGGCTCGACCGCCGGCGGGTCACATTCGTCGGCTACTGGCGCCGCGGCCTGAGCGAGGAGCAACTGCGCGAGGCGGAGTAACTGCCTCTGAAGTGACGGCAGTCACCGGTGGGGCGCGGCTTCACCGAAGTGACTTAGGTTAGGCTAACCTAAGTTCACCGCGCGACTCCGTCCCTCTCCCCGTCCCGCACGGACCGTCCCCCCGGAGGACCCCCACATGCGCTCGCACCTGCTCAATGACCTCACCGCGGAGCACTACCGCCGCTCCGTGACCGAAGGAGTCGAGCGGGTGGCGGCCAGACTCGCCACCACCGAGCGACCGTTCACCGGCGTCACGGTCGACGCCCTGGCCCCGCGCATCGAGCGGATCGACCTCGACCGGCCCCTGCCCGACACCACCGCCGTGCTCGACGAACTGGAGGAGATCTACCTCCGCGACGCGGTGTACTTCCACCACCCCCGCTATCTCGCCCACCTCAACTGCCCGGTGGTCATCCCTGCGGTGCTCGGCGAGGCCGTCCTGTCCGCCGTCAACTCCTCCCTGGACACCTGGGACCAGTCGGCCGGCGGCACCCTCATCGAACGCAGACTCATCGACTGGACGGCCGCCCGCATCGGCCTCGGCCCGGCCGCCGACGGCGTGTTCACCTCCGGCGGCACCCAGTCCAACCTCCAGGCGCTGCTGCTCGCCCGCGAGGAGGCCAAGCCGGGGCCTGCCGGGTTGCAGGACGGAGCCTCGCTCGCCGGCCTGCGCGTCCTCGCCTCCGAGGTGAGCCACTTCAGCGTGCAGAAGTCGGCGAAACTGCTCGGTCTGAGCCAGGACGCCGTCATCCCGGTCCCCGTCGACCAGGACAAGCGGATGCGGACCGTCGCCCTCGCCCACGAACTGGAGCGCTGCAAGCGGGACGGCCTGACCCCGATGGCCGTCGTCGCCACGGCCGGCACCACCGACTTCGGGTCCATCGACCCGCTGCCCGAGATCGCCGAACTGTGCGCCCAGTACGGGGTGTGGCTGCACGTGGACGCGGCCTACGGCTGCGGGCTGCTCGCCTCCGTCAAGTACCGGGACCGCATCGAGGGCATCGGACGCGCCGACTCGGTCACCGTCGACTACCACAAGTCCTTCTTCCAGCCGGTGAGTTCGTCCGCCGTGCTGGTCCGGGACGCGGCCACCCTGCGGCACGCCACCTATCACGCCGACTACCTCAACCCGCGGCGCATGGCGGAGGAGCGCATCCCCAACCAGGTCGACAAGTCCCTGCAGACCACCCGCCGCTTCGACGCGCTCAAACTGTGGATGACCCTGCGCACCATGGGCGCCGACGGCATCGGCGAACTCTTCGACCAGGTCTGCGACCTGGCCCGGGAGGGCTGGCGGCTGCTGGCCGCCGATCCCCGCTTCGACGTGGTCGTCCAGCCCGCGCTCTCCACGCTCGTCTTCCGCTACATCCCGGCGGCCGTCACCGGCCCGGACCGGATCGACCGCGCCAACCTGTACGCCCGCAAGGCCCTGTTCGCCTCCGGCGACGCGGTGGTCGCGGGCACCAAGGTGGGCGGCCGCCACTACCTGAAGTTCACCCTGCTCAACCCCGAGACCACGACGGACGACATCGCCGCCGTCCTCGACCTGATCGCCGGCCACGCCGAGCAGTACCTGGGAGAGTCCCTTGACCGCGCGTCCTGAAAACCCCGCCAAGACCTACGACTTCGCGGGGATCGGCCTGGGTCCGTTCAACCTCGGCCTGGCCTGCCTCACCGAGCCCATCGCCGAACTCGACGGTGTCTTCCTGGACGCCAAGCCCGACTTCGAGTGGCACGCCGGGATGTTCCTCGACGGCGCCCACCTGCAGACCCCGTTCATGTCGGACCTGGTCACCCTCGCCGACCCCACCTCCCCGTACTCCTTCCTCAACTACCTGAAGGACAACGGCAGGCTCTACTCGTTCTACATCCGCGAGAACTTCTACCCGCTGCGGATCGAGTACGACGACTACTGCCGCTGGGCCGCGGGCAAACTGAGCAGCCTCCGCTTCGGCACGACGGTCACCGAAGTGACGTACGACGACGGGCTGTACGCGGTGCACACCCAGGCCGGCGAGACCTTCCGCGCCCGCCACCTGGTGCTCGGCACCGGCACCTCGCCGCACCTCCCGGACGCCTGCCGGGACCTGGGCGGCGACTTCCTGCACACCTCCCGCTATCTCCAGCACAAGAAGCGCTTGCAGGCCAAGGAGTCGATCACGCTGGTGGGCAGCGGGCAGTCCGCCGCCGAGATCTACCACGACCTGCTCGGCGAGATCGACGTACACGGCTACCGGCTGAACTGGGTCACCCGCTCACCGCGCTTCTTCCCGCTGGAGTACACCAAACTCACCCTGGAGATGACCTCCCCGGACTACATCGACTACTACCACGCGCTGCCGGAAGCCACCCGCTACCGCCTCGCCGCCCAGCACAAGGGCCTGTACAAGGGCATCGACGGCGACCTGATCAACGACATCTTCGACCTGCTCTACCAGAAGAACCTCGGCGGACCCGTCCCCACCCGGCTGCTCACCAACTCCTCCCTGGAAAAGGCCAGTTACCAGGACGGCGGCTACACCCTGACCTTCCGCCAGGAGGAGCAGGGCAAGGACTTCGAGCTGCGCTCCGAAGGACTCGTCCTCGCCACCGGCTACCGGTACGCCGAACCCGAGTTCCTGAAGCCCGTCCGCGACCGGCTGCGCTACGACACCCAGGGCAACCTCGACATCGCCCGCAACTACGCGATCGACGTGACCGGCCGGGGCGTCTTCCTGCAGAACGGCGGCGTGCACACGCACAGCATCACCAGCCCCGACCTGGGCATGGGCCCCTACCGCAACAGCTGCATCATCCGCGAACTGCTCGGCACCGAGTACTACCCGGTCGAGAAGACGATCGCGTTCCAGGAGTTTGCCGTATGAACTTCACCTTCCGTCCGCTCGACCCGCTCAAGGACTCCGGGCTGCTGCACGGCTGGCTCACCCACGCCAAGGCCGCGTACTGGATGATGCAGGACGCGAAACTGGAGGACGTCGAACGCGCCTACATGGAGATCGCGGCCGACGAGCACCAGGAGGCCCTGCTGGGCCTGCTGGACGGCGAGCCCGCCTTCCTCATGGAACGCTACGACCCGGCCCACCGCGAACTGACCGGCCTGTACGAACCCGAACCGGGCGACGTCGGCATGCACTTCCTGGTGCCGGCCACCGACACCCCCGTGCACGGGTTCACCCGGGCCGTCATCACCGCCGTGGTCGCACACCTCTTCGAGGACCCGGCGACCGCCCGGATCGTGGTCGAGCCGGACGTGCGCAACAAGGCCGTGCACGCGCTGAACGAAGCCGTCGGGTTCGTGCCCGAACGGGAGATCCAGAAGCCGGAGAAGCGGGCCCTGCTGAGCTTCTGCACCCGGGAACACTTCCAGCGGGCGGTGCCGGCATGAGTCTCGCCGACGCCGTGGCCCACCTCTCCCCCGAACGCTGGGAGCGGGCCAACCGCCTGCTGGTCCGCAAGGCCCTCGCCGAGTTCGCACACGAACGGCTGATCACCCCGGAACCGGACGGGGACGGGTACGTCGTGCACAGCGACGACGGGCTGACCCGCTACCGCTTCACCGCCGTACGCCGGGCCCTCGACCACTGGCAGATCGACGCCGACTCCCTCACCCGGCACCGCGACGGCGACCGACTCCCGCTCGACGCACTGAGCTTCTGCACCGAACTGCGTCAGTCGCTGGGCCTGAGCGACGAGGTCCTGCCGGTGTACCTGGAGGAGATCTCCTCCACCCTGTCCGGCACCTGCTACAAGCTCACCAAGCCGCAGCTGACCTCGACGCAGCTGGCACGGGCCGGTTTCCAGGACATCGAGACCGGCATGACCGAGGGCCACCCCTGCTTCGTCGCCAACAACGGACGGCTCGGCTTCGGCATCCACGAGTACCTGTCGTACGCCCCGGAGACCGCGAGCCCCATCCGGCTGATCTGGCTCGCCGCGCACCGCTCCCGGGCGGCGTTCACCGCCGGTGCCGGCATCGAGTACGCGTCCTTCGTACGGCAGGAACTCGGCGAGGAGACCGTCGACCGGTTCGAACGGCAGCTGACCGACCAGGGCCTGGACCCCGCCGACTATCTGCTGATCCCCGTCCACCCCTGGCAGTGGTGGAACAAGCTCACCGTCACCTTCGCCGCCGAGGTGGCCCGCGGACACCTGGTCTGCCTCGGCGAGAGCGACGACACATACCTGGCCCAGCAGTCGATACGGACCTTCTTCAACACCTCCCACCCGCACAAGCACTATGTGAAGACGGCGCTGTCCGTCCTCAACATGGGCTTCATGCGCGGCCTGTCCGCCGCCTACATGGAAGCCACCCCGGCGATCAACGACTGGCTGGCCCAGCTGATCGACAACGACCCGGTGCTCAAGGCGACGGGCCTGTCGGTCATCCGCGAGCGGGCGGCGGTCGGCTACCGGCACCTGGAGTACGAACGGGCCACGGACCGCTACTCGCCGTACCGCAAGATGCTGGCCGCGCTGTGGCGGGAGAGCCCGGTGCCCGCCCTCCAGGACGGCGAAACCCTCGCCACCATGGCCTCGCTCCTGCACGTGGACCACACGGGCGCCTCCTTCGCCGGTGCGCTCGTCGAACGGTCGGGGCTCACGCCCACGCGGTGGCTGCGCCGCTATCTGCGGGCCTACCTCACCCCGCTGCTGCACAGCTTCTACGCCTACGACCTGGTCTACATGCCACACGGCGAGAACGTGATCCTGGTCCTGAAGGACGGCGTCGTGCAACGCGCGGTCTTCAAGGACATCGCCGAGGAGATCGCGGTCATGGACCCGGACGCGGCGCTGCCGCCTCAGGTGCGGCGCATCCGCGTCGACGTACCCGAGGAGCAGAAACTCCTGTCGATCTTCACGGACGTCTTCGACTGCTTCTTCCGCTTCCTCGCCGCGCACCTCGCGGCCGAAGGCGTCCTGGAGGAGGACGACTTCTGGCGTACGGTCGCGGAGGTCGTCCGCGAGTATCAGGACTCGGCGCCCGAACTCGCGGACAGGTTCCGGCAGTACGACATGTTCGCCCCCGAGTTCGCCCTGTCCTGCCTCAACCGGCTCCAGCTACGGAACAACCGGCAGATGCTGGACCTCGCGGACCCCTCGGGCGCGCTCCAACTCGTGGGCAGCCTGAAGAATCCCATCGCGGGGCTCTGACCGCACGGGCGGTGGAACAATCACCGCATGGTGGAAATCCTCCAGAAGGACGGCACGTGGGTGTTCGACGGCGACGCCCTCCGACTGACCCCGGGGCGGGACAAGAACGTCAGCCTGCTCCGGCGGACCCTGGGGGAAGTGCTGGTCCCGCTGGCCGCGGTGGCCGGGATCTCCTTCGAACAGGGCAAGAAGTCGGGCCGGCTGCGGCTTCGGCTGCGCGACGGCGCCGACCCGCTGCTGCACGCCACCGGCGGACGGCTCACCGAACCGCACGACCCCTACCGGCTCACCGTCGAACCGGACCGGTACGGCGTCGCCGAGTACTTCACGGACGAGGTCCGCACCGCCCTGCTGCTGAACCGGGTGCCGGACGGGCCGGTGACCGGCTTTCTGCTGCCCGGCCCGTCCGTCCCGCTGTCGGTCTCCGCCGGGGACGGCACGGCCGCGTTCGACGGGGAGCGGCTGCGCCTCGAGTGGAACTGGAAGACCGAGGACGCCAAGGCCGCCGCCGGGGCCCGCACCGTGGCCGTCGCCGACATCACCGACGTGGAGTGGCAGCCGGCCGCCGGTCTTGAGAACGGGCATCTGCGCTTCACCGTGCGGGGCGCGGCCACCAAGGCGCCGCCCAAGTACGACCCCCACGCCGTGGAACTGTGGGGCTTCAAGAGGGACCCGCTGATGGCCCTGGTCGCCGCCGCCGTCCAGGCCCGCCTGCCGCACCCGTCGGCGCCCGGCCAGGCGGTTCACGAGCCGCCGACGCCCGCGGACGACCACGACGCGCTCCTGCGCCGGCTCCGCGAACTGGGCGACCTCCACCGCTCAGGCACCCTGACGACCGAGGAGTTCACGATGGCCAAGCAAGCGATCCTCAAACGCCTCTGACCCCCACGAGACGCCGTCCCGGCGCCGACAGCCACCAGCACCGACGCCGGCCCATACGGGCACCGCACGGCCCCGGCCAGCACGAGGGGCCGCAGCTCCGGCAGCCACCGAACCGCAACCCACCACACCCGGCGATGCCAGCCGGGCGGCAGCCGGTCCGGCGCCCAGACGGCACCGGGAAGCACCGTTCCGGCACCGAAGACGCCGAGCGATGACGCACCGCCCCCGACGGGACCGAGCGGTGCCGGCCCGCCGCCCGTGACCATGCCCGGAGACAGCCAGAAGGCGCCTCCCCGGCCCCCGGAAACACCGGGCGGTACCCCACCGGCACCGGACGCGGACGGCGGCCGGTCCGGGGCCGAGGCGGTGCCGGGAAGCGCCGTTCCAGCCCCAAAGACTCCGAGCGATAACACAACGCCCCCGGCGGGGCCGGGCAGACACCGGAGGCGCCAGCCCGCCATCCGGAACGGCGCCCGAAAACACCGGAAGGCACCACCCCGGCCCCGGAAACACCGGGCGGTAACCCAACCGGACGCGGGCGGCGGGGGGTTCGGGGCCTGGAGGGGTCGTAGGGGGGCGCCCTGCCTTCTGGGTGGGGTCCTGGTTACTTGGCCCTGCGGGACACCGTGAAGTGGTCTATCTGGGCGCCCGTTTCGGCGATGCCGCGTACCGTCAGTGTGGCGTGGTGGCCCTTGGCGGCCGGGGTGACGTCCACGCGCAGGAACGAGTAGTCGAGGTAGCGCACGCGCGACCAGGCGACCGTCTCGTTCTGCTTGCCGTCCTTGGTGTTGATGAAGGAGGCCACGGAGTCGACCTCGTTCTGGTGGCCCTCGTAGGACAGCGGGGCGCTGAACGCGTACAGGCTGCGGCCGGCCGCGCCCGCCGTCACATAGACGACGCCCTCGGTCTCGGGGTACGCGGTACCGCCGATCGGCAGCTTCTTGGTGACGGCGCCCGCCTTGAGGACGTCGGTGCGCTCGTACTGGTGGTTGTGGCCGTTGATGACCAGGTCCACGGTGTACTTCTCGAACAGCGGCACCCACTCCTGGCGCACCCCGCCCTCCGAGGCGTGCGCGGTGGAGGTGCAGTAGGCGCAGTGATGGAAGAAGACGACGATGAAGTCGATGTCCTTGGCGGCCCGGAACCTCCGCAGCTGCCCCTCCAGCCACTTGGTCTGGGTGCCACCGGAGATGCCGAGGTTGGCCGGGATCTCGAAGGAGACGTCGTTGGCGTCGAGGGAGATGACCGCGGTGTTGCCGTAGACGAAGGAGTAGACGCCCGGCAGGTTCTTCTTGTCGGGCCCGTTGTCCGGCAGGGTCCAGCGGGCGTCCTCGCCGCCGTAGCCGTTGGGCGAGTACCACGCCTCCATGTCGTGGTTGCCGTACGCGGGCATCCACGGCACGGACTTCGCGACCGATTCGGTCTGGGCGAGGAACTGGTCCCAGACGCGGGAGTCGAAGCCGGTGTCGGTGGACTTGCCCTGCCCGGCCGGGTCGCCGTAGGCGATGTCACCGGCGTGCAGGTGGAAGGCGGGGTTCTGGCCGAGGATCAGCGCGTTGTTGGCCAGGCCGTGGTAGCTGACGCCCTCGTCGCCGAAGGCGGTGAAGGTGAACGGCGCCTTGTGCGCGGGGGCGGTGGTGAAGGTGCCCACGGTGCTCGCGAGGTGCGGCTCGGCCGGGTCGAAGCCCTGGTGGCCGACGCCGTAGTAGTAGGTGCTGCCCGGCCGCAGATGGGTGAGCTTGGCGTGCACGTAGTACTGCGTGTGATCGCCGCTGGCGCCGACGCCGGCCGGGGTGTACAGGGCGCGGACCTCGGCGTCGATCTTGCGGGAGAGGTCCCAGGGGTGGGCGCCGATCCGGATGAACGGCTTCTTGACGGCGACGGGCACCTGCCAGGACACGGTGATCTCGGTCCGCGGGTCGTTGCCGTAGGCGAGGTGGCGCCCGAAGGGGGCGACGTGGGCGCCGTCGACCGTCTCGGTGGCCGGTGCGGTGCGCTGGGTGGGGACGGCCGCCTGCGCGGTGGCCCCCTGGATGAAGGCGCCGCCCGCGACGGCGCCCAGGGTGACCGCGCCGCCCCTGATCATCGTGCGCCGCGAGAACCTGGCGCGCAGGTATTCATGCTGCTCGGCCATGCTCATGCGGGCGGCCAGCTGCTCGGGTACTCCCATGCGTGGAATGTCCATGGCGTCTGAAACTCGTCTCCCCGGGCAACCGCATACAAGACGCCGGATGGACAGCTCGCAAACAGCGTCCCATAAGAGTTTCAACAGCCCTCTGCCCGATCTCGGGCAGAATTCTTGCGAAACCGTCCCCGATACCTCAGGATCATCGGGTGCACGACGAACTTGTTGATCACCTGACGCGGTCCACGACGCTCGACCGGGGCGAGGCGCTGCGGGTGGTCCAGGACGTGCTCGCCTATTTCGACGAGACGACCGAGGACTACGTCCGTCGCCGCCACCGCGAGCTCCAGGCCCAGGGCCTGGTGAACGCGACGATCTTCGAACGGATCGAGGCGGACCTGAGGTACCGAGCGGTGGCACCGCCCGAGCTGACGCTCAGGCAGTTGCGGCGCATCGTCTACGGCTGAGAACCGACGGCCGGCCGACCGGCCGGCCACGGACAGAGGGATATCTGCTATATGTGCGGAATTGTCGGATACATCGGGAAGCGTGACGTCGCGCCGCTGCTCCTGGAGGGCCTGCAGCGCCTGGAGTACCGCGGCTACGACTCCGCGGGCATCGTCGTCACCGCCCCGAAGGCGCCCGCCCTGAAGATGGTCAAGGCCAAGGGCCGGGTACGTGACCTGGAGGCCAAGGTCCCGGCGCGCTTCAAGGGCACCACCGGCATCGCCCACACCCGCTGGGCCACGCACGGCGCCCCCTCCGACGTGAACGCCCACCCGCATCTGTCGGCCGACAACAAGGTCGCCGTCGTGCACAACGGCATCATCGACAACGCCGCCGACCTGCGCCGCAAGCTGGAGGCGGAGGGCGTCGAGTTCCTTTCCGAGACCGACACCGAAGTGCTCACCCATCTGATCGCCCGTTCGGCGGCCGAGAAGCTGGAGGACAAGGTCCGCGAGACGCTGCGCGCCATCGAGGGCACCTACGGCATCGCGGTCCTGCACGCCGACTTCCCCGACCGCATCGTGGTGGCCCGCAACGGCTCCCCGGTCGTGCTCGGCATCGGCGAGAAGGAGATGTTCGTCGCCTCCGACGTCGCCGCGCTGGTCGCCCACACCCGCCAGATCGTGACCCTCGACGACGGCGAACTGGCCACCCTGAAGGCCGACGACTTCCGCACCTACACCACCGAGGGCACCCGTACCACCGCCGAGCCGACCACCGTGGAGTGGGAGGCCGAGTCGTACGACATGGGCGGCCACGACACCTATATGCACAAGGAGATCCACGAGCAGGCCGAGGCGGTCGACCGGGTGCTGCGCGGCCGCATCGACGACCGCTTCTCCACCGTGCACCTCGGCGGGCTGAACCTGGACGCCCGCGAGGCCCGCCGGATCCGCCGGGTGAAGATCCTCGGCTGCGGCACCTCGTACCACGCGGGCATGATCGGCGCCCAGATGATCGAGGAGCTGGCCCGCATCCCCGCCGACGCCGAGCCCGCCTCCGAGTTCCGCTACCGCAACGCCGTCGTCGACCCCGACACCCTGTACGTCGCGGTCTCCCAGTCCGGCGAGACCTACGACGTGCTGGCGGCCGTCCAGGAGCTGAAGCGCAAGGGCGCCCGGGTGCTCGGCATCGTCAACGTCGTCGGCTCGGCGATCGCCCGCGAGGCGGACGGCGGCATGTACGTGCACGCCGGCCCCGAGGTGTGTGTGGTCTCCACCAAGTGCTTCACCAACACCACGGTCGCCTTCGCCCTGCTCGCCCTGCACCTGGGCCGCACCCGCGACCTCTCCGTCCGCGACGGCAAGCGGATCATCGAGGGCCTGCGCAGGCTGCCCGAGCAGATCACCGAGATCCTGAAGCAGGAGGAGGAGATCAAGGAACTGGCCGAGCGGTACGCCGAGGCCCGCTCCATGCTCTTCATCGGCCGCGTCCGGGGCTACCCGGTGGCCCGCGAGGCATCCCTGAAACTCAAGGAGGTCTCCTACATCCACGCCGAGGCCTACCCGGCCTCGGAGCTCAAGCACGGCCCGCTCGCCCTGATCGAGCCCGCCCTGCCGACGGTCGCGATCGTGCCGGACGACGACCTGCTGGAGAAGAACCGGGCCGCCCTTGAGGAGATCAAGGCCCGCAGCGGCCCGATCCTCGCGGTGGCCCACCAGGAGCAGGTGAAGGCCGACCGGACGATCGTCGTACCGAAGAACGAGGACGAGCTGGACCCGATCCTGATGGGCATCCCGCTGCAGTTGCTCGCCTACCACACGGCGAAGGCCCTGGGCCGCGACATCGACAAGCCGAGGAACCTGGCGAAGTCGGTGACGGTGGAGTAGGCACGGCCGCACGCCGGAACGCCCGCACGGGCGCGGCGACGGCGGACCCCCACGTGTACCGCCCGTCACGTGGGGGTCCCTTCGGTGCCGCTGCGTCCTCAGCCGGCGGCCGTCACCCCCCGGCCGGAAGCGGCACGGCGCGGAAGTGCCGTGGGCCAGTGGGCGAGGGCCGCGGTCGCCGCGTACCAGGCCGCCGCGCCCGCCGCGACGGCGAACCAGCCGCCCGCCTTCGCGAGGCTGCCGTTGGCCGCGAACTGGGCGATGGCGAGCAGCACCAGGGAGACGAAGAACAGTCCGTAGGTGCCCTGGGTGAGCGGATCACGGCCCGCCAGGGCGAGCGTGAGCGTCACGAGGGCGAACAGCAGCAGGAAGAGTCCGGCGGCGTTGTCCGACACCTGGCTGCCCGCCGAGACGGCCCAGGTGAACCAGAGGGCACCGAGTGCCGAGAAGGCCGTACCGGTGGCGGTGTCCCGGTCGCGGAACGCCAGCAGTCCGGCGACGAAGAGCGCGACACCGCCCAGGTAGTGGGCCAGTGACACGGCATCGGAGGCCGTCACGCCGTCGATCACATCGGTGTACCCGAGCCCGAAGGCCAACAGGGTGACACCGAGGGCGAGTCGGCCGACGACCGTGGTGGTGCTTCCCGCAGAGACGTCGTTGTCCACGGCGGGCTCCCTTCATGCATGTGCGGTTGCGCGGTGACCGATATATGCCCTTCACAAGCGCACAAACACCTCTACGCCCCGGTAGCTTCCCCCACCGCGGAGTTGACGGCGACACAGGGAAGCCTGCGGCGCGACGCCCGGAGTTGACGACGGCACGCAGGAGCCGACCGCGCGACGCCCGGAGTTGCCGACATCACGCGGAAGCCGACGCCGAAACAAGCCGAGTTGACGACATACCCCGGAAGCTCGCAGTGAGACACGGGGTGTTGACCACGTAACGCAGGAGTCGCCCCGGCGGGCCCGGCGGGGGCGCGGGCCGCCGCGGCGGGGCCCACGGCCTGCGGCCACCGATCGGCGGGTCGAGTGCGCGGGATTGGTGGCATGACACCGATACGGCGGGCCCGACTGGGAGCATGCGTCCGCGCCGGGACCCGCGTCCCACGGGCCTGCGCGGCCAACCGACGACCCGGGGCGCGCGGTTGGCGACGTGACGCTGGAATCGACACGGCGGCCCGGCGGGGCGCACGCCGCCGCGGCGGGGCCCGCAACCTACGCGGCCGACCGGCGGCCCAGGGGCGCGGGTTGGCGGTATCACGCGGGAGTCGACCCGGCGGGCCCTCCGAAGGCGCACACTGCCGCGACGCGACCCGCGACCTGCGCGGGCGACCGGCTGCCCAGGGGCGCGGGTTGGCGGTATCACGCGGCAGTCGACGCGGCGGGCCCGGCGGGGCGCATGTTGTTGCGGCGGGATCCGGGGTCTGCGCGGGCCGTTGGAGTCGGCTGGCCGAAGGCGGGGCCGCAGAGGGTGGTGGGCTTGGGGTTAGGGGATGACCACCACGGGGCGTTGTGCTCGTTTGGCGAGGCGGCCGGCTACCGAGCCGAAGATCCGGCCCACGATGCCGTGCGTGGAGCCGACGACGATCGCGTCGGCCTCGTACTCCCGCCCCACCTCTTCGAGTTCATGGCAGATGTCGCCACCGCGCTCGACCAGGATCCAGGGCACCTCGGCCAGATAGTCCGCACAGGCCAGTTCGAGCCCCAGGACCTCGGTGCGGTGATCGGGCACGTCGACGAAGACCGGTGGCTCGCAGCCCGCCCATACCGTGGTGGGCAGCCGGTTGGCGACATGGACGATGATCAGGCCCGCGTGGGAGCGGTGGGCCATGCCGATCGCATAGGCGAGGGCGCGCTCACTGGAGGTGGAGCCGTCGAAGCCGACGACGACACCGTGCTTGAAGGCGGGGTCGCAGGAGGGGCGTGACTCTTCCGCCGCCAGGGGCTCGGCCGCCGTGGGGTCGGCGACGGGCCGCTTGCGGTCCGCGGGTTCGAAGAATTCGTGACCGGCCATGGGTCTCTCGGCGTTGTGATCCTCGTGGGTGGGACGACAGTGTGCGGCGGAGCTGTGTCCGGGAAACATCTTCCCAACCCCATACCCCCAAGGGTACGGCGGCACGCCTCCTTAGCCCAGATCCCGCGTGGGCTCCGCGGGGTTCCAGGGAGCATGCACGAGGGGGCGCCCGTAACGCAATGCTTGATGCGCTGTACAGGCGGTTCGTACAGGATTCCGTTACGTGACCGACGCAGGCCACGCCCACAGTGACCGACCGCGCGACCACGCGTTGATCAGCGTGAGCCACGCCACAGGGAGCACGCATGTCCGGACCCGTCACCCGTTCCGGGGCACACCGCGCGACCCCGTCGGCCGCGCCCGCCCCGCACGCCGGGTCCGGCCGGTCGCGCCGCACGGGGCCGTATCCCCCGTACACCCCAACTGCCCCCGCAGCGCCAGGAACACCACCTGTATCACCCACGCCCCGCACGCCGTCCGCACGGCCCGCACAGTCGTCGCCGTCCGCCGCCGACACGGCGACCGATGTCGTCCGCTGGGCGGCCTTCAGCTGCTTCCTGGTCCCCGTGGTACTCCTCTGGTACGGCACCTCGCTGGCCGGCGCCGCCGGCACCGCCTTCGGCCTGGCCGCCGTGACCGCCGCCTGCCGCGTCCTGCTGCGCCGCTCCGAACGGTGCGCCGCACAAAGAGGCGGACGTCACACCCGGGGCGGTACACCGGTCAGCTGACCGGTTTCCGCGCACGCGCCCGCTGCTTTTCAGCCAACTTCCGGATCCCGTCAAGGCCACGTGCCGAGCACCCCCCACCCCCCGTTCCACCTGCACGGAAAGGGTCTCGGACGCCCTGCGCACCCTACGCGGATTGGCCACCGCCACGAGGCGCACTTCCCTGCACGGCCCACGAGTGCAACGCTTCGTGATCGAATGCTTTACGCCAAGTTGTCATGTCGACAATGTGCCGCGTGTGGAACTGGTCACCGCGGCACCGCGGGACACAGTAGATTCGATCTTGACTGTCTTACGGCGGGGGACTCGTGCAGGACCGAGGGGAAACGTGCAGGAGCGACACAACCGAGGAGCCGCGACCACCGAGGGGGGCTTAGCAGGATGAGCCACGACTCCACTGCCGCGCCGGAAGCCGCGGTCCGGAAACTCTCCGGGCGACGCCGCAAGGAGATCGTCGCGGTGCTGCTGTTCAGCGGCGGCCCCATCTTCGAGAGTTCCATACCGCTTTCGGTGTTCGGTATCGACCGCCAGGACGCCGGAGTGCCGCGCTACCGGCTGCTGGTGGCCGCCGGTGAGGAAGGCCCGCTGCGGACCACAGGGGGCCTCGAACTCACCGCGCCACACGGCCTGGAAGCGATCTCACGCGCGGGCACGGTCGTCGTGCCGGCCTGGCGATCGATCACCTCGCCTCCGCCCGAGGAGGCACTGGACGCGCTGCGCCGCGCGCACGAGGAGGGCGCCCGCATCGTGGGTCTGTGCACCGGGGCGTTCGTCCTGGCGGCGGCGGGCCTGCTGGACGGCCGGCCGGCCACGACCCACTGGATGTACGCGCCGACGCTGGCCAAGCGCTATCCGTCGGTGCACGTCGATCCCAGGGAGCTGTTCGTCGACGACGGCGACGTACTGACGTCGGCCGGGACGGCCGCCGGGATCGACCTGTGCCTGCACATCGTGCGGACGGACCACGGCAACGAGGCGGCCGGCGCGCTCGCCCGGCGCCTGGTGGTCCCGCCGCGCCGCAGCGGCGGTCAGGAGCGCTACCTCGATCGGTCTTTACCAGAGGAGATCGGCGCCGACCCGCTCGCCGAGGTCGTCGCCTGGGCGCTGGAACACCTCCACGAGCAGTTCGACGTGGAAACGCTGGCCGCGCGCGCGTACATGAGCCGCCGTACGTTCGACCGCCGCTTCCGCTCGCTGACCGGGAGCGCGCCGCTGCAGTGGCTGATCACCCAGCGCGTGCTGCAGGCCCAGCGTCTGCTGGAGACGTCGGACTACTCGGTGGACGAGGTCGCGGGCCGCTGCGGCTTCCGCTCCCCGGTGGCGCTGCGCGGGCACTTCCGCCGCCAGTTGGGCTCGTCCCCCGCCGCCTATCGCGCCGCCTACCGGGCGCGCAGGCCGCAGGGCGACCGGCCGGGGGACGGGGAGCCAGCGGTGCCGCAGCCGGGGGCCGCGGGCCCGGGGGCGGCCGGACTCGCCGGGCCGGTCGGACCGGTACCCGCCCTGCTGCACCCGGAGAGCGCCGTACCGATGCAGTCGCGGCGCACCGCCGCGATGAGCCTGCCCGGACCGCGCACCGGCGCATGACGCGCTGACGGGTCGGACGTGACGGGCCGGGGTCCGGGGCACTGCCCCGGACCCCGCTCGATATCGGCGGCCTCCACGGCGGCTCGCCGTGACGCCGCGCACGACCGGCACCGGAAGCGGCTACGGGCCGTAAGGTTAGGCATATGAACGATCGCATGGTGTGGATCGACTGCGAGATGACCGGTCTCTCGCTGTCCGACGACGCGCTCATCGAGGTGGCCGCCCTGGTCACCGACTCGGAGCTGAACGTACTCGGCGAGGGGGTGGACATCGTCATCCGTCCGCCGGACTCGGCGCTGGAGACGATGCCCGAGGTGGTGCGCCAGATGCACACCGCGTCCGGGCTGCTCGCCGAACTGCCCGGCGGCACCACGCTGGCCGACGCGGAAGAGCAGGTCCTGGCCTACGTACGGGAGCATGTGAAGGAGCCGGGCAAGGCCCCGCTGTGCGGCAACTCCGTCGGCACCGACCGCGGCTTCCTGCTGCGCGACATGCCCACCCTTGAGGACTACCTCCACTACCGGATCGTGGACGTCTCCAGCATCAAGGAGCTGGCCCGCCGCTGGTACCCGCGCGCGTACTTCAACAGCCCGGAGAAGAACGGCAACCACCGCGCGCTCGCCGACATCCGCGAGTCCATCGCGGAGCTGCGCTACTACCGCGAGGCCGTCTTCGTCCCCCAGCCGGGCCCCGACTCGGACACCGCGCGGTCGATCGCGGCCAAGCACGTCCTGCCCGCGACACGCTAGCCCCCGGCGGTACGGGCCAGGGCCGACGGCCCCGACGGCTCTGAACGGAGACGGCGTACCAGGTCCGGCGGAGGGCGCCGCGAAAGCCGTGCGCGAGCACCCCTTCGGACCCTGTACACTTTTTCTCGGCCGGTCGGGGATTCCACACAGTGACCGCCGGTCATGGTGGGTGTAGCTCAGCTGGTAGAGCACCTGGTTGTGGTCCAGGATGTCGCGGGTTCGAGTCCCGTCACTCACCCTGAATGATCAAGGGCTGACCTGGGAGAACAGGTCAGCCCTTGGTGTTTCTCGTCACCATAGGAACACCGTGGGAACCGATCATGGAATTACCGGCCTATCTTCCCTTCCATGGCGGACACCCCGTCCCACCCCTGGCCACACCAGTACGACGCCGCGTCCTCCAGGTCGCACCGCGCCCCGTCCGCCCCGCCCCGCCGGTATGACACCGGCCCCGCCGCGTACGACCCCGATACCACACCCGGGCCCGTGGCCACTGCCGGAGTGACCGTCCGTGCGCACGCCTACGCGAAAGCCGCGCCAGCCCTTCACGCGCCCACCGCACAGGCCGGCGCGTGACGGGCGCGCAGCTGTCCCCCGTGCGCGACCAGTGGCCCCGGGGCGGCCGGCAGATGCCAGGTGACCCGGCCGCCCCGGTCCCATCCCGCGAAGGGACAGGAGCGCCATCATGGCACTCGGATTCCCGAAGCCCATCAAGCCGGACGACCCCAGGCTGACGGGCCACGAGAGGACCTACCAGGCGTCACGCGGCAGCTGGACGAAACCAACGGACACGGCAGCCCCGAGCGGGGCGGAGAAGGGCAAGAGCGCATGAGTGAACGGATCGAGGCGCGCGTGCTGCTGCTGGTCGGTGACCAGGCGGAGATCACGACGGCGCACCGCGATGCGTCGGCCCCGGAGCGGGTGCCGGTGGCCCGGCTGGTTCAGGAGACGGGTATCCCGCCTGAGCGGCTGGTGGGGGCCAAGGTGACGGCCTTCGTGGGTGATGACGGGGAGTTGGTGCGGTTCGAGTCGCGCTGAGTTTCTGGGGGCGCTCAACAAACCCGTCGACACCGTGATCTGCGACCTGCCCTACCACAGCGGCGGCCGCACCAACTCCGAGCGTCGCGCACAAGGCGCACGCGACCAACGCGGATACACGTAGTGGCTTGTCCTCGCCGAGACCTACCGCCTCACTCGGCCCGGCGCCAGCAGTCTCATCTCCACCGACTGGGCCCAACTCCCCGCCACTCCGACGCCACGGCCCTGGACGCCGGGCGGTGCGCAGTCAGACTGTGAATACCGCCTCGGGGGCGACGGGGCTTTGACCACCTGGGGTGGTGACCTGGACGTCGTAGGTGTTCTGAGAAAGGTGCGGCGGAACGATGGCGCTGATCTGCGAGGGAGAGAGGACAACGTAGTCGGCTTGCACCAAATGACCTCCTGCGGTTGGAGTGAACGTCACCCTGGTGGCTGCCAGTAAGCAGGAGCCGGAGATCGTGAAAGTTGAGCTGACCGACGCCGTGAAGGCCGCAGACCTGTGACCACCGAGGCGTCGTAATAGGTGTACTGACTCTCCGTGCCGGTCGAGGGGCTGGTGCCACCAGCGGTAGTGACGACGACATCCACGGTGTCTGTGCAGATACCGGGGTCATGTCCCTTCTTGTGGTGTAGCCGATCAATCAGTGGTCGTGTTGGAGGTGTTGGGGAGCTCGGGGGCGCTTTCGGGGCGCTCGGTGGGGTAGAGCTGGTCCATGCTGCCCTCGGGGAGGTATCGGCGCGGGAAGGCGACCCATTCGTCGTGCAGTTCGAAGAGCACGGCGGTGACCAGTCGCAGGAGCGCGTCGTCGTTGGGGAAGACCTGAACGACGTCGGTGCGACGCTTGACCTCGCGGTTGATCCGCTCCAGCGGGTTGGTGGACTGGATCTTCTTCCAATGCCGGTCCGGGAAAGAGGCGAAGGCAGTCAGGTCGTCCTTCGCCTCCAGCAGCATCGTCTTGACCTTCGGGCACTGCTTGCCGAGCATGTCGGCGACAGTGTCCAGCTGGGTGCGGACCGCGTCGGCGGTGGGCTGGGCGAAGATCGTGCGGATCGTCGCGGCGACCATCTCGGCCGCTTCCTTGTTGATCACGCTGAACACGTTGCGCAGGAAGTGAACCCTGCAGCGCTGGTAGGCGGCCGCGAGCATGACCTTCCGGATGGCCTTGACCAGCCCCAAGTGGTGGTCGCCGATCACGAGCCGGACCCCGGACAGACCGCGTTCGCGCAGGTGACGCAGGAACTCGGTCCAGAACACCTCGGTCTCGCTGTCGCCGACCATCACTCCCAGCACCTCGCGGCCACCGTCCTCGGTGATTCCGGTGGCGATCACCACGGCCCTCGACACGATCTGGTGCCCGACCCGCGCCTTGCAGTAGGTCGCGTCCAGATAGACGTAGGGGAAGCGGACGTGGTCAAGTGGCCTGCTACGGAACGCGGTCAGCTGGCCGTCCAGGTCCTGGCAGATCCGCGAGACCTCGCTCTTGGAGATCCCTGTGTCCGCGCCGAGGGCCTTGACCAGGTCGTCGACCGACCGCGTGGACACGCCATGGACG
The DNA here is from genome assembly GCF_044765425.1 of Streptomyces sp. NPDC102462. Classification (NCBI taxonomy): domain Bacteria; kingdom Bacillati; phylum Actinomycetota; class Actinomycetes; order Kitasatosporales; family Streptomycetaceae; genus Streptomyces; species Streptomyces sp. NPDC102462. The sequence goes on along the minus strand of NZ_JBIWKB010000036.1, from coordinate 114 downwards.
TAGGCCTCCATGATGACCGCATACAGGGCCTGGTCGATCCGGCGCCGCCGCTCCAGCAGCACGGGAAAGAAGCTCCCCGACCGCAGTTTGGGGATGGCCAGGTCCAGGTCGCCG
>NZ_JBIWKB010000035.1:80917-94608 GCF_044765425.1 Streptomyces sp. NPDC102462 | reverse complement strand
ACAGGATCGCCACGATGCCGAATGCGGTCCACCCCCCGTAGAAGACCGCAGCGACCAGGCCGAGCGCGGTGACCGCGAACGACCAGCCGAAGGTTTTGAGAAGCACTGGCTACCCCATCGTGTGTTGGGGGTCCCCACCCAGACGCAGTCTGGGGGAGGGGTCTCCCCCGCGCCGTACTCGGCTTTACGAAACGTTGACTCCGAAGTCTAGAGCGATGCCCCGAAGTCCCGACGCGTACCCCTGCCCCACTGCACGGAACTTCCACTCGCCCTGGTAGCGGTACAGCTCGCCGAAGATCATGGCGGTCTCGGTGGAGGCGTCCTCGCTGAGGTCGTACCGGGCGAGTTCCTGGCCGTCGGCCTGGTTGACGACGCGGATGAAGGCGTTGGAGACCTGGCCGAAGGTCTGGCCGCGCTCGTCCGCCATATGGATCGAGACCGGGAAGACGATCTTGTCGCAGTGGGCCGGGACCTTCGGCAGGTCGACCAGGATGCTCTCGTCGTCGCCCTCGCCCTCACCGGTGAGGTTGTCACCGGTGTGCTCCACCGAGCCGTCCGGGCTCTTCAGCTGGTTGTAGAAGACGAACCACTCGTCGCCGAGGACCCGGCCGCCCTGGCACAGCAGGGCGCTGGCGTCCAGGTCGAAGTCGGCGCCGGTGGTGGAGCGCGCGTCCCAGCCGAGTCCGATCAAGACGTTGGTGAGGTTCGGTGCGGCCTTGGAGAGGGAGACGTTGCCTCCCTTGGCGAGTGTGACGCCCATGTTGCTGGTCCTCCCCTGGGTGGAGCCGTTCGGTAGTCCTGCGCGTCCGGCGCCGGCCCCGGGCGGGGCGGCGGCGCCGGACGGGACGGGTCACTTCTCAGACGTTGACGCCGAAGTCCTGCGCGATGCCGCGCAGGCCCGAGGCGTAGCCCTGGCCGATGGCGCGGAACTTCCACTCCGCACCGTGCCGGTACAGCTCGCCGAAGACCATGGCGGTCTCGGTGGAGGCGTCCTCGCTGAGGTCGTAACGGGCGATCTCCTGCTGGTTGGCCTGGTTGACGACGCGGATGAACGCGTTGCGCACCTGGCCGAAGGACTGCTGGCGGTTCTCGGCGTCGTAGATCGACACCGGGAAGACGATCTTGTCGACGTCGGCCGGGACCGACGCGAGGTTGACCTTGATGACCTCGTCGTCGCCCTCGCCCTCACCGGTGATGTTGTCGCCGGTGTGCTCCACCGAGCCGTCCGGGCTCTTGAGGTTGTTGAAGAAGACGAAGTTCTGGTCGCTGCCGACCTTGCCCGACCCGTTCAGCAGCAGCGCGCTGGCGTCGAGGTCGAAGTCGGTGCCGGTGGTGGTGCGGACGTCCCAGCCCAGACCGACGAGGACAGCGGTCAGGCCCGGGGCCTCCTTGGTCAGTGATACGTTGCCGCCCTTGCTGAGGCTGACTCCCACGAGTCCTCCATGTGTGTCCGGGGGCGGGGAGCCCCGTCGTGCGTCGGATACCGGATCAACGAGTCGATCCTAGTGACGGGTTCCCGCCCCCCGCAGGCCCTGGAACCGAAGAATCGAAGGTGTCGGTGGCGGGGTGCCGCGTCACAGGGCGCCGAGCGCCCGTACGTACGCGTCCAGGTCACGGGCGTCCGGCAGGGCGTTGACGACGGTCCAGCGCACGACGCCCTCCTTGTCGATGATGAAGGTGCCGCGCAGGGCGCAGCCCTTGTCCTCGGCGAAGACGCCGTACGCGCGCGAGGTCTCGCCGTGCGGCCAGAAGTCGCTGAGCAGCGGGTACTCCAGGCCCTCCTGCTCGGCGAAGACGCGCAGGGTGTGGATGGAGTCGTTGGAGACGGCGAGCAGCTGCGTGTCGTCGTTGACGAACGTGGGCAGGTTGTCGCGCAGTTCGCACAGCTCGCCGGTGCACACTCCGGTGAAGGCGAAGGGGTAGAAGAGGAGCACCACGTTCTTCTCGCCGCGGAAGTCCGAGAGCCGCACGGTGCGGCCGTGGTTGTCCTTCAGTTCGAAGTCGGGCGCCTTGTCGCCGACCTGGATCGCCATCGTCCTGTGTCCCTTCGGTGGGGCTGTTCGGGTGGCACCACCCTACGCAGCGGTCACCGGGGTACGGCGGACGGGCCGGAGCGGGCCCGGCCCGTCCCGCGTACGGGATGAGGCGGCCTACTTCCTGGACTTGGCGGCCTTCGGCGTCACCAGACGCGAGCCGCTCCAGTCCTTGCCCACGCTGACGCTCTTCGACGCCGACAGCCCGGCCGTCGTCGCGGCTTCGGAGATGTCACTCGGCTCCACGTACCCCGAACGGCCGGTCTTCGGCGTGAAAAGCAGGATCGCGCCACCCTCCTCGATGTAGGTGGTGGCGTCCACCAGCACATCCGTCAGGTCGCCGTCGTCGTCGCGGAACCACAGCACCACGGCGTCGGCCACGTCGTCGTACTCCTCGTCCACCAGGTCGCTGCCGATGACTTCCTCGATGGACTCGCGGAGCTCCTGGTCGACGTCGTCGTCGTAGCCGATCTCCTGGACCACCTGCTCGGGCTGGAACCCCAGCCTTGCGGCAGGGCTCGTCCGCTCCTCCGCGTGGTCCGCGGTCGCGCTCACGGGTTGCCTCCTGATCATGTTTCGGTGAATGACTCAGCCACGCGCGTGCGCGAAGCATTGGCCGTAGTCCACACGGGCGGGGCGGATCGCGCAAGTACCCGGCCGTTCAGACCGCCGAAACGGTGACGATCCCGGCCGTGTCGACGCAACTCCTGGCACCGTATCGCGCGGCACTCGACCGCACACCACACCGTTGTGCCCGGTTTGCCCCGTTCGGAATCATCCGCCTATACGGCCATCGAACAGCTTTGCCACGCACCGTACACCCTGAGGCGTATCGTTGCGTTTCGACTGGACCGCCCGGAATACGAGGTGGCCAACCGCGGAGAACTGGGAACAACTGGATCAGCAGAAAAGCAGCCCATCTGACAGGTAAAGCCAGACACAGCAGCCCTCCGACAGGTAAGGAACAGCGTGGCTTCCGGACCCGATCGCAACCCGATCATCATTGGCGGCCTTCCGAGTCAGGTTCCTGACTTCGATCCCGAGGAAACCCAGGAGTGGCTCGACTCCCTCGACGCCGCCGTCGACGAGCGCGGCCGGGAGCGGGCGCGCTATCTGATGCTCCGCCTGATCGAACGGGCCCGCGAGAAGCGGGTGGCCGTGCCCGAGATGCGCAGCACGGACTACGTCAACACCATCGCGACCAAGGACGAGCCGTTCTTCCCGGGCAACGAGGAGATCGAACGCAAGATCCTCAACGCGACCCGCTGGAACGCGGCCGTGATGGTCTCCCGCGCGCAGCGCCCCGGCATCGGCGTCGGCGGCCACATCGCCACCTTCGCCTCCTCCGCCTCGCTGTACGACGTGGGCTTCAACCACTTCTTCCGCGGCAAGGACGACGGCAGGGGCGGCGACCAGGTCTTCTTCCAGGGCCACGCCTCCCCCGGCATCTACGCGCGCGCGTACCTGCTCGACCGGCTCACCGAGGCGCAGCTCGACGGCTTCCGCCAGGAGAAGTCGAAGTACCCCAACGGGCTGTCCAGCTATCCGCACCCCCGCTCCATGCCGGACTTCTGGGAGTTCCCGACGGTCTCCATGGGTCTCGGCCCGCTCGCCGCGATCTTCCAGGCCCGGATGAACCGCTACATGGAGGCGCGCGGCATCGCCGACACCTCCGCGTCGCACGTGTGGGCGTTCCTCGGCGACGGCGAGATGGACGAGCCGGAGTCGCTGGGACAGCTGACCATCGCCGCGCGTGAGGGCCTGGACAACCTCACCTTCGTCGTCAACTGCAACCTCCAGCGGCTGGACGGCCCGGTACGCGGCAACGGCAAGATCATCCAGGAGCTGGAGTCCGTCTTCCGTGGCGCCGGCTGGAACGTGATCAAGCTGGTCTGGGACCGCACCTGGGACCCGCTGCTCGCCCAGGACCGCGACGGCCTGCTGGTCAACAAGATGAACATCACCCCGGACGGCCAGTTCCAGACGTACGCCACCGAGTCCGGCGCCTACATCCGCCGGCACTTCTTCGGCGACGACCACCGGCTGCGCGCCATGGTCGAGCACATGACCGACGACCAGATCCTGCACCTGGGCCGCGGCGGTCACGACCACCGGAAGATCTTCGCGGCGTTCTCCGCGGCCAAGGCGCACAAGGGCCAGCCGACGGTGATCCTGGCCAAGACGATCAAGGGCTGGACGCTGGGCCCCAACTTCGAGGGCCGCAACGCCACGCACCAGATGAAGAAGCTGACGGTCGACGACCTCAAGCACTTCCGTGACCGGCTGCACCTGCCGATCTCCGACCGTGAGCTGGAGTCCGGCCCGCCGCCGTACTACCACCCCGGCCGGGACACCGAGGAGATGCAGTACATGCACGACCGGCGCAAGGGGCTCGGCGGTTATGTGCCGACCCGGGTCGTGCGCTCGAAGCCGCTCGCACTGCCGGGCGACGCGACGTACGCGACCGTGAAGAAGGGCACCGGTCAGCAGTCCGTCGCCACCACCATGGCGTTCGTGCGGCTGCTGAAGGACCTCATGCGGGACAAGGAGATCGGCCGGCGGTTCGTGCTGATCGCACCGGACGAGTACCGCACGTTCGGCATGGACTCCTTCTTCCCGAGTGCGAAGATCTACAACCCGCTCGGCCAGCAGTACGAGTCGGTCGACCGGGACCTCCTGCTCGCCTACAAGGAGTCGCCGACCGGCCAGATGCTGCACGACGGCATCTCCGAGGCGGGCTGCACGGCCTCCCTGATCGCGGCGGGCTCCGCGTACGCGACCCACGGCGAGCCGCTGATCCCCGTCTACGTCTTCTACTCGATGTTCGGTTTCCAGCGCACCGGCGACCAGTTCTGGCAGATGGCCGACCAACTGGCGCGCGGTTTCGTGCTGGGCGCGACCGCAGGGCGCACCACCCTGACCGGAGAGGGGTTGCAGCACGCGGACGGCCAGTCCCAGCTGCTCGCCTCCACCAACCCGGCGTGCGTGGCCTACGACCCCGCCTACGGGTACGAGATCGCGCACATCGTGCAGGACGGGCTGCGCCGCATGTACGGCGGTGACGCCGAGCACCCGCACGGCGAGGACGTCTTCTACTACCTCACCGTCTACAACGAGCCCATCCAGCACCCGGCCGAACCGGCGGACGTGGACGTCGAAGGCATCCTGAAGGGCATCCACCGGATCGGCGTGGGCAGCGCGGGCTCGATCCCGGCGCAGATCATGGCGTCCGGGGTCGCGGTGCCCTGGGCGCTGGAGGCGCAGCGGATCCTCGGCGAGGAGTGGCACGTCCGCGCGGACGTCTGGTCGGCGACCTCCTGGAACGAACTGCGGCGGGAGGCCGTGGCGTGCGAGGAGTACAACCTGCTCCATCCCGAGGAGGAGCACCGCACGCCGTACGTCACGCGGAAGCTCGGCGGGGCGGAGGGGCCGTTCGTGGCCGTGTCCGACTGGATGCGGTCGGTGCCGGATCAGATCGCGCGGTGGGTGCCGGGGACGTATCAGTCGCTGGGCGCGGACGGGTTCGGCTTCGCCGACACCCGGGAGGCGGCGCGGCGCTTCTTCCACATCGACGCGGAGTCGATCGTGGTGGGGGTGCTGGCCGAGTTGGCGCGGGAGGGGAAGGTCGACCGGTCGGTACTGAAGCAGGCCGTCGACCGGTACCGGTTGTAGGCTCCGCGGGTCCCTGCGGGGGGCCTCGGCCGTCATTTGGGTGCGGGTGCGTCGTGGTTTCTCGCGCCGTTCCCCGCGCCCCTAAGGGGCGGCACCCGCCGTCGTTCCGTGCGGGAGCGTCGTGGTTTCTCGCGCCGTTCCCCGCGCCCCTAAGGGGCGGCATCTGCCGTCGTTCCGGTGCGGGTGCGTTGTGGTTTCTCGCGCCGTTCCCCGCGCCCCTTCGGGCGCGCACCCGCCGTCGTTCGGGTGCGCGGGAGGCGCCCCGATAGGGGCGCGGGGAACTGCGCGACCAGCCACGACGCTCCCGCACGAGAAAGAACTGCCGTCTTTCGGGTGCGGGAGCATTGTGGTTGATCGCGCCGTTCCCCGCGCCCCTGACGGGGCGCGCCCCGTTGGCTGCTGGACCGCCGGAGGTCAGATGTGGCCGACTCCCGCGCCCGCCTCCGCGTTTTCGCCGCGCTTGGTCAGGAGCGCGACCAGGACGGCGACGATCGCCACGCCCGCGGCCACGAAACAGGCCAGGCTCATGCCGGAGATGAACGTGTCGTGCGCGACGGCGGTGATCTTCCCGGCGATGGCCGCGGGCGTGCCCTCGGGCACCGGCGCCACCCCCACCTGCACCGCCTCGGACGCCTGGGCGAGCTGTTCGGACGAGAGCTTCGGCAGCCCCGCGTCCGTCCAGTTGCCCGGCAGGGCGCTGTCGACCTTGGACGCCATCACGGCACCCAGCACCGCCGTACCGAGGCTGCCGCCGATCTGCATCGCGGCCTGCTGGAGACCGCCGGCCACGCCGGACAGCTCCATCGGGGCGTTGCCGACGATGACCTCGGTGGCGCCGACCATGACGGGCGCGAGGCCGAGGCCCAGCAGGGCGAACCAGATCGACATCGCGCCGCTGCCGGTGTTGGTGTCCAGCGTGGACATGCCGTACATGGCGATCGCGGTGGCGGCCATACCGCCCGCGAGCGGGATCCGCGGGCCGAGCTTGGTGATCATGGCGCCGGCGAGCGGTGAGCCGACGATCATCATGCCGGTGAGCGGGAGCAGGTGCAGACCGGCGTCGATCGGGCTCATGCCGTGCACGTTCTGCAGGTAGAACGTGACGAAGAACAGGCCGCCCATGAAGGCGATGGCCATGAGGACCATCAGCACCACACCCGCCGACAGCGGGATGGAGCGGAACAGACCGAGCGGGATCAGCGGCTCCTTCACCCTCGTCTCCCAGAAGGAGAAGAGCCCGAAGAGCAGCACCGACCCGGCGATGAACGCCCATGTCTTGCCGTCGCCCCAGCCCCACCCGGGCGCCTTGATGAGCGCCCAGACGAGGCAGAACATCGCGCCGGACAGCAGGACGATGCCGGGGATGTCGAAGGAGCGCGGCGCGTTCTCGGCGCGGTGGTCCCTGAGGATCAGCACACCGAGGACGAGGGCGAGGACGCCGACCGGCACGTTGATGAAGAACACCGACTGCCAGTTGACGTGCTCGACCAGGACACCGCCGAGGATGGGGCCGCCCGCGGTGGAGGCACCGATGACCATGCCCCAGATGCCGATCGCCATGTTGAGCTTCTCGGCCGGGAAGGTGGCCCGCAGCAGGCCCAGCGCGGCCGGCATCAGCAGCGCGCCGAACAGGCCCTGGAAGACACGGAAGGTGACGACGAGCCCGATGCTGTCGGACAGGCCGATGGCACCCGACGCGGCGGCGAAGCCGACGACGCCGATCAGGAAGGTCTGCCGGTGACCGAAGCGGTCACCGAGCTTGCCCGCGGTGATCAGGGAGACCGCGAGTGCGAGGAAGTACCCGTTGGTGATCCACTGGACCTGTGCGAAGGTCGCGCCGAGGTCCTTCTGGATCGCCGGGTTGGCGATGGCCACGATGGTGCCGTCCAGGGCCACCATCATGACCCCTACGGCAACGGTGATGAGCGTGAGCCACGGATGGCCGCGCAGGCCCGCGGCCGGGGCCTGGACCGACGGGTCCGACGGAACCCGGTCCGCCTTGTCCCCCGACCCCGCCGCGTCGATGGTGGTCTGACTAGTCATACCTTCGAGGCTAATGACAGCGGCTGACAATTGACAAACCAATTCACAAGTCGGTAACTGTCATGTCACTCACATATAGCCTGAACTGGGAGAACGGTTCGCCCAAGAGGTGGAGGAGCCCCGTGGAGACGCTGCGCGAACGCAAGAAGCGCCGCACCCGGGACGCCCTGCTGCACGCCGCGCTCGACCTGTTCACCACCCAGGGGTACGAACAGACGACGGTCGACGAGATCGCCGACGCCGTCGAGGTGTCGCAGCGCACATTCTTCCGGTACTTCCCCGGAAAGGAGGAAGCGGCCTTCGCCATCGAGGAGATCGCCGAGGCCCACTTCCTCCGCGCGGTGCGCGAACGCCCGCCGTGCGAGCCCCCGCTGGAGGCGCTGCGCCAGGCCGTGCTGGAGGGCTGGGAGACCGTGAACGAGGCCATCGCCTCCGTCGTTCCGGTCGAGACGTATCTGCGCATGTTCCGGGTGATCGAGTCGACGCCCGTGCTGCTCGCCGCCCATCTGCGCCGCGCCGTGGAGACGGAGGACGCGCTGGCGCGGCTGCTCGCCGAGCGCGAGGGGGTGGACGTCGAGACAGACCCGCGCCCGCGCCTCCTGGTGGCCGTGTTCGGCGCGGTGATAAGGGTCACCGGGCGCGCATGGTCGGCGGGCGACGATGTCAGCGTCGCGGCGATACGCGACCTGACCAGGTCGTATCTGGACCTGGTGGGACCCGAGCTGATCGGGAGCTGGCGAGCGGACTGAACCCGCCGCGTCCGTCGAAACGTGATACCCGTCACTCGGTTAACGCGAGACCCTCTCGTTCTCCTAGTGTGTCCTCCCAGTGACTTCCTTCGACACCTCCCCGCAACTCAACGTCTGGCGCGCACTGCTCGCCCTGGCCGTCGTGTTCGTGATGCTCGCGACCACCGGCTGGACCGCCCTGCGCAGCCACCGGGAGGCGAGCGCCCTGTCGGCCTCGCTCACGGCGTGGGAGCACGGCAGCGTGCACGGCCACCGGCTGCCCGACCCGCACGCGGCCCCCGCCGTGCTCACCCGGTTCTTCGCCTCGCTCAGCGCGCAGGAACGCGTCCGGCTGGCGCACCGGTACCCGCTCGCGGTCGGCAACATGAACGGCGCCCCGGTCGAACTGCGCTACCGCGCCAACCGCATCGCCCTGGACCAGGCGCGCAAGGCCGAGAAGAAACGCATGCACGACAACAGGCTCACGCCCGCCGGCCAGCAGCAGGCGGGCCGTCGTATGCACCGCTTCGAGGCACTGCTGACCAAGGGCCGGCACATCCTGGCCTTCGACCCGGCGGGCTCGGGCCGGATCGCCGAGGTGTTCGGCAGTCTCCGCAAGGCGCAGCGGATCTCGGTCGTCGTCCCCGGCGTCGACACCGACCTGCTCACCTTCCAGAAGACCTACAGCCCGTACTCCGCGCCGGTCGGCATGGCCAAGGCGCTGTACGCGGCGGAACGCACCCAGAGCCCCACGACCCGTACGGCCGTGATCGCCTGGGCCGACTACACCTCGCCCAGCGGCCTCGGCGTCGACGCGGCCACCGCGATGCGCGCCGAGGACGGCGCCGTCCGGCTGAACGCACTGCTGCGGGCGCTGCCCGGCGCCGCGCCCCTGTCGCTGTTCTGCCACAGCTACGGCTCCGTGGTCTGCGGGGTGGCCGCGCACGGCATGCCGCGCCGGGTGACCGACCTGGCGGTGGCCGCGAGCCCCGGCATGCGGGTCGGCAAGGCCGCGCACCTCGGCACGGACGCCCGGGTGTGGGCGATGCGGGACCCCACCGACTGGATCCAGGACGTGCCCTACCTGGAGGTCGGGGGCCTCGGACACGGCGCGGACCCGGTCTCCGGCGCGTTCGGCGCGCGGGTGCTGTCGGCGCGGGACGCCCAGGGACACAGCGGCTATTTCGAGCCGGGCACCGACAGCCTGCGCAACCTGGCCGACGTCGGAGTGGGCGCGTACCACTCGGTGACGTGCGCCCGCGACGACGAGGGGTGCCGGACGGGTCTGACCGACGGCTCGACGGTCGAACGCGCGTAGAACTTGCAGGAAGTGCGGTCTGCTCGGGGAGGGACGGAGGAGCTTGTGCCGCATACGATGAGCCGCATGGGTGACGTGCTGGCCGGATTTCATGCCGCCTGGGAGTTCGAGTCCGACTCCGTGCTCATCCGTTACGAACGGGGGATTCGAACGCCCAAGTTGTTCCAGGCGCTCGGGGAACGACGTGTCCCGCTGACCGCGCTCGAAGGGGTGACGCTCTCCCCCGGACGGCGCGGCACGGTCGTGCTGCGCGCGGAACCACGGCCCGGCGCCGATCCGCTGATGGAGGCGGCGGACGGGCAGCTCAAGGAGCACAGCGACCCCTACCGGCTGGTGCTGCCCGCCGAACGGGCCACCCTCGCCGAGTACTACGCCGACGAACTGCGCGCACAGCTCACCGAGTCCGGCCCGGCCGAGCGCCACCTGGTGGCCGCGCCCGAGGCGCCCCGGCACTTCAAGGCGTACGACGGGAAGGCGTCCTTCGACGGGACCTCGGTGCACTTCCGCTGGTCCTGGACGGGCGCCTCCACCGCCAAGTGGAAGGCCGGCGACCAGCGCTTCCAGGTCGCCGACCTGGGCGGCGTCGAATGGCGCTCCCCCGAGGTGTTCGAGGGCCATCTGCGGCTGCTGCACCGCTCCCCCGCCGCCGGCCGGACCGCCCAGCCCGACCAGGACCCGGCGACGGTCGTCTTCGGCCTCGGCTACGGACCCGTCCACGAATCGCTGCCGTTCGCCGCGGCCGTGCTGGCCGCGGTGCGGGCGCGCGGGACCGCGGCCGCGGTGCCCGCGACACCGCGGCGCCGCGACCCCGCCGACATCGCCGAGCGGATCCGGCACCTCGGGGAACTGCACCGGGCGGGGCTGGTCACGGACGAGGAGTTCGCCGTGAAGAAGGCCGAACTGCTGGCGGAGCTGTAGCTGCCGCGGTCAGCGGCCGGCCCGCTCCCGCTCGAAGTCGCGCCCGGCGTCCGCGTAGAAGCTGATCTTCCGGTCCAGTACGGCGAGGGTGTCCTGGAGTTCCGCGATCCGGGTCAGCACGTCCCGGCGGGTGGACTCCAGCAGTTCGTGCCGCTCCAGGAAGGTGTGGTCGCCCTCACGCACCAGCTCCGCGTACCGGACCATGTCCGCCACCGGCATGCCGGTCAGCCGCAGCTTGGTGACCAGGTCGAGCCAGTCCAGGTCGCGGTTGGTGTAGCGGCGCTGGCCGGTGTGCGAACGGTCGATGTGGGACATCAGGCCGATGCGTTCGTACCAGCGCAGGGTGTGGGCGGTCAGGCCGGTGAAGGCGACGACCTCGCTGATCGTGTACTGGTCCTGGCCGTCGGGGCGCGGGTGCCGGCGGGGTGGGGCGGAGCAGAGGTCGGCGGGGGTCTGGGCTTGCTCGGTGGCCGCGGGCGTGGTCTGCATCACCGTCATGGGTCCCACGCTATGACCTTTGAGCGCACTCCAAGCAAGTGGCTCCGCCGGCTTGGCGGGGAGGGGTGGTGTTGCTTGCCTTGGCGTTCTTCGGATGCGGGTGCAATATGGCCGTTTTGGGGGACTTGGGTCGTTATTCGAGTGCGGGTGCGTTGTGGCTTGTCGCGCAGTTCCCCGCGCCCCTATCGGGGCGACACCCGCCGTCCTTCCAGTGCGGGTGCGTTGTGGTTTCTCGCGCAGTTCCCCGCGCCCCTAGCGGGGCGCACCTGGCGTGGTTTGTTGCGCCCCGAAGGGGCGCGGGGAACTGCGCGATCAGCCACGACCGTGCCGCGGACGGCCGACGGCATGTCGCGGCAATTCCAGCGGAGCGTAGCGTGGGCCGTATGAGTCTTGTTCGGCGGGCAACTCCCGAGGATGCACAGGAAGTTCTGCGGCTGCGGCAGGTCATGATCGACTCAATGTTCGGGTCCGACCCGTCCACGGCCTGGCACGGGGAGTCCCTGCCGACCCTGCGCGGCCGGCTCGCCGAGCCGGACGGCGACTTCGCCGCGTTCGTCGTGGACCACCCCGAGCGGCCGGGGGCGCTGGCCGCGCTGGTGGCCGGCACGATCGAATACCGGATCGGCCGGACACGCAACCCGCAGGGCACGGTCGGCTTCGTGTTCAGCGTCGCCACCGACCCCGGCGCCCGCCGCCGCGGGTACGCGCGCGCGTGCATGGGCGAACTGCTGGAGTGGTTCCGCTCCCGCGGCGCCGCCCAGGTCCAGCTCACCGCCTCCGCCGAGGCCCGCCCCCTGTACGACTCCCTCGGCTTCCGGCCCAAGCCGGACCCTTTGCTGGAGCTGAGACTCTGAGCACCTAAGCTCGGCCGTATGGCGTTGCAGAGTCTTGCGTTGGTCGGGGAGTGGCCCGTGGCGACCGCCGCGGCGGGTGTCGTACGGGCCGACGGTACGGTGCTGGGGACCCACGGGCCGGCCGGCCTGCGCTTCCCGCTGGCCTCGGTCACCAAGCCGCTCACGGCGTACGCGGCGCTCGTCGCGTACGAGGAGGGGGCGATCGAGCTGGACGAACCGGCGGGGCCGCCCGGCGCGACGGTCCGTCATCTGCTCGCCCACACCTCCGGGCTGGCCTTCGACGAGCACCGGGTGACCGCACCGCCCGGGGAGCGCCGGCTGTACTCCAACGCCGGCTTCGAGCAGCTCGGCGACCACATCGCCAAGGCGGCCGACATCCCGTTCGCCGAGTATCTGCGGCAGGCGGTGCTGGAGCCGCTGGGCATGACGGACACGTCGCTGGAGGGCTCGCCCGCGAAGGACGGGGTGTCGACGGTGGCGGACCTGCTGCGGTTCGCGGCCGAGGTGCAGGCGCCCCGGCTGCTGGATCCGCGGACGGTCGCCCAGGCGATGACCGTGCAGTACCCGGGGACCAAGGGCGTCCTGCCGGGTTACGGGCACCAGAACCCGAACGACTGGGGGCTGGGTTTCGAGATCCGCGACGCCAAGTCGCCGCACTGGACGGGCGGTTCGTCCTCTCCGCGTACTTTCGGGCACTTCGGGCAGTCCGGTACGTTCCTGTGGATCGACCCGGACGCGCGGGCGGCGGGCGTCGCACTGACCGACCGCGCCTTCGGTCCCTGGGCGATCGAGGCGTGGCCGGTGTTCACGGACGCGGTGCTCTCGGAACTGCGCGGCTGAGGCCCGCCGGGCGCTTCCCGCGCCCTACGCGGCCATCTCCCACAGCAGCAGCTCCGCCCCCGTCTCCGCCACCGCCTCCAGGCCCTGTGCGTCCGTGATGCGGGCCGAGTCGCCCGGTTCCAGGCGCTGCGCCGCGAACCGCAGCGCTCCGCGCACCATGTGCAGGTAGAGGTACGCGGCGTCCGGCAGCGCCGTGCGCTCCCCTGGCCGCAGCCGCCGTACGTGGAGCATCGCGCCGGCCTCGGGGACGGCGTACGGGGTGGAGTCGGCGATGCCCCGGACGATCTCGTAGCCGGGGATGCCGCCGGGGGTCCGCGGGGCCAGCCACATCTGGACGAAGGTCAGCGGCACCGGGCCGTCGTTGCGCTCGACATGGCGGACACCGGCGGCGGAGCTGAGGCGCTGGACGTCACCCGGGCCCAGCACCGTCTCGCGGCCCGTCGAGTCACGGTGGGTCAGCTCGCCCTCCACGACCCAGGTGACGATCTCGGTATGGCTGTGCGGGTGCTCATCAAACCCGGCCCCGACCGCCAACCGCTCCTCATTACAAGCGATGAGCGCACCGAAGCGCAGATTGCCGGGATCGTAATGCGCCCCGAACGAGAAGGCATGCCACGTCTCAATCCCGGCCCGCCCATCCCCACCCACATACCGCTCCCCAGCCCGCCACACATCCATCACACCCCCACGTTAGCCCGCCCCGAAAGGGGCGCGGGGCTGTGTACATATGCGGCTCCGCCGCGCGGGCGCGACAAGCCCCAACGCACCCGCACCCGGCAACGCCCCG
>NZ_JBIWKB010000035.1:0-80820 GCF_044765425.1 Streptomyces sp. NPDC102462 | reverse complement strand
CCCGATCCACGAACGGCGCGCCCCAAAGGGGCGCGGGGAACTGCGCGACAAGCCACAACACACCCGCACCCGAACGACGGCCGAGGCCCCGCAGGGGGGCGCGGGGCTGTGTACATATGCGGCTCCGCCGCGCGGGCGCGACAAGCCCCAACGCACCCGCACCCGGCAACGCCCCCGATCCACGAACGGCGCGCCCCAAAGGGGCGCGGGGAACTGCGCGACAAGCCACAACGCACCCGCACCCGAACGACGGCCAAGGCCCCGCAGGGGAGCGCCCGCTGCCAAGGCGAGCCCCCGGCGACACGTACCGCCGTCCGGATGAGGCAGTCTTGTCACCGTGCCCGAACCAGAATCCCGCAACCCCGACCCCGCACCGCACGGAGTGCACCCGCACTCCGCGACCCTGCGGCGGCTGGAGAAGTCGTCCGGCAGCCTCGCCGCCCAGGCCATCGCCCGCATGGACGAGTCCCTGCCGTGGTACCGGGCGATGCCCCCGGAGAATCGATCCTGGATCGGGCTCGTGGCCCAGGCCGGTATCGCCGCGTTCACCGAGTGGTTCCGGCACCCGGACGCCCCGCAGGCCATCTCGACGGACGTCTTCGGCACCGCACCGCGCGAGCTGACGAGGGCCATCACGCTGCGTCAGACCGTGGAGATGGTGCGGACCACCATCGAGGTCATGGAGTCGGCGATCGACGAGGTGGCCGCGCCCGGCGACGAGGGCGTGCTGCGCGAGGCGCTGCTGGTGTACGCCCGTGAGATCGCGTTCGCCACCGCCCAGGTGTACGCGCAGGCCGCCGAGGCACGCGGTGCCTGGGACGCGCGGCTGGAATCCCTGGTGGTCAACGCCGTGCTCAGCGGGGAGGCCGACGAGGGCGCCGTCAGCCGGGCCGCCGCGCTCGGCTGGAACTCCCCCGAGCATGTGTGCGTCGTGCTCGGGACCGCCCCGGACGGCGACAGCGAGCTGACCGTGGAGGCCATTCGGCGGGCCGCACGACACGCCAAGCTCCAGGTGCTCACCGGGGTGCTCGGCGACCGGCTGGTCGTCGTCGCCGGCGGCAGCGACAACCCGCTGGCCGTCGCCAAGTCGCTGATCGGCCCGTTCGCCGCGGGACCCGTGGTGGCCGGGCCCGTGGTGCCCGATCTGCTGGCCGCGACCCGGTCGGCGCAGGCCGCCGCGGCGGGGCTGAAGGCGTGTTCCGCCTGGCAGGACGCACCGCGCCCGGTCCTGGCGGACGACCTGCTTCCGGAACGTGCCATCGCGGGCGATCCGAGCGCCCGTGAGCAGCTGGTGGAGGAGATCTACAGACCGCTCGAAGAGGCCGGTTCGGCCCTGCTGGAAACCTTGAGTGTCTATCTGGAGCAGGCGAGCAGCCTGGAGGGCGCCGCCCGCATGCTCTTCGTTCACCCGAACACCGTGCGCTACCGGCTCCGACGTGTGACAGACGTCACCGGATGGTCACCGTCCGATGTACGATCCGCGTTCACGCTACGGATCGCGCTGATCCTGGGGCGTCTGGCCGATGGAGATCCCCCGTCCTAGCCTTTTGTCGGAGACCCACAAAACCCCCTCGTGTTCTTCGTCCTTGTCCCCACGGGCGGCGCCGGCCGTCCCCAAGAGAGAGTGTGAGAGTGCTCGTACTCGTCGCTCCCGGCCAGGGCGCCCAGACGCCCGGCTTTCTGACTCCCTGGCTCGATCTCCCCGGTGCCGCTGACCGTGTCGCCGCGTGGTCCGACGCCATCGGACTGGACCTGCTCCACTACGGCACCCAGGCCGACGCGGACGCCATCCGTGACACCGCGGTGGCCCAGCCGCTGCTGGTCGCCGCCGGGATCCTGTCCGCCGCGGCACTGGGTGACATCGCGCCGGGCGCCGTGGCCGGACACAGCGTCGGCGAGATCACGGCGGCCGCGTTCGCCGGCGTCCTGGACGACACGGCCGCGCTGCGCCTCGTACGCACACGCGGGCTGGCGATGGCGGACGCCGCCTCGATCACCGAGACGGGCATGTCGGCGCTGCTCGGCGGCGACCCCGAGGTGTCCGTGGCGCACCTGGAGAAGCTGGGCCTGACCCCCGCGAACATCAACGGCGCGGGCCAGATCGTCGCCGCGGGCACGCTGGAGCAACTGGCCGCGCTGGCCGAGGACAAGCCCGAGGGCGTCCGCAAGGTCGTGCCGCTCAAGGTGGCCGGCGCCTTCCACACCCGTCATATGGCGCCCGCGGTCGAGGCGTTGGCGAAGGCCGCAGCGGACCTCACGCCCGCCGACCCGAAGGTCGCCTACGTCTCCAACAAGGACGGCCGGACCGTCGCTTCCGGCGCCGAGGTGCTGGACCGGCTGGTCGGCCAGGTCGCCAACCCGGTCCGCTGGGACCTGTGCATGGAGACGTTCAAGGAGCTGGGCGTCACCGCGCTGCTGGAGGTGTGCCCCGGCGGCACGCTGACCGGCCTGGCCAAGCGCGCCCTGCCCGGCGTCCGGACGCTGGCCCTGAAGACCCCCGACGACCTCGACGCGGCCCGGGAGCTGGTCTCCGAGCACGCGCCCGCCTAAGGAGCCGTACCGACCATGTCGAAGATCAAGCCCAGCAAGGGCGCCCCGTACGCGCGCATCCTCGGTGTCGGCGGCTACCGCCCGACCCGGGTCGTGCCCAACGAGGTGATCCTGGAGCGGATCGACTCCTCCGACGAGTGGATCCGCTCGCGCTCCGGCATCGAGACCCGGCACTGGGCGGGCCCCGACGAGACGGTCGCCGCGATGTCGATCGAGGCCGCCGGCAAGGCGATCGCGGACGCTGGCATCTCCGCCGAGCAGGTCGGCGCCGTCGTCGTGTCGACCGTCTCACACTTCAGCCAGACCCCTGCCGTCGCCACCGAGATCGCCGACAAGCTCGGCACGGACAAGGCCGCCGCCTTCGACATCTCGGCGGGCTGCGCCGGCTTCGGCTACGGCCTCACCCTCGCCAAGGGCATGGTCGTCGAGGGCTCGGCGGAGTACGTGCTGGTCATCGGCGTGGAACGGCTCTCCGACCTGACCGATCTGGAGGACCGGGCGACGGCCTTCCTGTTCGGTGACGGCGCCGGCGCCGTCGTGGTCGGCCCCTCGCAGGAGCCCGCGATCGGCCCGACCGTGTGGGGCTCCGAGGGCGACAAGGCCGATACGATCAAGCAGACCGTGCCCTGGGACCGCTTCCGGAACGGCGACGTCTCCGAACTCCCCGTCGACAGCGCGGGCAACGTCAAGTTCCCCGCGATCACCCAGGAGGGCCAGGCGGTGTTCCGCTGGGCCGTGTTCGAGATGGCGAAGGTCGCCAAGGAGGCGCTGGACGCCTCCGGCCTCACCCCGGACGACCTGGACGTCTTCATCCCGCACCAGGCCAACGTGCGGATCATCGACTCGATGGTGAAGACCCTCAAACTGCCGGAGCACGTCACGGTCGCCCGTGACATCCGCACCACCGGCAACACGTCGGCCGCCTCGATCCCGCTCGCGATGGAGCGGCTTCTGGCGACCGGCGAGGCGAAGAGCGGCGACACCGCGCTCGTCATCGGATTCGGGGCGGGTCTCGTCTACGCCGCCACGGTCGTTACCCTCCCCTAGGCACTCCGTGCCGGATCATGCATCCGGTACGGCTCAGCAACACCTGCCGCTGACGCGGCGGGCGCCACCAACCCGTCTGGATATCGAAGAAGGAGCGCCTGACATGGCCGCCACTCAGGAAGAGATCGTCGCCGGTCTCGCCGACATCGTGAACGAGATCGCCGGCATCCCGGTTGAGGACGTCCAGCTGGACAAGTCCTTCACCGACGACCTGGACGTCGACTCGCTGTCCATGGTCGAGGTCGTCGTCGCCGCCGAAGAGCGCTTCGACGTCAAGATCCCGGACGATGACGTCAAGAACCTCAAGACCGTCGGCGACGCGACCGAGTACATCCTCAAGCACCAGGGCTGAGCCACCGCTCAGACCCGAGGCTGCAATGCCCCGCCACCCGGCGGTGGCGCCGCTGAATCCCGTATCCGTTGGAGAAAGAATTCCCGTGAGCCCGACCAATCGCACCGTGGTCGTCACCGGTATCGGCGCAACCACACCGCTGGGTGGCGACGCAGCCTCTACCTGGAAGGCCCTGCTCGCCGGCACGTCCGGCGTCCGCCTCCTCAAGCAGGACTGGGCCGCCGACCTGCCGGTCCGCATCGCCGCGCAGATCGCCGTCGAACCGGGCGAGATCATCCCGCGCCCGCAGGCCCGCAAGCTGGACCGGTCCGCGCAGTTCGCGCTGATCGCCGCTCAGGAAGCCTGGAAGGACGCCGGTTTTACCGCCAAGGCCGGTGAGGACGGGTCCGTGAACCCCGACCGGCTGGGCGCGGTCATCGCCTCCGGCATCGGCGGAGTGACGACGCTGCTCGACCAGTACGACGTGCTCCGGGAGAAGGGCGTACGCCGAGTCTCCCCGCACACCGTGCCGATGCTGATGCCCAACTCCCCCGCCGCCAACGTCGGGATCGAGCTGGGTGCGCGCGCCGGGGTGCACACCCCGGTCTCGGCCTGCGCCTCGGGCGCGGAGGCCATCGGCTACGCCATCGAGATGATCCGCACCGGCCGCGCCGACATCGTCGTCGCGGGTGGCACGGAGGCGGCCATCCATCCGCTGCCCATCGCCGCGTTCGGCAACATGATGGCGATGTCCAAGAACAACGACGACCCGCAGGGCGCCTCGCGTCCCTACGACAGCGGCCGGGACGGCTTCGTCCTCGGCGAGGGCGCCGGTGTGATCGTCCTGGAGTCCGAGGAGCACGCGAAGGCCCGCGGCGCCCGGATGTACGCCGAGGCGGTCGGCCAGGGCATCTCGGCCGACAGCCACCACATCACGCAGCCCGAGCCGTCCGGCAACGGCATCGCGCACGCGCTGCAGAACCTGCTCGACAACACCGATCTGAAGCCGGCCGAGATCGTGCACGTCAACGCGCACGCCACCTCGACGCCGCAGGGGGACATCGCCGAGATCAAGGCGCTGCGGAAGGTGTTCGGCGACGATGTCGACCACATGGCGATCTCCGCGACCAAGTCGATGACCGGGCATCTGCTCGGCGGGGCCGGTGGGATCGAGACCGTTGCCTCGGTGCTCGCGCTGGTGAACCGTACGGCTCCGCCGACCATCAACCTCGACGACCCTGATCCCGAGCTGGCCGCGGATGTCGTGCGCGGGGAGGCTCGGCGGCTGCCCGAGGGGCGTATCGCCGCGCTGAACGACTCGTTCGGGTTCGGTGGGCACAACGTGGTACTGGCGTTTCGATCGCTCTGAGCGTTCGCTGTGTTAGCGGCGTGCTTCATGGCTCGGTCTCCTGTGGTGGAGGTCGGGCCATGCGCCGTTGGGGGATCGGTTGTGGTGCCGGGTGCGGGTTGTTTGTGGCTGGTCGCGCCCGCGCGGCGGAGCCGCATATGTACACAGCCCCGCGCCCCTGAGGGGCGCGCTGCCCTGGGGGCGTTCTATACGACCTGGTGGAGCCAGCGGACTGGGGCGCCTTCTCCTGCGTATCTGAAGGGTTCCAGTTCGTCGTCCCAGGGCTTGCCCAGGAGCTTGGCGATCTCCGCCTCCAGGTCCGTCTCGCCGCGCTGGGACCGGGTCAGCGCCGCGCGCAGCCGGTCCTCGGGGATCAGGATGTCGCCGTGGATGCCGGTGACGGCGTGGAAGATGCCGAGGTCGGGGGTGCAGCTGTAGCGCTCGCCCTCGGCCGTGGGGCAGGGCTCGGCGGTGACCTCGAAGCGCAGCAGGTGCCAGCCGCGCAGCGCGGACGCCAGCTTGGACGCGGTGCCGGGCTCGCCCTGCCAGGAGAACTCCGAGCGCCAGGTGCCGGGGGCGGCGGGCTGCCGGATCCAGTCGAGGCTGACGCGGGTGCCGAGCACCCCGGCGACGGCCCACTCGACGTGCGGGCACAGCGCGCGCGGCGCGGAGTGCACGTACAGAACTCCACGTGTCGTCACCGGGACCTCCGGGCTGAGCGGGACAGGGTGCGGTCTGGCTGGGCGGCTGTGACAGGACGGCCGCGTTGATGGCGAGGCTACCGTGCGGCGGCGGGCGGAGTGTGACGTACCGTCCGTCCCGGCGCCAGGAAACGCCGCCATTCACCCAGGGGGACGCTTGTACGGGTGTGAGACGTTGCATGCCGCCCGCCGGGAACCCTCGCGCGTTGTTATGGGTTGGGGACCACGACGGGACGGCGGACCATGACGGCACGCCGGCGGCACGACAAGGGGATGGACCAGGGCATGCGAAACCGACGCCGGCGTTCACGAGCCGTGCTCACCGTGGTGCTGGCGGCGGTCCTGGGCGCCGCGGGGTGCGAGGCCGCGGGCGACAACTCCCCCGCGCCGGGCGGCACCAAGGCGCGGGCGGCCGTGGTGTGGAACCGCAGCCCGGCCTCGGTCGCCGCCGTCGGCGACTCCATCACCCGGGGCTTCGACGCGTGCACGGTGCTCTCGGACTGCCCGGAGGTGTCCTGGGCGACCGGCACCGGCACCCAGGTGGACAGCCTGGCGGTGCAGTTGCTGGGGCGGGCCGGGGCGGCCGAGAACAGCTGGAACTACGCCGTGACCGGCGCCCGGATGCGTGACCTCGCCGACCAGATGGCGCAGGCGGTGACGCGCGCGCCCGAGTTGGTGACGGTGATGATCGGGGCCAACGACGCCTGCCGGGCCACGACGTCGGCGATGACGTCGGTCACCCGTTTCCGCGAGGGGTTCGAGGAGGCGATGGCGACGCTGCGCGCGGCACTGCCGAAGACGCAGGTGTATGTGGCGAGCGTGCCGAACCTCAAACGGCTGTGGTCGCAGGGCCGCACCAACCCGCTCGGCAAGCAGGTGTGGAAGCTGGGCATCTGCCCGTCGATGCTGGGCGACGCGGACGCGCTGGACCTGGTGGCCACGAAGCGCCGGGACACGGTGCAGGAGCGGGTGGAGGCGTACAACAAGGTTCTGGCGGAGGTGTGCGCCAAGGACCGGCGGTGCCGCTTCGACGGGGGCGCCGTGTTCGACTACGAGTTCAGCACCGAGCAGCTCAGCCACTGGGACTGGTTCCACCCGAGCAAGGACGGCCAGCAGCGGCTCGCGACGATCGCCTACCGGACCGTCACCGCGCGGAACCCGTGACCTAGGGTTTCCCACATGAGCGAACTTTTCGGCACACTTTCCGACGGCACCCGGGTCCACCGCTGGACGCTGGAGCGCGCCGGGGTGCGGGTGCGGGTCCTGACGTACGGCGGGATCGTGCAGTCCGTCGAGGTACCGGACCGGGACGGGCGGACGGCGAACGTCGTGCTGGGGTTCGCCGCCCTCGACGGCTACGTCGCCCATCCGGAGCCGTACGCCGGCGCCGTGATCGGCCGCTACGCCAACCGGATCGCGGGCGCACGCTTCCCGCTGGACGGCCTGGTCTACGCGCTGGAGCCGAACAACGGCCCCAACTCGCTGCACGGCGGGGAGCGCGGCTTCGACAAGCGCGTGTGGGACGCGGAGCCGGTCGAGCACGGCGTACGTCTGACGCGGATCAGCCCGCACGGCGAGGAGGGCTTCCCGGGGCGTCTGGAGGTGACGGTGACGTACGCGCTGGACGCGTCCGGGGCGCTGCGGATCGGGTACGAGGCGGTGACGGACGCGCCGACGCTGGTCAACCTCACCAACCACAGCTACTTCAACCTGGCCGGCGGCGGCAACGCGGGCGGGCACGAACTGCGGCTCGCCGCCTCCCGGTTCACGCCGGTCGACGCGGAGCTGATCCCGACCGGGGAACTGGCGGACGTGGCGGGCACCCGGTTCGACTTCCGCACGGCGCGCAAGGTGGGCGCCGGCTACGACCACAACCTGGTCTTCGACAAGGGCGTCACGGACTTGCCGGTCGAGGTGGGTGAGTTGTACGACGCGGCGTCCGGGCGGGTGCTGACGGTTTCGACGACCGAGCCGGGTATCCAGCTGTACACCGCCGACCATCTGGGCGATCCCTTCGCGCCCGGCGACGGTCTTGCGCTGGAGACCCAGCACTTCCCGGACTCCCCGAACCAGCCGGACTTCCCGACCACCGAGCTGCGCCCCGGCGCGACGTACCACTCGGAGACGGTGTACGGCTTCGGGGCCCGGGGTTAGCACCAGGGGCGGCTGCCGGCGAGCCTGATCCGGGTGCCGGGTCCGCGGGGACTGATCGGCGTCGTTCGCTGCGGGTTCGTTGTGGCTTGGCGCGCAGTTCCCCGCGCCCCCTACGGGGGGCCAAGCAACGTCGTTCACTGCGGGTGCGTTGGGGCTGAGCGCGCCGTTCCCCGCGCCCCCTACGGGGACTAATCGCCGTCATTGGCTGCGGGTTCGTTGTGGCTGAGCGCGCAGTTCCCCGCGCCCCCTACGGGGGGTTAGTGGGTGGGTGGGAGGGCGGCTATTGCTTCTATTTCTATTTGGGCCTGGGGGTGGAACAGGCGGGGGGCCTCGAAGGTCATGCTGGTGGGTGGGGTGGTGGTGAGGAATTCTTGGCGTACCGCGGCGTATTCGGGGAGGCCGTCCATGTCGGTGAGGTAGGTGCGGATGTTGATGATGTCCGCCAGGGTCGCGCCGTGCGCCTCGAGCAGGGCGGCGATCGTCTCGAAGATGCCGCGGGACTGCTCGGCCAGGGTGGCGCCCTCGGCGATCTGGCCGGAGATGAACAACAGGGCGCTGCCGTCGGCGTGTTCGACGCGGGCGACCTGGGAGTAGTAGGGGCTCAGGGGCTGCGGCGCTGACGCGGGGTTGCCCAAGGTGATCTGCACGGGGCTCCTTCGGAGGGGACGGCGGCCGGGCCGGACGCCGGCGACGTGACGACGTTAGGTCCGCCTCCGTGATGCGACAAGCGAATGTCTAGCATGGCTGCCATGCCCACTCCGCATGACAGATCGCCGTACGAGCTGCCGGACCTCGCCACGCTCTGGCTGCGCGCGTTCCTTGAGGTGGCCCGCGGCGGCTCCTTCACCGTGGCCGCACGGACGCTCGGCTGGACCCAGTCGGCGGTGTCCCGGCAGATCGCCTCGCTGGAGTCGGCGCTCGGCGGCGCCCCGCTGTTCGACCGGCTGCCGCGCGGGGTGCGGCTCACCGAGGCGGGCCGGGCGCTCGTCCCGCACGCCGAGGCCGTCGCCGGGGCGCTGCACGAGGCCGTGCGTGAGCTGACGGCGCTGCGTGAACTGACCGACGGACGGTTGCGGTTCGGCGCCTTCGCCACCGCCGACGCGGCGCTGGTGCCGCGCGCCCTGGCCGCCTTCCGCGCCCGTCACCCCGGGGTCCGCGTCACCCGCGAGGAGGGCCTGACACCCGGGCTGCTGGACCGGCTCTCGGCCGGCCACCTCGACCTGGCGGTCGTCTCCACGACGGGCAACGCCCCGCTGGCCGCGTACACCCTGCACCATCTCCTCGACGAGTGCCTGTACGTCGCCGTGCCCGCCGGCCATCCGCTGGCCGGCGCCGGCACCGTCCGGCTCGCCCTGCTCGCCGACGCCGACTGGATCTCCGGCGGCCCGCGCCCCGAGGGCACCCTGCTGGACGCCGCGCTGCGCCAGGGCTTCCGGCCGCGTGTGGCGCATGTCGTCGCCGAGTGGACCGCCAAGCAGGGGTACGTGGCGGCCCGTCTCGGTGTCGCCCTGGTCCCGGCGCTCGCGGCCGAGTCGGTCCGGCCGGACGTCGCCCTGCTGCGGGTGGACGACGAGGGCGCCCCGGCGCGTGCGGTGTACGCGGCGACGGTCCGCGGACGCTCGCTGTCGCCGGCGGCACGCGCCTTCGTGGGGGTGCTGCGCGAGGCCGCCGGTCGGCTGCCCGGCGCCATGGCGTAGACCACACCTGTCACGCGATACTTCCGCCGTCCCACAGCACGCGCCCCACAGCGACGGAAGGACTCGAACACCCTTGACATCCCTACGCGTTCGCATCGGCGTCCTCGGCCTGACCCTGCTCGCCGGGCTCGCCGCCCCCACCACGACCGCCGCCGCGGGCCCGGCCCCCGCAGGACCCGCGGCCACCACCGAGGAACAGCGGCTCGACCGGGCCGTGCCGCAGGAGATCCTGAAGCGGTCCGGATTCGACACCGTGGCCCCCGAGTTCGCCCGTGCGCTCGGCCGGGCGCACTCCTTCGAGCAGGCCCGCCGGATCGTCGCACGCGAGGGGTCCGCGCTGTGGCGGCGGGCCGTCGACCGGGCGCAGGGGCGCGGGCCCGCGGCCGGCGACCTCAGCCGGGACGACGACCGGCCGCTGTACTGGGCTCGGCTGGGCATGACCCGGCAACTGAGGGCGTACCAGCCCGGGTTCGCGCTGGGCGAGGACCGACGGGCCGCCCTGCTGGACGAGTTGGAGCGGACCTCACGCGGGCAGACCGACGTGCGCTATCCACGCGGCAAGAGCGGCAAGAGCGGCAAGGACGTAAAACGCATTCTGGTGACCGGCTTCGACCCCTTCACCCTCGACCGGGACATCCGCATCTCCAATCCGTCCGGGGCGACCGCGCTGGCCCTGGACGGCACGGTGATCGAGACTGCGGCCGGGCCCGCGCGCGTGGAGACGGCCGTGTTCCCGGTGCGCTGGCAGGACTTCGCGGACCAGGTGGTGGAGCGGGCGCTGCGGCCGTATCTGCCGGCGGTGGACCTGTTCACGACGGTGAGCCAGGGCCGGGTCGGACGCTTCGACGTGGAACGCACCAACGGCGCCTGGCGCGGCGGGTTCCCCGACAACGACAACGCGTCGGTGACCGGCACCGTCCCGGTCGCCGACCCGGCGAGCCAGCCGCAGTGGACGACGACCACGCTGCCGTACGCCGCCGTGGTCGCCGCGGACACCGGCCGCTTCCCGGTGTACGACAACACGACGGTCACCGAGATACCGGCGGGCGGCACCGCTCCCGTCGTACGGCCGGACGGCCCGACGGCCGGCTCCACGGCCCGGGCCGGGGGCGGCGGCGACTACCTGTCCAACGAGATCGCCTACCGGGCGACGCTGCTGCGCGACCGGCTGGGCCTGCACGACACCCTGCCGGGCGGGCATGTGCACACACCGGTGCTCCAGTTCGGCGCCGGGAACACCGACCCGGCGAGCGGTGCCGTCACCGACCCGGAGTTCGTGCGCAACCGGCTGGACATCATCGGTCAGATGCGGGCGATCCTGACGGTGGCCGCGGACGCGGCGCTCAAGAGGTGACCTGAGTACGCCCGGGCGCGGCCGTGTCGTGCGCGGCGCGCGGGTCGTGCCCGGCATCGTCCGCGTCATCGGCGTCAGCGGCGTCCCCGGCGCCCTCCGTGATCTCCTCGCCCCGCAGGTCCCGGGCGAGGAGCGTCGCGCCGGCGACCGCGCCGGGCATCAGGAACACCGCGACGAACGGCACCAGGAAGGCCAGGCCGAGGGGGGTGCCGAAGCCCCAGACCAGCAGCTTGCGGGAGCGGAGCAGGGCGAGGCGTTCACGGAGTTCGACGCCGCGGCGCTGGAGGGCGACCGCGGCCAGTTCCTCGGTGAGGAAGAAGCCGGTGACGAAGAAGCCGATCACCGGGACGGCCGTCTGGCCGACGACGGGGAGGAAACCGAGGGCGAACAGCAGGACGCCCCAGACGGCCGCCCGGACCAGGATGCGCAGGCTGTCGCGGGCCGAGACCCACAGGTCGCGCCACAGGGGCAGGCCGGACTCGGGGGCGGTGCCGTCGGGCGACACGTCCCGGTCGACCGTCTCGGAGAGGCTTTCGTAGAAGGGCTGGCCGACCAGGAGGGTGACCGCGGTGAAGGTCAGTACGGCCAGCAGCAGGCCGAGGGCGAAGAGCACGGCGGTGAGGAAGCCGCGGAACAGGCCCTGCCACGGGCTCGACCAGTCGTCGGCGAACGGGGTGGCCCAGGAGACGAAGTCCCCGCCCCAGATCGCGAGCGCGACGAGGGCCGCCGCGTACAGCACGAGGGTGATCAGTCCGGGCAACAGCCCGAACCCGAACTGCCGGCCGTGCCGGGCCATCCACCGCTGGCCCTTGAGGAGATAACCGAAACCCACCCCGAGATCACGCATACCAAAACCCTACCGGCCGGCGGCCGGCCGGCCCCACTCACCAGGTCCCGCTTCCCTGTCGGCCCGCGTCGGCCCCGCTGGGGTCAGGGGGTGGTCGAGGGGTCGAAGTGGGTCATTCGGTGGAGGAGGTCGCGGAGGGACTGGCGTTCGGTGGGGGTGAGGGCCGCCAGGGGTTCGCGGGCGAAGCGGAGGCCGTCGCGGAGGTCGCGGGCGACCCGGCGGCCCTCGTCCGTGGCCGCCGCCAGCTTCACCCGGCGGTCGGCCGGGTCGGGGCGGCGCTCGGCCAGACCACGGGCCTCCAGGCGGTCCACGATCCCGGTGACGTTCGACGGCTCGCACTTCAGCCGCTGCGCCAGCTTCCGCATCGGCAGCGGCTCCAGCGACAGCAGGCTCAGCAGCCGCGCCTGCGCCCCGGTCAGGGCGTGCTCACCCGCCGCCTCCTCGTAGTCGGCGTAGAAGCGGGCCACGACGTCCCCGATGAGTTCGACGACCTCCAGGGTCAGGGCGTCGGGGCGGTGGGCCTTCGATGGGGTGGACATGGCCTCCAGGGTAACCGGTTGCTTGACACCATGAAATATTCAAGAACATTGTTGTTTCAGTTCCTGAAGTAAATGGAGAGGCGTTGTCATGATCAACCGCGAATGGCACCTGCTCAGCCGCCCCGTCGGCTGGCCGAAGCCGGAGGACTTCGCCCTGGTCGAGACGGAGGTCCCGACCCCGGGCGAGGGCCAGGTGCTGGTACGGAACACGTACCTGTCCGTCGACCCGTACATGCGCGGCCGGATGAGCGCGGCCAAGTCGTACGCGGAGCCGTACCGGCTGGGCGCCGCCATGCTGGGCGGCGCGGTGGGCGAGGTCATCGCCTCCCACGCCGACGGGATCGCGGTCGGCGACCATGTGCTGCACTACCTCGGCTGGCGCGAGTACGCCGCCGTGGACGCGGCGCAGGCGGTCAAGGTCGACCCGGAGGCCGCACCCCTGTCCGCCTACCTCGGCGTCCTCGGCATGACCGGCCTCACCGCCTACGTCGGGCTGCTGCGCACCGCCTCCTTCAAGGAGGGCGACGCCGTGTTCGTCTCCGGCGCGGCCGGCGCCGTCGGCAGCCAGGTCGGGCAGCTCGCCCGGCTCAAAGGCGCCTCACGGGTCGTCGGCTCCGCCGGCTCCGACGACAAGGTGCGGCTGCTGGTCGAGGAGTACGGCTTCGACGCCGCCTTCAACTACCGCAACGGCCCAGTCGCCGAGCAGCTGCGCGCCGCCGCGCCCGACGGCATCGACGTCTACTTCGACAACGTCGGCGGCGAGCATCTGGAGGCCGCCATCGGTACGCTCAACCTGCGGGGGGCGGATCGCGATCTGCGGAATGATCTCCGTCTACAACAACACCGAACCGGCTCCCGGCCCGCGGAACCTGGCCCGTCTCATCCAGACCCGCGGCCGTGTCGAGGGCTTCCTGGTCGGTGACCACTACGATCTCCAGCCGCAGTTCGTGCGGGAGGTCGGGCCGTGGGTGGCCGCGGGCCGGCTGAAGTACCGGGAGACCGTCGTGCAGGGCATCGAGAACAACGTGGAGGCTTTCCTCGGTGTCCTACGCGGCGACAACACCGGAAAAATGATCGTCAAACTCTGACCCCGGGCCACCTGCGAACACGCGCCAGGGCAGCCGACCCAGGGGCGCGGGGAACTGCGCGCCCAGCCCCCACGCACCCGCACAAGCCCTCCGGGGGGGGGTTGGCTCGGTGCGGCGCCGTCGTGGCCGGTCGCGCCGTTCCCCGCGCCCCTAACGGGGCGACCTATTCGCACCGTCCGCTGAAAAGTTGCCGCCGTGCTGTCGTTGTTCCCCGCGCCTCTGGCGGGGTGCTAGGTGCACCACCACAGGAAGCGGTTGCAGGTGTGGGTGGGGGTGGGGTCGGGGGGTGGGGTGGAGGGGGTGGGGGTCTCGGGTGGGGTGGTCTCCGGGGTGTCTGTCGGGGGCGCGGTGGGCGCCGGGGGCGTTCCCTCCGTGCCGCCGCCCGATGTCGTGTCGGAGGTGGGCGGGGTGGTGGTGTCCGGGGACGTGGATGCCTTGTCCTTCGGGGACTTGGACGCCGACGGGGACACGGAGGCGTCCGGGGAGCCCGAGGTGTCCGCGACCGCCGTGGCCGCGGTGCCGCGCCCGGGCCCGGCCTGACCCTCCGGGGCCGCGGTCGAGCTGCCGCCGTCCGCCGACTCGCCCCCGGCCGCGGCGGGCCGCGCTAGGGAGAACGGGGCGTCCGTGCCGAGTTCGGCGAGGCTCAGGCCGCCGGCCGCCAGCACGAAGCCGGCGGTGATCAGCAGGATCCGGCGGCGCCGCCTGCGGTGCGCGGCGGCCTTGCGGTCGCGGCGGCTCGCGTCGCCCGCGGCCGGTGCCTCGTCCGCCGCCGCCCGGGACCGGCCGCGACCACGACCGCGCCCCTGCTCCCGGCGCCGCGCCGCCCGCCCGCGCGGCTCGCCGTCCGTGTCGTCCGCGCCGTCAGCATCGTCCTCGTCGCCCGCGCCGTCCTCGCCCTCGTAGGCGTCCTCGTAGCCGTCGTGGCTCTCATGGCCGTCGTGGCGTTCGCGCGGATGCGTGCGCAGGTCGTCGACGGGTGTGCCGCACCCCGGGCAGGCGAGGGCGCCGTTGAGATGCCGTCGGCACGGGTGGCAGTAGTCCATGACGCGGGAAGACTAAGTTCCGCGCGGGTCACGTTCCTAGGGGCGGCTGTGAATGTTCTGTGGGAGACCGAAAGAACTGTCGAGAGGCTTGCCGAAACTGTTACCTGTTCGACCCATTGACACCCCCGCCGCCCCGTCCTTACTGTCACGCCAGCATTTCGAACGTGTGACGAAATCTCGAACAGCTGAGGGGCATCTGCCGTGCGCATCACCGGAATCAGCACGCACGTGGTCGGGACGCCGTGGCGCAATCTGACGTACGTCCAGGTGCACACCGACGAGGGGATCACGGGAGTCGGCGAGACCCGGATGCTCGGTCACACCGACGCACTGATCGGCTATCTGCGCGAGGCGGAGGCCAACCACATTCTGGGCTCCGATCCGTTCGCCGTCGAGGACCTTGTGCGCCGTATGAAGTACGGCGACTACGGCCGGGCCGGCGAGATCGTCATGTCCGGGATCGCGGTGGTCGAGATGGCCTGCTGGGACATCAAGGGCAAGGCGCTGGGCGTCCCGGTGTGGCAGCTGCTCGGCGGCAAGGTGACCGACCGGGTCAAGGCGTACGCCAACGGCTGGTACACCACCGAGCGCACACCGGAGGCGTACCACAAGGCGGCGCAGGAGGTCGTGGCGCGCGGCTACCGGGCCCTGAAGATCGATCCGTTCGGCACCGGCCACTTCGAACTCGACCACGCGCAGACCCTGTACTCCGTCTCCCTCATCGAGGCGGTGCGCGACGCCATCGGCCCGGAGGCCGAGCTGATGCTGGAGATGCACGGCCGCTTCTCCCCCGCCACCGCGGTCCGCCTCGCCAGGGAACTGGCGCCGTTCAAGCCGGCCTGGCTGGAGGAGCCGGTGCCGCCGGAGAACCTGAAGGCGCTCGCGAAGGTGGCCGAGAAGGTGGACCTGCCGGTCGCCACCGGCGAGCGGATCCACGACCGGATCGAGTTCCGCGAGCTGTTCGAGAGCCAGGCCGCCGACATCATCCAGCCGGACGTCGGCCACCTGGGCGGCATCTGGGAGACCCGTAAGCTCGCGGCGACCGCCGAGACCCACTACGTCCTCGTCGCCCCGCACAACGTGGGCGGCTCGGTGCTGACCGCGGCCAGTCTCCAAGTCGGCTTCTCCACGCCGAACTTCAAAATCCTTGAGCACTTCAACGACTTCGCCGACGCGGAGATCAAGAAGGTGGTCAAGGGCGCGCCCGAGGTCGTCGACGGCTACTTCCAGCTGTCCGACGCGCCCGGCCTCGGCGTGGAGCTGGATGTCGACGCGGCGGCCGAGTTCCCGCAGCAGCAGGCCCGGTTCGACCTGTGGGCCGACGGCTGGGAGCAGCGTAAGCCGAAGGGCACGAAGTGAGTTCGCGGGTCGTCGTCGCGGCGCCGGGCGAGCACCGGGTCGAGGAGCACACGCCCCGCCCGCCCGGCCCCGGGGAGGCGTTGGTCGCCGTGCACGCGGTGGGCATCTGCGGCAGCGACCGGGAGGTGTTCCAGGGCAACCGGCCGAAGGGGTACGTCCGTTACCCGCTGACGCCCGGCCACGAGTGGTCCGGGACGGTGCGGGCGGTGGGCGCCGGGGTGCCCGCGGCGCTGACCGGCCGCAAGGTCGTCGGCGAGGGCTTTCGCAACTGCCAGGTGTGCGACCGCTGTCATGCGGGCGAGACCACCCTGTGCACCGCGGGCTACGAGGAGACCGGTTTCACCCAGCCGGGCGCCATGGCGGCCACCCTCACCCTGCCGGCCCGGCTGCTGCACGTCCTGCCGGACGCGGCCGATCTGACCGCGGCGGCGCTCCTGGAGCCGGCCGCCTGTGTGGCCGCCGCCGCGGTCAAGGGCGGCGCCCGGCCGGGCGAGCGGGTCGCGGTGGTCGGCACGGGCACGCTCGGGATGTTCGCCGTGCAGTTCCTGCGGGCCGTCTCGCCTGCGGAGCTGCTGGTGGTCGGCACGGGGCGGGACCGGGAGCCGCTGGCCCGGCAGTTCGGCGCCACCGGATTCCGTACGAGGGACGAGCCGCTTCCCGACGACTTCGACGTCGTCGTGGAGACCGCCGGGTCCGCGTCGGCCGCGCGCACCGCCGCCGCGCTGCTCCGCCGCGGCGGACGGCTGGTCCTGACCGGCATCCCGGCGCCGGGCGCCGACGGCCTCGACCCGACCGACCTGGTGGTGCGGCAGCTGGAGGTGCACACCGTCTTCGGGGCGCCGCCGGACGCCTGGGCGCACACGGTGCGGATGTTCGGGGCCGGGCTGCTCGACCCGCTGCCGCTGGTCACGCACGAGCTGCCGCTGACCGGGTTCCCCGAGGCCATCGAGCTGGTGGGGGCCGGCGATCCGAAGGTGGGCAAGGTGCTGCTCCGCCCCTAGCCGTACGCCGGTCCCGGCGTGACCAGACGGCGCCTGGACCGGCGTACTCCCGGCCGGTCGCCCCGGCCTCTTCCGCCCCCTGAGCCGCGAACCTTGTCCGACATATCGAACACTAAGGACAGCTTGTGACCGACGCATCCGCCACGGCAGCCCGCAGGCCCGGTGAGCAGGCGCTCGCCGCGCTCGGCCTGGGCGCGCCCGCCCTCGACCCCGCCGACGCCTCCGCCCACGGCTTCCCGTGCGGTGGCCGCTGGCGCACCGAGATCCCCTCGTGCGAGGGTCCCGAGGCGCTGGCGGTCGTGCTCAAGGAGTCCGCACGGCTCGACGTGCCGATCCACCGCATCAGCCAGGGCAGCGGCGTGTGGATGCTGACCGACGCCGAGATCACCGAGATGGTCGAGGCCACCGCCGAACGCGACATCGAACTCTGCCTGTTCACCGGCCCGCGCGGCACCTGGGACATCGGCGGCTCGGTGCGCTCGGGCTCGGGCGGCGCGGGGCTGCGCGCCCGCGGGCACGACGCGGTCGCCGGCTGTGTCGAGGACGCCGTGCGGGCCACCGAGCTGGGCGTCAAGTGCCTGCTGGTCGCCGACGAGGGCGTGCTGTGGACGCTGCACCGGGCGCGCACGGCCGGGATCATCCCCGCCGACACCACGCTCAAGGTGTCCGCGCTCGTCGGGCCGGTGAACCCGGCGTCGTACGCGGTCTTCGAGCGGCTGGGCGCCGACTCGGTCAACGTGCCCAGCGATCTGACGCTGGATCACCTCACCGAGATCCGCCGGGTGTCCGCCGCGCCCATGGACATGTACATCGAGGCGCCCGACGACCTCGGCGGCTATGTCCGGATGTACGAGGTCGCCGAGCTGATCCGGCGCGGCGCACCGCTCTATCTGAAGTTCGGCCTGTCCAAGGCCCCCGGCATCTACCCGTGGGGCACCCATCTGCGGGACGTGACCCTGGACACCGCCCGGGAGCGGGTACGGCGCGGCCGGCTCACCCTGGACCTGCTCGCCCGGCACGGCGCGGACGGCGACATGGCGCCGCTCGGCTCCCGCCTGCCAGGGCTTCTTCAGCGGTTCCCCGTCGAAAGTGCCACCTGATGAACGTCGGGGACTGCGGGCCGTCCTGGGCTGGTCGCGCCCGCGCGGCGGAGCCGCACATCGACACAGCCCCGCGCCCCTTACGGGGCGTTTCACCGAACTCGCTCATACATCTCAACGACGAGAAGAACAGGGACCGATCACCATGCGCACTCGTAGAAGCGCCTTCACCCTCATAGCCGGCGCCGCGTCCCTCGCCCTCACGCTGTCCGCCTGCGGGCAGAACAGCGAGGGCGGCAGCAAGGAGGACAAGGGCAGCGCCAAGGGCGGCACCATCGGCATCGCCATGCCCACCAAGTCCTCCGAACGCTGGATCGCCGACGGCAACAACGTTGTCAAGAACCTGAAGGCCAAGGGCTACCAGACCAAGCTGGTCTACGGCGAGGACGACCCCGACCAGCAGGTCTCGCAGATCGAGAACCTGATCACGCAGGGCGTCAAGGGCCTGATCATCGCGGCCATCGACAACAAGTCGCTGAACAACGTGCTCCAGCAGGCCGAGGACGCCAAGATCCCGGTCATCTCCTACGACCGGCTGATCCTCGGCACGCAGAACGTCGACTACTACGCGTCCTTCGACAACACCAAGGTCGGCGAGCTGCAGGCCGGCTACATCGTGGACAAGCTCGGACTGAAGGACGGCAAGGGCCCGTTCAACATCGAGCTGTTCGCCGGGTCCAACGACGACAACAACACCAAGTACTTCTTCAGCGGCGCGATGAGCGTGCTCCAGCCGTACATCGACAGCAAGAAGCTCGTCGTCAAGTCCGGCCAGACCAAGCTCACCCAGGTGACCACGCTGCGCTGGGACGGCACCACCGCGCAACGGCGCATGGAGGACATCCTCACCTCCTCCTACAAGAGCGGCCGGGTCGACGCGGTGCTCTCGCCCTACGACGGCATCTCCATCGGCATCATCTCCGCGCTGAAGTCCGACGGTTACGGCTCCTCCGGCAAGCCGCTGCCGGTCATCACCGGTCAGGACGCCGAGCTGGCGTCGGTGAAGTCGATCATCGCGGGCGAGCAGACGCAGACCGTCTACAAGGACCTCCGAAAGCTGGCCAAGGTCGCCGCGGCCATGGTGGACGACGTACTCAACGGCAAGAAGCCGGAGGTCAACGACACCAAGACATACGACAACGGCACCAAGGTCGTGCCCGCCTACCTGCTCCAGCCGGTGAGCGTCGACAAGACCAACTACACCAAGGAACTCGTCGACACCGGCTACTACACGGCGGGCGAACTCAAGTAGTCCCCACGTCGGTTCACCCACGGATTGAAAGGGCACGACCATGGCGGGACCCGTCCTGGAGATGCGCTCGATCGTCAAGACCTTTCCCGGCGTCACAGCGCTGTCGGACGTCACTCTGACGGTTCGTCAGGGCGAGGTCCACGCCATCTGCGGTGAGAACGGCGCCGGGAAGTCCACCCTGATGAAGGTCCTCTCCGGCGTCCATCCGCACGGCAGTTACGAGGGCCAGATCCTGTTCGAAGGCGAGGAG
Source organism: Streptomyces sp. NPDC102462 (assembly GCF_044765425.1). Taxonomy (NCBI): domain Bacteria; kingdom Bacillati; phylum Actinomycetota; class Actinomycetes; order Kitasatosporales; family Streptomycetaceae; genus Streptomyces; species Streptomyces sp. NPDC102462. The sequence continues at coordinate 61,159 of NZ_JBIWKB010000035.1, read as the reverse complement.
TGCGCCTTCAGGGACATCCGGGCCAGCGAGCAGCGCGGCATCGTGATCATCCATCAGGAGCTGGCGCTGGTGCCGTTCCTGTCCCTCGCCGAGAACATCTTCCTCGGCAACGAACACGCCTCACGCGGGTTCATCAACTGGCGGGACACCCTGCGGCACGCCACCGAGGTGCTGCGCAGGGTCGGCCTGACCGACCATCCCGAGACCCGGATCTCCGACATCGGCGTCGGTAAGCAGCAGCTCGTGGAGATCGCCAAGGCGCTCTCGAAGAAGGTGAAGCTGCTCATCCTGGACGAGCCGACGGCGGCGCTGAACGACGAGGACAGCGGCAAACTCCTCGATCTCATCCTGGAGTTGAAGAACCAGGGCATCACCTCGATCATCATCTCGCACAAGCTCAACGAGATCCGCCGGATCGCCGACTCGGTGACCATCCTGCGCGACGGCCGGTCCATCGAGACCCTGGACGTGAAGGCGCCGGAGACCACCGAGGACCGGATCATCTCCGGGATGGTCGGCCGCGACCTCGACCACCGCTTCCCCGACCGCACCCCGTACGCGGGCGCGCCGGACGCGGCACCGGCGCTGGAGATCCGCAACTGGACCGTGCGCCACCCGATCGACCAGCAGCGCAAGGTGGTCGACGACGTGTCGATCCAGGTGCGGCGCGGGGAGATCGTCGGCATCGCCGGACTGATGGGCGCGGGCCGCACCGAACTGGCGATGAGCGTCTTCGGGCGCACCTACGGCCGGTACGCGGGCGGCACGGTCGTCAAGGACGGCGCGGAGATCCGCACCAGGACGGTCGCCGAGGCGGTCGGGCACGGCATCGCCTACGTCACCGAGGACCGCAAGCACTACGGCCTCAACCTGATCGACACCATCAACCGGAACATCTCGCTGACCGCGCTGAACAAGGTCGCGAAGCGGGGCGTGGTCGACGAGCACGAGGAACGGCAGGTCGCCGAGGGCTTCCGCACCTCCATGAACATCAAGGCGCCGACCGTCTTCGAACCCGTCGGCAAGCTGTCCGGCGGCAACCAGCAGAAGGTCGTCCTCAGCAAGTGGATCTTCGCGGGTCCGGACGTGCTGATCCTGGACGAGCCCACGCGCGGCATCGACGTGGGCGCCAAGTACGAGATCTACACGGTCATCGACCGGCTCGCCGCCGAGGGCAAGGCGGTCGTCTTCATCTCCTCCGAGCTGCCCGAGCTGCTCGGCATGTGCGACCGCATCTACACCATGGCCGCCGGGCGGCTCACCGGTGAGGTGCCGCGGGCCGAGGCCACGCAGGAAGTGCTGATGCGCCGGATGACGAAGGACACACAGGACAAAGAGGTAACCCGATGAGCACGGATGTGACCGACAAGCTCCCGGCCTCGGCGCCGCCCGGCAAGGGCGGGGGCGCGGCCGCCGAGGGCGGCCTGCTCCGGCTGATGCTGAACGGCCTGCGCCGCAACATGCGCCAGTACGGCATGCTGATCGCGCTCGGCCTGATCGTCGTCCTGTTCCAGGTGTGGACCGGCGGCGACCTGCTGCTGCCGCGCAACATCTCCAACCTGGTGCTGCAGAACAGCTACATCCTGATCCTCGCCATCGGCATGATGCTGGTGATCATCGCGGGCCATATCGACCTGTCGGTCGGCTCGCTGACCGCGTTCGTGGGCGCGTTCGCGGCCGTGCTCTCGGTGCAGCACGGCCTGGCCTGGCCCGTCGCGCTGGTGCTGTGCCTGCTGGTCGGCGCGGTGGCCGGTTCGGTCCAGGGCTTTCTGATCGCGTATCTCGGCATACCGTCGTTCATCGTGACCCTGGCGGGCATGCTGCTCTTCCGCGGTCTGACGGAGATCCTGCTGAAGGGCCAGACCCTCGGCCCGTTCCCGAACGGCCTGCAAAAGCTCGGCAACGGCTTCCTGCCGGAGACCGGCCCGAACACCAATTACCACAACCTCACCCTGCTGCTGGGCCTCGCGCTGCTGGCCTTCGTGCTGTACCAGGAGGTCCGGGACCGCAGGCGGCAGCAGGAGTTCTCGCTGGAGGTGCTGCCGCGCAACGCGTTCCTGCTGAAGCTGGTCGCGATCGCCGCGGCGATCCTCGCGGTCACCCTGCTGCTCGCCAGCTACAAGGGCGCCCCGATCATCCTGATCATCCTCGGGGTGCTGGTGGTCGGCTACGGCTATGTGATGCGCAACGCCGTCTTCGGCCGGCACATCTACGCGATCGGCGGCAACCTGCCGGCGGCGAAGCTGTCCGGGGTCAAGGACAAGAAGGTCACCTTCTACGTCTTCCTGAACATGGGTGTGCTCGCGGCCCTGGCGGGTCTGGTGGTCGCCGCCCGCCTGAACGCGGCCTCGCCGAAGGCGGGCCTGAACTTCGAACTGGAGGCCATCGCCTCGTCGTTCATCGGCGGCGCGTCCATGAGCGGCGGTGTCGGCACCGTACTCGGCGCGATCATCGGCGGTCTGGTCCTCGGCGTGCTGAACAACGGCATGAACCTCCTGAGCGTCGGCACCGACTGGCAGCAGGTCATCAAGGGCCTCGCCCTGCTCGCGGCGGTCGGCTTCGACGTGTGGAACAAGCGCAAGTCCGGTTCGTGAGGCAGCCCGGGCCCCGTCCTCTTCCGGACGGGGCCCTCAACTTGCAGGAGCCGTAATGGACATGAGCAGACGTACCGTCATCGCCGGGGCCGCCGCGGTGGGCATCGCCGCGGCCGGCGCCGGCCCGGCCCGGGCCTCCTCCCGGCAGCCCGTCAAGGAACCCTTCGGGACGCTCGCCGACGGCACCAAGGTGCACCGCTGGTCGCTGGAGAACGGCGGGACCCGGCTGAGGGTCCTCTCCTACGGCGGCATCGTCCAGTCCCTGGAGATACCGGACCGCCACGGCCGGCACGCCAACGTCTCGCTGGGCTACGACAACCTCGCGGCCTACGTCGCCGGGACGACGTTCTTCGGCGCGACCATCGGGCGTTACGGCAACCGCATCGCCAAGGGCCGCTTCACCCTGGACGGCAAGGCGTACCAACTGTCCGTCAACGACGGCGAGAACAGCCTGCACGGCGGCGCCCGCGGCTTCAACACCAGGGTGTGGGACGTGGAGGGCTTCACCTCCGGCTCCGACGTCGGCCTGCACCTGTACTACACGAGCGTCGACGGCGAGATGGGCTACCCGGGCACCCTGCGCACCAAGGTCACCTACACGCTGACCCGACACGGCGACTGGCGCATCGACTACGAGGCGAGGACCGACCGGCCCACGGTGGTCAACCTCACCAACCACACGTACTACAACCTCGCCGGCGAGGGCAGCGGCGGCATCTACGACCACGAACTCACCCTGCGCGCCGCCCGCTACACCCCCACCGACGCGGGCCTCATCCCCACCGGGGAACTGGCCCGGGTCGCGGGCACCCCGTTCGACTTCCGCCGGGCCAAGACCGTCGGCCGCGACATCCGCGCCGGCCACCCGCAACTGGTCACCGCCAAGGGCTTCGACCACAACTTCGTCCTGGACAAGGGCGTGACCACGCGCCCCGAGCACATCGCCACGCTGCGCGACCCCGCATCCGGCCGCACCCTGAAGATCGCGACCGACCAGCCGGGCGTGCAGTTCTACTCGGGCAACTTCCTCGACGGCACCCTCGTCGGCACCTCCGGCCGCACCTACCGGCAGGGCGACGGACTGTGCCTGGAGACCCAGCACTTCCCCGACTCGCCCAACCAGCCGTCGTTCCCGTCGACCGTGCTGCGCCCCGGGCAGACCTACCGGACCACGACGATCCACTCGTTCGGGGTGTGAGCCCGCGTACCCGGAGCGTCACGCGCACACACTTCTTTCACATGCGGTGAACAGCGCCGCCGCCGTCTCCGTATCCAAGGGTGGCCCGTGCTCCCCCGCGCGGGCCACCCAAGACGACGAGCCCGGTCGTCCCCGCGGGCTCGCCCCCTACGGAGGTTCCATGGCCGACAACGTCACCTCGTTGTTCCGCGGCACTGCGGCACACAGCCCGTCGATGGCGGCGCTGACGCGGGAGGGCGGCGACGGGGTCGGGCCGGTGGACTTCTGCATCCCCTGCAACCCCTACTTCCCCACCCCGGCGATGTTCGAGGAACTGGCGGGCCGGCTGCGGGACATCATCACGTACTACCCGAGCAGCGCCGACACCATCACCGCCGAGCTGTGCTCCCTGCTGCAACTGCCGCCGCAGTGCGTGGCGATGGGCAACGGCTCCACGGAACTCATCACCTGGATCGACCATCTGCTGGTCCGTGAGTCGCTGGCCATACCGGTGCCCACCTTCGGCCGCTGGACCGACCAGCCGATGGAAACCGGTAAGCGGGTCGACATGTTCCCGCTCCAGGAGTCCGGCGGTTTCGCCCTGGACCTCGCCAAGTACGCGGAGTTCATCCGGGCGCGCGGCACCCGGGTCGCCGTCGTCTGCAACCCCAACAACCCCGACGGCGGTTTTCTGCACCGGCACGCGCTCGTGCAGTTCATGGACGCCATGACCGACCTGGATCTGGTGGTGATCGACGAGTCGTTCCTCGAGTTCGCCGACGCCGAGGCCGAACCCAGCGTCGTGCAGGAGGCGATGCTGCGCCCCAACGTGGTGGTGCTGCGCAGCCTCGGCAAGAACTTCGGGCTGCACGGCATACGGTTCGGCTACCTGGTCGCCAATCCGGCGCTCGCCGGGCGGATCCGTTCGATGCTGCCGAAGTGGAATCTCAACTCCTTCGCGGAGCACGTGGTGTTCATGCTGAAGGAGCACGGCGCCGAGTACGCGCAGAGCCTGCTCCAGGTGCGCCGGGACCGGCTGGAGATGGCGAGCCGGCTGTCCGCGCTGCCGGGTCTCACGGTCTATCCCTCCCAGGGCAACTTCCTCTTCGTACGGCTGCCGGTCGGTGCCGAGGGCACCGTGGTCCGGGACCGGATGCTCACCGAGCACCGGATCCTGGTCCGCGAGTGCGGCAACAAGATCGGTTCGTCCAGCCGCTTCCTGCGGCTCGTGGTGCGCCCCCAGGTGGACGTGCGTCGCCTGGTGTCCGGCCTGGAGTCGGTGCTCTACGGGTCCGGGAGGGGAGCCGCCGTGCCCGAGCCGGCCGCCCGGACCGGCTACAGCTCGGGCACGGCGGCGGTGGACCGCCTGGTGAACGAAACCAACGGCACGGGCCTACCGGGCCTAGCCGCCCAGGCCCTCGCAACCACCCCAGCCCACGCACTCGCCGCCACCCCGGCACCGGCACTCACCGCCGCCCCCGCCCAGGCACTCGGCACCGCCCCGGCCCAGCCACTTGCCGCCGGCCCGGCACTCGGCATCGGTCCGGCACTGGCCACCGCCCCCGTCCAGTCCCCGGCACCCGGCACCGCCCAGGCACTCGGGACCGGCCAAGCGCTCGCCGCCGGCCCGGCACTCAGCTCCGGCCGCAACCAGGCGGTCGGCGCCGGTCCCAGCCAGGCGGTCGGCGCCGGCTTCAACCAAGCGCTCGGCAGCAGCCCCGCCCCGGCGGGCGGCACCGGGTCCGCCCCGGCACCGGCCGCCGCCCCTGCCGCCGGCATCGGCATGCCGCTCCCCGCCGCCGGTCAGCCGACCGGCGGCGGGATGCCGATGCCGGCGGCAGCCCAGGCGGCGCCACAACAGCCCCCGGCGCCCGCGGCACCGTCGCCCACGGCACCACCCCAACTGCTCCCCCACCACCCGGCCCCCGCCCCGACCCCGGTACCGACCGTGCCACCGCTCACCACCCCCACCCCGGCACCCGCACCCCAGCCGACGGCGCCGGTCCCGGCCCCCGCGCCCTTCCCGGCGCCGGTGCCCGCCCCGGCCGCCGCCACGATCGGCCCGACCCCGCCCGGCGTCCCGGCGCGCGGTGGCCTGACGGCGGCGCAGGTCCGCGGCATGACCGGCCCACCCCCCGCCCCACCCCTGACCCCGGCCCCGGCCACCGGCTGGCCCAACGCCCAAAGCTGGCCCAACGCCGCAGGCATGGGCCAGGCGGGATAACCCGAGCGACCCCCGCCTGTCCCCCGACGCCAACCAGGAAGCGATCGGCACGTTGGCCCCACCGGACGCGGCCCCGGGCCAACGACGCCCATCGCCCCAACCGCCGCCGGCGCCCGCCCGACATCCCGGCATGCCGTGGACCTGACCGCGGCCCAGGTCCACGGCATGACCAACCCCGGCCTGCGGGCAAGCGACGGGACTTCGACTACCGACACCTGGGCAGAAGGGGCGATCGACGCATTTACCCCACCCGGCAGCCGAACACCTCCAGCCCACCACTGCCCGGCGGCACTCCCACCGCGCCTTACCGGCGCCAGTACCGCGTCGACCCGCCCTCGCCCGGCGCCCCGGCGCGCGGGGCCCGACCACGGCTCCAGCCACCTCCGGGCCCAGCGCCCGCGGGCACGGGCGAGACGGGACCCCCCGAGCAGGCCCCACCCCTCAACGCCCCGCGGGACCAAACCGCGTGCCCGTCCCGCCGGACGGTCGCAGAAACTCAGCCCGCCGCCCGCCCCGGTTCCCGCGCCGATCACCCCGCGACCGACGCGGCCCCGGCCACCAGCTGGCCCAATCGGGATAAACCCGAACAACCGCCCTCGTCGGCGCCCGCTGCAACCGTCCCCGGTCCGCCGCCCGCCCCCGAATGATCCCGCTGGGCTCCCGGAGGGGCTGGTCAGGGGTTTTGCCAGGATGCTGGGTCTGCTGCCAGGTGGTTCACCAGGGGTGGGAGGCGGGACGTGGCCAGGTCGGTCAGGGTGACGCCCTCCAGGATCCTGCGGACGTTCGCGCGCAGCGCGATCCACAGCGGCAGCAGGGGTTCGGCGGTGCCCGTGTAGGTGAGGCTCGACGGACGTTCTCCGCGTACCGAGACGATCGGGCCGTCCACCGCCCGGATGACGTCCGCGACCGTGATCTCCGCCGGCTGGCGGGCCAGCCGGTACCCGCCGCCCCCGCCGCGCCGGCTGGACACGATGCCGGCGCGCCGCAGATCGCCCAGGATGCCCTCGAGGAACTTGTGGGGGATGTCCTGTACAGAGGCGATTTCCTCTGCCTTCACCGGGCCGTTACCCTGCCGTACGGCCAACTCCAGCGCCGCCCGCACCGCGTAATCCGCCCGTGCCGAGATCCTCATGGGTCCATTGTGGGGCGTACCGCCGGGGAGAATGGCCGGACCGCGCCCCCGTAGGACCGCCCGGAAGGAACCCCTTGGCGCTCAGCAGACGTACCTTCAGTGCCCTCGCGGGCTCCGCCGCGCTCGGCTTCGCCCTGGGCGGCAGCGGCGGCCCGGGGGCGCTCTCGGCGTACGCGGCGCGCAGTGTGCCGACCGGCCCGGCGCCGGCCCCGCCGAGCGCGGACCGGCGCCGGCACACGGTCGGCTACGACCGGCACTCCCTGCTCGTGGACGGCAGACGGCTCGTGGTCTGGTCCGGTGAGATGCACCCGTTCCGGCTGCCGAGCCCGTCCCTGTGGCGGGACGTGCTGCAGAAGATGCGGGCGCACGGCCACAACACGGTGAGCGTCCCCGTCGCCTGGAACCACCACTCGACCGCCCCCGGGCGCTACGACTTCAGCGGCGTCCGCGACCTGGACCTGTTCCTGCGTACGGCCGCCGAGACCGGGCTGTACGTCATCCTGCGCCCCGGCCCGTACATCGACGCGGAGGTGGACGCCGGCGGCTTCCCCGGCTGGCTCGCGGTCACCGGGGGAACGGCGCGTACCGCCGATCCCGCCTATCTGGCGCATGTCGACGAGTGGTTCACGGCGGTGAACCGGATCGCCCGCCGGCACCAGTTCACCGACGGCGGCGGCACGGTCCTGCTGTACCAGATCGAGCACGAGTACGACGCCCGCGCGGACGAGCCGACCGCCCGGGCGTACATGTCCCACCTGTACCGGAAGGTGCGGGCGGACGGCATCGACGTACCGCTGTTCCACAACGACAGGGGCCCGAGCGCCCACTGGGTGGCGGGGTCGTTCGACACCGGCGGGGACAAGGGCGGCTGGCTGTACGGCTTCGACGACTTCGCCGAGCCGTCCCGGACCCCGCAGGATCGGGGGCGGTTCGGCACCGGCGGCAGGGCGGCCGGCGCCGGTGCGAGCCCGCGCACGCCGGGTTTCGTCGCGGGGTTCGGCGACGGCCGGTACGACCCGTGGGGCGGGGCCGCCTTCGACGGCAAGGGGTACGCCGAGGCGCGGCGCACCCGGGACGCGGCCTTCGAACGCCGCTTCCACCTCACGAACGTGGCCAACGGCCTGACCCTGCACAACGTCCGCATGGCGTTCGGCGGCACCTCGTGGGGCTGGCTGCCCGCGCCGGTCGTCTACACGTCGTACGACTACGGGGCGGCCATCGACGAGGCCCGCAACGTCACCCCCAAGATCGCCCCGATGCACCAGCTGGGTCATCTCCTGCAACGGGTGCCGGACTTCGCCAAGCTGGACCGGGCGGCGGACGTGACGGCGAAGGGCCTCAAGGTCTACCACCTCACCAACCCGGACACCGGGTCCCATGTGTATGTGGCGCGCAACGACGGCGCCGAGGCGGTCACCTCGGCGCTGCCGACCGCGGCGGGCGGCGTGGAGGTCACCGTCCCGGCCCGGGACGCCCGGCTGGTGACCACCGGACTCTCCCTCGGCAGACGGACCTTGCGGTACAGCACCGTCCCGCCCATGTTCCGGCTCACCGCCGGCCGCCTGGACATCGCGCTGTTCACCGGGCCGCGCGGTGAGATGGCCCGCCTGGTGCTGGACTGCCCGAGCGAGCCGCTGGTCAACCGCCTGGACCCGGAGGGCGCCTGGGTGTACGAGCAGGGCGCCCTGCATGTGTCCGTGCCGCTCGGCGAGGGCGGGCTCACCCGGGTGATGGTCGAGCACGGCGAGAGCGAGACGCCGCTGCTGCTGCTGTTCGCCGACGAGGCGACCGCGGTGCGGCTGTTTCCGTACGACACCCCGTCCGGGACGGTGCTGGTGTACGGCCCCGCGCTGCTGCGCGAGGCCGTCCTGGACGGCTCCACGGTCCGGCTGACCGGCGACACCGTCCAGGAGACCGGTCTTGAGGTGTGGGGGCCGCGCGGGATCGACGCCGTGGAGTGGAACGGGCGCCCGGTGAGCACGCGCGTCACGCTGTCCGGCAGCCTGACGGCCGAGGCGCTGCTGCCGGGGGTGCCGGACGTCACGCTGCCCGCGCTGGGCGGCTGGCGCCGGGCGGCGGAGAACCCCGAGTCCGCGCCGGGCTTCGACGACTCGGCGTGGCGGGTGGCCGACAAGCGGACGTCGCACAGCACGACACCGGTGCCGAAGGGCGGCCCTGTCCTGTTCGCCGACGACTACGGCTTCCACTACGGCGACGTCTGGTACCGGGGGCACCTGACCGGCGCGGCCGGTCTGGAGAAGGTGACCCTCGGCTACAGCACCGGCACCCAGGGCATGCTGATGGCCTGGCTGGACGGCGAGCCGCTGGGGGTGCACCGGATGCCGGTGCCGGACGAGGGCACGTCCGGCCGGGGCACCTGGACGGACACGGCGGTGTTCGCCCTGTCCGCGCTGCCCCGCCACCGGCGCGAGCGGCTGCGCCGCGGCCTTGCGGCGCCCGGCGGGCATGTGCTGTCCGTACTGGTCCGGCGCATGCAGCACGACCGGGACGGCGGGGCCGCTGACACGCACAAGGCGGCGCGCGGGCTGACCGGGGCCGGCTTCGAGGGGGCCGCGCCGACGGTGCGGTGGCGCATCCAGGGTGCGCTCGCGCCGGACGCGGCGCGCGGGCCGATGAACAACGGCGGACTGTACGGGGAGCGGGAGGGCTGGCATCTGCCGGGGTTCGCGGACGGCGGCTGGCGTCCGGTCGAACTGCCGTACCGCGGCCGGGAGCAGGGCGTGGCCTGGTACCGGACCACGTTCCGGCTGACGGTGCCCGGCGGCGTCGACGCCTCGGTCGGACTTGTCCTGGACGACGATCCGGCCCGCGCCTACCGGGTGCAGGTCTTCCTGAACGGCTGGAATCTGGGCCAGTACATCAACGACGTGGGCCCGCAGCACACCTTCGTGCTGCCGAACGGCATCCTGAACACCCGTGGCACCAACACCCTGGCCCTGGCCGTGCTGTCCGACGGCACCACGGAGTCGGGACCGGGCGAGGCACGGCTGACCCTCCTGGGCAGCGCGTCCGGCGGCGTCCCGGTGACCCAGGTGGCCTCCCCGGGCCGCTGAGGTTCAGGTACGTCAGCTGCCGATGCAGGTGCTGTTGGAGCAGGCGGACTGGCAGGTGGAGCCGCAGCCGTCGCCCGTGTCGTTCAGCAGTGCGCCGACGATCGGGGCGGAGGCAACGGTCTCGGTGTTGAGGTCGAAGTCCGAGTCTCCATCGACCGTGAAGTCCGTGGCGGCCTTCAGGAGGGTGCCGTTGATCTGCGGTGCCATCTCGTTCTCCTCGCTACAGAGGGTGGGTGGATGTGCGTTGCTGACCTGGTCGGGACACTGGAGGCGTCACGGCCAGGCGATCGTGACCCGCGTGTGCGGCCGGTCGATGATTCGGCCCGCGGGAAGCTGGTCGTCCGGCGTTCCGGCCGGGTAGACCTCGATGCGCGCCCTGTCCTCGCGGTGACCGCGGTCCCAGGACTGGATCTCCCGGACCAAGCGCTCGGCGACCCTCTGTCCCTGGGGACCGTGGCCGATCGCGCCCAGCTCGAACCGGTCAGGGTCGTCGGTGGCGCGGACGGTCCGGTAGGCGAGGCTGCCGCCGTCGACGAGGGTCGGCACGCCGAGCGGTGAGGCGGAGGCGACCAGGCCGCGCTGCCGGGCAGCGGGCTTCGCGGCCATCAGGGGGAGGTTGTCCAGGGCGGTCGTCAGCCACAGGTCCAGGTGCTCGTTGGACTCGTCGCCCGCAAGGGTCACGCCAGACCAGGCCGTGGTGCGGAGCGTTTGCAGGGCGGCGCTCAGGGCTTCGGTGTCGGGTTCGGGGTGGCCGTCCAGGCGCAGGCCGATCTCTTCGCCCTCGGTGTCGTGGATGAGGGCCACGCGCATGCGATTCTCGCCGGCGCCCTGCATCGGTACGAAGCCGCACAGCTCGAACCCATCGCTGACCAGGCGCTCGCCGTCGCGTACGAAGGCGATGGTCCGGGTCATGCCGCGCATGCGCAGCGGGACGACGAGCCGGCCGCCTTCGGTGAGCTGGTGGATCCAGGCGGGCGGGATGTCGGCGGCCTGCACGGTGACGATGATCCGGTCGTACGGGGCGTGCGCACCTTCGCCGTTCTCGGCGTCGGCGGTGATGACGGTGACGTTCCGGTAGCCGGTCGTCTTCAGGAAGTCCTTCGCGCGCTGGGTGACCTCGGGGTCGATGTCCATCGTGACAACGTGGCCCTGATCACCCACCAGCTCGGCGAGGTAGGCGGCGTTCACACCGCCGGAGCCGATCTCCAGGACGCTCATCCCCGACTGGATGTCGGCCTGTTCGATCTGCATGGCCTGGATACGCGGGGCCGACACCGAGCTGATGTGTGTGCCGTCGGCACCGGTCTTGGTGATCGCGGCCTGTTCGGGCTCGTAGACCTTGGCCATGTCCTCACCGGGCGTGGCCAGGTGGCGGGGAACCGAGCGGAATGCAGCCACGACGCGGGCGCTGCGCGCGGCGCCGCGTGCGACAAGCCGCTCCACCATCTTGTTGCGCAACTCCCGCTCGGAGGCAGAGGGCCTGTTGCTGTTGTCAGTCATCATGCTGGGGACGCTATCCACGAACGATCTCCTTCTCGGCGCCTGCGTGCCGAGGCGGTTGGGGAGTGATGTTGACGCAGGCCGACGGGCCGGGGCGTGACAGACCTGCCTCGGGGCGGCATGGGCTATGCGGCCGTCAGGCGACCGCCGTCAGCTCCGCGACCCGGGTGAACTCCTCCTCCAGGCGGTCGCGTCCGAGGGCTGCGAACTCGCGGTCCAGGTCCGCCGGTGTCACCCCGCGCAACTCCACCATCGTGCGAGCGGCACGGACCCACGGAGCCCACTCCGACCCGTACTTCACCTGCTCCATGTGGCACCCCGGGATCGGCTGAAGCGTCACGGGGTGATGAATCGGACCGACGACACCCCACGCGGGCACACGCCTCGCCCACGCCGCCACGAACCGCCCACCCCGCAGGGCATGACAGAGCTGGATGGAGATCCCGGCACACGGCACGCACACAGGCGGGCTCGTCGTGCGTTCCCCTTCGCGCACCGCGCCGCAGGAGTCCCGGAGGAGAAAGAGGTGGGGGCCGTGGGGGTCGGTCGGCGTGCGGGAGCAGACTTGGCACATCATGTTCAGCATGGCCCGGCGCTGCCGATAGGGGTGGACGTTGCGGAGCTGTGGGCTGCCCCTGCGTTGCTTCGGTCGGAGGGCGTAGCGGGCCCAGAGCACGCCGAAACTGTCGCGGTCGTACGGCGTCTCATCCACGTACGCGATCCCCGGGGCCACGCGGCGGCGGGTGATCGGACACTTCAGGAGCCGTTCCTCACTCCATCCGGCGATGTAGGGAATGACGCCTGGCGGTGCCGGAGGCAACACGATCGAGAACCTTCCTGTTCGAGACGAGAGAGTGACGCCCCGGCACACCGCGGGGCATCACGGGGTCGGGTGTGCCGGGCCGGGCCCGTCGGCCCCCGCGGGGGAGAGTCGGGTGCGGGAAGCCGGCGGGCGCCGGGTGGCTCCGGTCGCCCCCTGGGGCGCGGGCGACCGGAGCCGGTCAGGGGACGAGCCCGTTGCACCGGCCGGGGATGGCAGTCGGCGCGATGCGTGTCCAGTCCAACGGAAAGGAGCCCGTAAAGGGCAGGAAAAACGCGGGGTTGATGGTCGTGGCCGACCGGAAATTTCCGGTCGCCAGGTTCGCCGAGCATCACCGCAGAGCTACGGTGAGTAGGTGACCGGAAATTTCCGTCTCAAGACCGCGATGGCGGAACGAGGCTTTCAGCAAGCCGAGTTGGCCCAGGCCGTCAATGCCCAGTTACTGGCCGCAGGCGAGCGGGACAGCGTAGGAGAGCGCACCGTACGGACGTGGCTGACCGGAAGAACCACCTGGCCTCACCGTGCGAAGCGCAACGCCTTGGAGGCAGTATTTCGGTGCACCATCGAGACCCTTGGGTTCTACCCGCCAGGATCGCCAGCACCGCCGCAGGAGGACCCCGAAGTGATCCGCCGACGCTTTCTGGCCGACGCCGGAGGCACCGCCGCCGCTGCCATGCCCCTCGTTTCCGTTCGTCCGTCCAGCGTCGGCACCTCGGAGGTGATCCGACTTCGCGACAGCATCGAGAGGCTCATCGCCCTCGACGATGAACGCGGAGGACACACCACCCTCGAACGAGCTGCTCTGGCGGGAGCTGCCGAAGCCCTGGACCTGCAACAGCGGTCCACCACCCAGCGCGTACGAGCGCGCCTGTTCGCCCTCGCCTCAGACTTCACCTCAACCGCCGCATGGTCCCTGATCGACGCCGGCCAGCTCGACGGCGCCAGCCGACACCTCGACCGCGCCCTGACCCTGGCGGTCATGGTCCAGGACCCCGAAATGACCATGAAGGTCTGGAATCTGCGCGCGATGCTCGCCCGCCAACAGAAGGACTTCGGCGAAGCCGTGGCCGCCGCGCAGGCCGCGCAGGCCACATGGGCCGCACGCCGCAGCCCCCTGCACGCCTCACTCGCCCACGCCCGAACCGCCGTCGGACTCGCCAACGCCGGAGACCGGCGCGCGGCTCTGCGCTCCCTCGGCCGCGCCGAGGACGCCATGGCAAAGGCCGACACCACAGCGCCGCGGCCTGCCTGGATCGCCTTCTACAGCCCCGCGGAGCTGCACTCCCTCACGGCGATCGTCCGTGACAGGGTCGGCGACCCGGCAGAAGCCGAAGCCGCCTCCTACAGGGCACTCGCCGCGCTGCCCGAGACCTACCGCCGCAACCGCGCGCACACCACTGCCCGCCTCGCGCTCTCGCAGCTCCATCAAGGCGACGTCGAGCAGGCATGCGACACCGGCGCAGAGGTCTTCGAGATCATGGCCGGGGACCCGCTTCCCGGCCGCATGCGTCAACTCCTCGGCGACTTCCACCGCGACCTGATCACCCTTGCCCCTCCCCGCATCGCGCACGAGTGGGCCGACCGCTACCGGAGCGAATGGAGCACTGCATGACCACGGCCACCGTTGAACTCCGCCGCTTCGGCCACGACGACCTGCCGAAGATCCGGCAGACCCTCCTCGACATCCACGCCGACGCCTACGCGGATGAGATGGACGACGAGTTCAACCAGCGGTTCCCCTGGTTCGTCGACCACTGGGGCAAACACCCCGGCTTCTCCTGCGTGATCGGCTACGAAGGCGCCGAGCCGGCCGGCTTCGCCTACGGGGCCCCCGCAACCCCGGGCCGCGAATGGTGGCGCGAACACCTGAAGGTCGCGCCGACGGACGACTCGACGTTCGCGTTTTCCGAACTGATGGTCCGCCACAAGTGGCGCAAGACCGGAACCGCCGCACGGCTCCATGAAGCGTTGCTCGCCGACCGCCCCGAGGCCCTTGTCGTGCTCCTCGTCGACCCCGACCACCCCAAGGTGCAAGCGCTCTATGAAACATGGGGGTACCGGAAGGTCGGGAACCGTCAGCCCTTCCCTGACTCCCCGAACTTCGCAGTCATGCTTCGCGACCTGCGCGCCTCCCAGACAGATCGGAACGGACCAGCCTCACGGCCAGGTGACGCCTGCCCTCAATGACGTCAACGAACCACGTTCGCCCTCGCCTCGCGCGCCCTCGACACCGGTCTGACGTACCGGTCCGGGCGGATCGTGGAGCGGGCCCGCGCCGTACGCCGTACCCTCACAACCGTCTCACCGACGTGTCGTGCATCGCCGACGGTCCGGCCGGACGCGCGCCAGCCGCTGACCGGGCAAGAGCCGCGCGAGCAGCGCGTCGAGGTCGGACGCGTCCATACGGGTCAGATGGAAGGGCCCCGCCCCCGGAGAGGTGTGCCGACGCCGTCAGCCATGTGACCGCGCTCTGTCCCGAAAGTCCATCGCACACCCTGGGCTGGGGTATTACGACGACCGCCAGAACGCGGGGATCGCACGGGGACACTTCGGGAACGTTTGAGGCCGGGGCCCTTTCGCGGTGCGGCGGAATCCGCGATCGTTCCAGGTTGAACCACGCTCGTTCGATTGACTGACGCGGACGCATCAGGACGCGTAATCTCGGACGAGCCGCCGTCCGGCGGTGTGAAGGGGGAGGCGATGGACATCGCGGGCGCGCGGCAGCGGGCGGCCCGGATCGCCACGCGGCTGCGGAGCCTTCGGCCCGGCTCGGCCCAGCGCACGCTCGCCGCCGCTCTGGCCCGAGCGGTGCGCGCCAGACCCCGTCCCCCCTACGACATCGGCGAGTTGTGCCGGGCCCTGTGCGAGGAGATGAGCGCACGGCGCGGCGGCAGGCCCGTCGAGCTGCGCTTCGAGCGGTTCCCCGACGAGATCGAAGTCACCGGACTATGGGTGGAGTTCGCCGACTTCGACCTGGTCATCGTCGAGGAGCGCGCCGAGGCCGTGCAGCAACTCGTCATACTCGGCCATGAGTTGTGGCACATGCACGCCGGGCACCGGCACCACCGGCTGCCCGGCGCACAGGCGGCCCGTGCCCTCGCCGAGACGCCGGGGCTGCGTGACGCGGCCCTGACGGTGGCCGCGCGCAACGGCTCCCGGGAGACCGACGAGGCAGAGGCCGACGACTTCGGACACCGGCTGGCCACCCTGTGCCGTCCCTGCGTCGCCGGCACCGGCGCCGCCCCGGACCCGCTCCAGCGGTCCCTCGGCTACCGCGGCCGCCGCGGAGTACCCCGATGACCCCGCTGGCGCTGAACCCGTCGGGAATCCTCGGCGAGTTCTACATCTCCTTCTGGATCCCCACCGCGGTACTCACCGCCGCCCTGCTGATCAAGCTGCCCACGATCATCCGGCTGTGGCGGGACCCGCTGCTGCGCGCCGTCGGCGGTCTGCTGCTGCTCGCCTGCGCGGTGTTCGTCTTCGTGACCCCGTCCACGATCGCCTGGACCAACCGGGTCACCGGCGTGCCCAACATCTCGGCGCCCTGGTGCTATTCGCTGCTCACCGCGTTCTGCGGCTCCTGCCTGCTGCTGATCATCGTCTGGCGTGGCGGCCTGTCGGAACGCTCGGCCGCCACGCGCCGCGCGATGCGCTGGGTGATCCGCGCCTACTGCGGGGTGATCGTGGCCCTGTGGGTGCTCTTCGCGCTCGCCGACGCGCCCGAGGAGCGGCTGCGGGACCTGGACACGTACTACGCCACCACCCCGTTCATGCGCGAGGAGATCCTGCTCTATCTGCTCGCGCACTTCGTGGCCTGCCTCATCACGTCCAGGCTGATCTGGAACTGGGTGCGCACCGAGGGCCTGGACGCCTGGCTGCGCTGGGGACTGAAGCTGCTCGGCGCCGGCTACGTACTGAACCTGATCTTCGACGGGTCCAAGCTGACCGCCGTCGCCGCCCGCTGGTTCGGGCGCGACCTGGACTGGCTGAGCACCGACCTGGCGCCGCCGGTCGCCGCCCTGTCCGCCATCCTGATCGCGGTCGGCTTCATCCTGCCGCACGCCGGCCAGTACCTGCACGACCGCTGGCGGGTCCGGCTCGCCCACCACGAACTGCGCCCCCTGTACCAGCTGATGCGGACCGTCAGCGGCGACGGCGTGCGCTACGCCCTGCGCGCCACGCCCGAACTCAGGCTGACCCGCCGGGAGACCTTCATCCGGGACGTACTGCTGCAACTGGCCCGGCGCATCGACGTGGACCTGGGCGCGCGGGCGTACGACGCCGCCCTGGAGCTGGGCAACCCGCCCGCCCGGGCCAGGGCGCTGGCCTCCGCGGTGAGCATCCTGGACGCCGTCGGCCGGCAGCGCGCACCCGACCCGTACGACACGGCCGCCGGGCCGGACACCACCCGCCTGCTCCAGGAGATCGGAGCCGTCTCCCGAGCCCTCCGCCACCCCGACCGGATCGAGGCGGTGCGCGCGAGTGCCTCCGCCCCAGCAGAGAGCGTTCCCGCACATGAGTGATCGCAGCACCGTCGCCGTCGTCCTCGGCGGCTCCCTCGCCGGACTGCTCGCCGCCCGTGCGCTGACCTCGTTCGCCGACCGGGTCGTGGTGATCGAACGGGACACGCTGCCCGCGGGGCCCGAGCCGCGCAAGGGGCTGCCGCAGGCCCGGCATGTGCACCAGCTGTGGTCGGGCGGGGCCCGGGCGCTGGAGCGGCTGGTGCCGGGCGTCGGCGAACGGCTGCGGGCGGCCGGGGTGACCCGGCTGCCGGTGACCACGGACATGGTCGTGCTGTCGCCGCACGGCTGGTTCCGGCGCTGGGCCGAGTCGGCGTTCCTGCTGCCCGCGAGCCGCGACCTGCTGGACTGGGTGGTGCGGACCCGGATCCTCGCCGACCCGCGGATCGAACTGGTCGAACGGGCCGAGGCGCTGGGTCCTGTGGGCACCGGCACGGCCGTCACCGGGGCGCGGATCCGGGACCGGGACGGAACCGAGCGCACCCTGCCCGCCGACCTCGTCGTCGACGCCACCGGGCGCGGCTCCCGCGCACCCCGGTGGCTGGCCTCGCTCGGCCTGCCCGCGCCCGAACGGCGTGAGGTCAACCCCGGGCTGGCGTACGCGACCCGCCTGTTCCGGGCGCCGGAACAGGCACGCGACGGATTCCCGATCGTCAACGTGCAGGCGGGTCCGCGGGGCCCGCGGCCCGGGCGGGGCGGTGTCCTGATGCCGATCGAGGACGGCAGGTGGATGGTCACCCTGCATGGCTGCCGGGGCCACGAACCCACCACCGACGCCGCCGACTTCCTCCGGTACGCCCGGGAAGAGCTGCGGCACCCGATCATCGCCGAACTGCTGGCACGGGCCGAACCGCTCGGCGAGGAAGTCGCGTTCACCAGGACCACGGCCAACCGCCGGCACTACTTCGAGCGGATGCCGATGTGGCCGGAGAACTTCGTGGTGCTCGGCGACGCGGTGTGCGCGCTCAACCCGGTGTACGGGCACGGCATGTCGGTGGCGGCCCAAGGGGCGCTCGCCCTGCGCGAGGTGATGGGGCGTCACCACCTGGGCACGCCCGGGCTCGCCCGGCGCGTCCAGCGGGCGGTCAGCCGGCCCGTGCGGGCGGCCTGGGACCTGTCGACCGGGGCGGACGTCTTCTACCCGGGGGCCACCGAGACCGGACCGACGCTGCGGGAGCGGATCACTGCGGCCTACGTGGGACGGCTGCTGCACACCGCGACGGGCAACGGGCGTATCGCGCGGCGAGTGACGGACGTGACCTCGCTTGAGCGTGGCTCGGGGGTGCTACTGGCTCCCAGCGTGGTGGCTGCGGCGGCGGTGGGTCCTTTGAAACCGGCGTTGGGCTTGCCGCCCCTGACAGCCGAGGAGTTGAAAAAGGTCGGCCTTCGCTGAGGGGGGCGTGATGCGTTGTCGGTCGTCTGCGGGTTCGTTGTGGTTGCTCGCGCCCACGTGGCGGAGCCGCATATTGATACAGCCCCGCGCCCCTGACGGGGCGCTGCCCCTCGGCTTCGTTTTAACCGGTGAACGGGGGTTGAGGGAGGCCCTTGCCTGCTGTGGGGATCACCAGGAGTGAACCCGACAGGGGGTGGGGGGTGTTCAGGCCCGTGCGGGCTGTGGTGATGTACAGGTCGGTGAGGTCCGTGCCGCCGAAGGCGCACGCCGTGGGGCGTGCCGTCGGTACGGTGAGTACGCGGTCCAGGACGCCGCCGGGCGTGTAGCGGCGTACCGCCGCGCCGTCCCACAGCGCCACCCACACACAGCCGTCGGCGTCGACCGTGAGGCCGTCGGGGAAGCCGGCACCCTCCTCGATCTCGGCCAACGGGCGCCGGTTCAGGGCCTGTTCGCCGTCGAAGTCGAAGACGTCGATGCGGCGCGTGGGAGTGTCGACGTAGTACATCAGACGCCCGTCGGGGCTCCAGCCCGTGCCGTTGCTCACCGTGACGGACGGTAGGACCGTGCGGACCTCACCGGCGCCGGTGACCCGGGACAGCGTGCCGCCGCCCGCCGTCTCGTCGTAGCGCATCGTGCCTGCCCACAGCGCGCCGTCGGGCGCGACGGCGGCGTCGTTCGCGCGACGGCCCGGCACCGGCTCGTGGTGCAGCCAGCGGAAGGCGCCGTCCGGGTCCAGCAGGGCGATCCCGTCCCGGAGGTTCAGCACCATGCCGCCGCCCGCGCGCGGCTTCACGGCGCCGACGTGCTGCTCGGTCGTGCGGACCGTGCGGCGGCCGGATGCCGGATCGTAGCCGTGCACCCGCATGCCGAGGATGTCGATCCACAGCAGCCGGCCCGTCACCGGGTCCCAGGTCGGTCCCTCGCCGAGCGCCGCCTCGGCCCGCACCGCCACCTCGTACCCGGTCATGCCACGCTCCGATGTCCCAGGCGCTCCGACAGTTCGACCGCGCCCTTGGCGGCCAGGTTCTCCAGTTCGGCCAGCCGCTCGTCGCTCCAGCGGATCATGGGCACGGAGATGGACAGCGCGGCGACCACCTGGCCGGTGCGGTCGCGGACCGGGGCCGCGACACAGCTGACGTCCGGGTTGGACTCGCGGCTCTCCACGGCGATGCCGCGCTCCCGGATCCCCGCCAGTGCCGCGCGCAGCGCGCCGGGGTCCGTGATGCTGTTGGGGGTCATGGCGGCCAGCTCGGCGCCGTCCGGGATGCGCGCGGCCAGCTCCGGCTCGGGCAGCGAGGCCAGCAGCATCTTGCCGACCGAGGTGCAGTGGGCGGGCAGCCTGCGGCCGGCCGCGGACACCATGCGCACCGCGTGCGTGGAGTCGACCTTGGCGATGTAGATGACGTCCGTGCCGTCCAGGATCGCCACGTGCACGGTCTCGTCGCAGGTCTCGGCGACCGAGCGGGCGACCTGCTGGCCCTCGGCGGCCAGGTCAAGCTGCTCGGCGTAGCGGCTGCCGAGCTGGTAGGGGCGCACCCCGAGCCGGTATCGTCCGGGCTGTCCGGGTACGGGCACGATGTACTGGCGGGCGGCGAGAGTGGTGACCAGCTCGTGCACGGTGGTGCGCGGCAGCTGGAGCCTGCGCACGATGTCGGGGGCGGAGAGCGTGCCGTCCCCGTCGAGGAAGAGCTCAAGTATGTCGAGAGCCCGGGTCACGGCGGGTACGAGGCGTCCCATCCTCCGGTCCCCTCCCTTGATCAGCGCCTGTGTTCGAGATTTCAACAGGCGATCGGCATGACGAACACAGGCTAGTCATGGAGGATTGCCCCGGCAATGGGTGCGTACCGGGCCGGTGGGCGACGATGGTGCCCATGCCGTCCTCCGCCAAGCGCCCCGCCGCCCCCTTGGGCCCGCTCGACTTCCAGCTGGTGCTGCTGCGCCGCATGGCCGACCACAACCCCGACCTGGTCGAGGACGCCCGGCGCGAGCTGGGCGTGTCCCTCGCGGACATGCGCGAGGCCAACAAACGCTGGCAGGCGATGGTCCGCTCCCCCAGGCCGCGCCCGGCGGCCTCCCGGTACCGCTCGGTGCTCGGCCCGCCCGAGTCGGAGGGCAAGCGCACCATCGGCGACCTGGAGTGCGCGGTGTGGCAGTGGCCCGTCCCGCTCTGGCCCGACCTGCGCTTCGAGGTGCTGGTCGCCGGCACGGGCACGGTCTGGACCGAGTGGCTGGTCCGCGCGCCGGGCGCCGCCGCGCCGCGCCTCGCCCGCCTCGAAGACCTCACCCCCTGGTCGTGCACAGTCGACGAGGCGGCCCGCGCCTTCGCCCCGGCCCGACCGCTGGAGGGCACGGCCCCCACCCGCTGGGGCCTCGCCTTCACGGCCCCCGACGCGGGCGGCGTCCGCCGGGGGGTGGTCGCCGAGTTCACTTGGGGCTTGTTGCAACGGGTTGCCTACGGCGCCTTGGGGTGACGCGCCGGTAGCTGGTCGGGTGCGGGTGCGTTGTGGCTGGTCGCGCCCACGCGGCGGAGCCGCATATCGATACAGCCCCGCGCCCCTACGGGGCGCATTCCTTCAGGATCGTCTCCGTCACCAGGGGCAGCGATGCGGGGTGCAGGAAGAGGAACAGGTTGGGTTCTATCAGTTCCAGTTCCATGACCTGAGGGGTCCCGTCCTCGCCGTCGACCAGGTCAACGCGCGCGTAGAGCAGTTCGGGCGCGTCGGGTACGGCGGCCAGCGCGCGCTCGGCGACGGCGAGTTCGGCCGGTGTCGGCAGCCACGGCTCCAGGTCGGGGTGGGCCACCTTCTCCGCGTCGTACGCCGTGCCGGGCGCGAGCACGGCCCGCTTACGGCTGGCGTGCAGCAGCCGGCCGCCGAAGAACTGCAGGGCCCGCTCCCCGCCTACGTCGATGCCGCGGACGTAGGGCTGCACCATCGCGGTCAGCCCCTCCTCGTGCATGCGGGCCAGTTGCCGCAGCGCCGTGCCGCGCTCGCCGGGCGCATACCGCGCGGCGTACCGGGCGCCCGCGCCGAAGGTCGGCTTGACGACGAAGTCCCGGTCGTCCGGGAGTTCGGCCGCGGACCCGGGCGCGACATAACGGGTCGGCACGACGGGCACGCCCGCCGCCGCGAGGTCCCCCAGGTACCGCTTGTCGGTGTTCCAGCGCACGACGGCGGCCGGATTGGCCAGCCGTGTCGCCTTGCCGGCCCGCTCCGCCCACGCCACGAACTCCTCGGCCCGCCAGGCGTAGTCCCAGGTGGACCGGATGACGACGAGATCGAATCCGCTCCAGTCGACGCCGGGGTCGTCCCAGTGCACGGCGGCGGCCTCGGCCCCGGCGTCCGTCAGGGCGCGCAGCAGGACCGGCAGGTCGCGGTCCCGGTTCGGCTCGGTTCCGGGGTCGTAGGTGGCGAGTGCGATACGGGGCACGGCGGGCTCCCTCTGCGTACGTATGCGGCGGATGATCGGATCGCAGGCTAACCATCACGACACCGACCGCGGCAACCGATTTGACCTTCACCCTCGGTGAAGCCGCAGCATCGGTGGCGGGACGACGAGCACGGCGGCACCCGGGGGTGGGGCATGGAGATGCTGACGATCGGCGCCTTCGCGAGGGCCAGCCGACTCTCACCGAAGGCGCTGCGGCTCTACGACGAGCTGGACCTGCTGCGGCCCGCGCGGGTCGACCCGGACACCGGGTACCGGTACTACGCCGTCGAGCAGTTGGAGCGGGCCCGGCTGGTGGCCTGGCTGCGCCGGCTGGGCATGCCGCTCACCGGGATCCGCGCGGTGAGCGCGCTGGAACCGGCCGCCGCCGCACGGGAGATCCGCGCCCACTGGGCGCGGGTGGAGGCCGAGACGGCCGCGCGCCGGGACCTCGCCGCGTTCCTCGTCCACCATCTGAGCGCAGACCCGAGGAAGGACACCGTCATGCTGGAACTGCGTCATTGCGCCCGCTCCGACACCGGCCGGGTGCGGCCCGCCAACCAGGACACGGCGTACGCGGGCGCGCGTCTGCTCGCCGTGGCCGACGGGTACGGGCCCGCCGGGGCGCCGGCCAGCAGCGCCGCGGTGGAGGCGCTGAAGTTCCTGGAGGGCGCGGAAGCGTCCGGGGGCAGCGTCCTGAACCTGCTGGAGGACGCCGTCCAGGGCGCGCACCAGGCCGTGCGGGACGCGGCCGGCGGCGCGGCGGAGGCCGGCACCACGCTGACCGCGCTGCTGCTGACGGGTTCACGGCTGGCCCTCGTGCACATCGGGGACTCGCGCGCGTATCTGCTGCGCGACGGCTCGCTGTTCCGGATCACCCACGACCACACGGTGGTCCAGTCGCTGCTCGACGAGGGCCGGCTGACCCCGGAGGAGGCCACCGCGCATCCGCAGCGCGCCCTGCTCCTGAAGTCACTCGGCGGTGACGCCGGCACCGCCCCCGACCTGAAGCTGCGTGACGCGCTGCCCGGCGACCGGTATCTGCTGTGCTCCGACGGCCTGTCCGGGGTCGTGGCGGACGAGCGGATCGCGCACGTGCTGGCCACGGCCGCGACCCCCGACGCGGCGGTCGGCGCCCTGATCGGCGAGGCGAACGCCACCGGCGGCCCGGACAACGTCAGCTGCGTGGTCGCCGACGTGGTCCGGACGGCGGCCTGAGCGCGCCGCCGCGTCCCGCCGCTCCCGCACCGACCGCGTCCTCACCGGCGGTCCGATCCTCTACCGTCGGGGGCACAGGAGCGTGCGGAGCGCTGTTGCCGGTGCTCCCCGACGGGTAAGGAGTGCGCCGCGTGTCCCTTCTCTTTCCGGCCCTGGCGGGCGGTCCGGGCGAGCGCGTCGCCCTGCGGTTCGGCGAGCGGTCACTCACGTACGCGGAACTGGGCGCCGCCGCGGGTGCCGTGGCCGCCCGCCTCCGGGGCGCGGGCCGGGTCGCCGTCTGGGCGACGCCGGAGCCCGAGACGGCCGTCGGGGTGGTGGGCGCGCTGCTCGCCGGGGTGGCCGCCGTACCGCTCAACCCGAAGTCCGGGAATGCCGAACTCTCCCACATCCTCTCCGACAGCTCGCCCTCCCTGGTGCTGGCCGCGCCCGGCACCCGGCTCCCGGCCCCCCTGGACGCGCTGACCCGGCTCGACGTGGACGCGCACGGCGGCGGCGAGGTCCCCGAGGACCGTGCGGCGGACGGCGACCCCGCGCTGATCGTCTACACCTCCGGCACCACCGGCCCGCCCAAGGGCGCGGTGCTGCCCCGGCGCGCGCTCGCCGCCACCCTGGACGCGCTGGCCGACGCCTGGCGGTGGACCGCCGACGACGTCCTGGTGCACGGGCTGCCGCTGTTCCATGTGCACGGGCTGGTGCTGGGCGTCCTCGGCCCGCTGCGGCGCGGCGGCTCGGTGCGGCACCTGGGGCGGTTCGACACCCAGGGCGTGACCCGGGAGCTGAACGACGGCGCGACCATGTTCTTCGGGGTGCCGACCATGTACCACCGCATCGCCGAGGCGCTGCCCGAGGACCCCGGGCTGGCCAAGGCGCTGGGCCGGGCCCGGCTGCTGGTCTCCGGCTCGGCCCCGCTGCCGGTGCACGACCACGAGCGGATCACGGCCGCGACCGGGCAGCGGGTGATCGAGCGGTACGGCATGACGGAGACGCTGATGAACACGAGCGTGCGGGCCGACGGTGCGCGGCGCGCGGGCACGGTCGGGGTGCCGCTGCCGGGCGTGGAGCTGCGGCTGGTGGAGGAGGACGGCACGGTCCTCGCTGCGTACGACGGGGAGACCATCGGCGAGATCCAGGTGCGCGGGCCGAACCTGTTCACCGGGTACCTCAACCGGCCCGACGCCACCGCCGCCGCGTTCACCGCGGACGGCTGGTTCCGCACCGGCGACATGGCGGTGCGCGAGGCCGACGGCTATATCCGCATCGTCGGCCGGAAGGCCACCGACCTGATCAAGAGCGGGGGTTACAAGATCGGCGCCGGGGAGGTCGAGAACGCGCTGCTGGAACATCCGGGGGTGAGCGAGGCGGCCGTCACCGGGGAGCCGGACGCGGATCTGGGCGAGCGGATCGTGGCCTGGATCGTGCCCGTGGATCCCCAGTTCCCGCCCGGAGCGGAGGAGTTGGCCGACCATGTGGCCCGCCGCCTGGCCCCGCACAAGCGGCCGCGGGTCGTCCGGCATCTGGACGCGCTTCCCCGCAATGAGCTGGGCAAGATCATGAAGCGCTCGCTTTAACACCGAGCGCTCCGCGGGGAGGGCGGGGCTGTGGCGGCACCGTCGGCTACAGCACCGTCGACTGCAGCGCCATGGTGGCTGCGGTGCCATCTTCGGCTGCGGCGCCGTCGTGGCTTGTCGCGCAGTTCCCCGCGCCCCTATGGGGCGCGGGGTGCTGTTATCTCACCGCCGTCGCTCGGATGATCTCCTGCGTCACCGAGGTGCCTTGGTTGTCGTGGGACGAGGCTCGTAGGGAGATGTGGGTGGCTTTGCGGGGTACGGTCAGCGTGCCGTGCCAGGTGGGGCCGCGGTCTGGGGTGAGCCCGACCCGTTGCCAGGACGCGCCGTCGTCGTACGACACGTCGAGCGTGCCGCCGCCGAGCCTCCCGGTGCCGACCGCGTCCGCCACGTACGAGGCGCCGAGCCGCACCGGCACCCGGCCGTCGCGCACCCTGCCCGCGAGGTCGGTGTCGATGTCGAAGGAGAGGTTGATCAGCGGGAGGCGGGTCCAGCGGTCCTCGGGGGTCGCCGCCGACCGGAAGGTCCACTCGGCGTGGCCCCGGGTGGCCGGCAGCCAGCGGTCGGCGTCCAGGGCGGTGTCGGTGACCACCCGGTAGGTGTGCTCGTCGGCGGGCGCGTCCCACACGTACGCGGCGGAGCCGTTGCGCCGGTCCACCCGGGTGCCGTCCAGGTACACCTCGGTGTACTGGGTCATGCCGGTGCCCTCGCTCCACACGTCGCCGAAGCCGGTGTGGTCGGGCCCGGAGTCGCCCCAGCCGGGGGTGTTGAACTGGAGCTGGTTGCCGGAGCGCTGCTGACCGGAGCCGAGCCCGGTGCCCAGCCACGGATGCCACACCGGGCGGAACCAGTTCAGCGTCGGGCGCGATCCGCCCGAGTAGCGCACCGGCCCGCCGCGTTCCTCCAGTGCCCCGCCGTCGGCGGTCACCGACTCCTGCCACCGCTGTCCCGGCCCGGTGGACACATAGTCCGTACGCTCGGCGGGCAGGTCGACGCGCTCCTGGAAGCCGAGGCCGATCGGGAAGGCGTCGGTGATCGAGTACCGGTACTCGCTGCCGTCGAGCGCCCTGCCGGCATGGAACTTCACGTCGAGCGCGGCGAGTTGGCGGCCACTCGGCGCGTAGGTCAGGTCCCGGTCCGGGACCGCGCCCCGGTGGCCCTCGGAAAGGTCGTACACATACGGCGAGTTACGCGTCCCCGTCATGTCGACGCGGCCCGCCAGGCGCAGCTTCGCCGCGTCGGCGGCGTTCACCGTGGCGATCTGCAGCGGCCGGTCGGCGTTGTCGTCCGTGCCCCACCAGGCCATCAGCCGTCCGGGCGTGTCATCGGTGACGAACAGCGCCTCGGCGCCCGCGTCCTGGGCGGCCCGGGCGAGCGCGGCCGGGTCGGCGCCGTCGGCGAGCCGGGCGAGCACCGCCTTGCCCGCGACCCCGGTGACCGGGCCGTCGCCGACGTCCACCAGCGGCAGTCGGGTGCGGCCCTCGATCAGGGTGCCGCCGGACTGGACGGTGGCCTCCCCGATCCCCTTGACGTCGAGCTGCGGCTTGGCGAGCCGCCACACCGTGCGGTACTCGAAGCCGCCCTCGGTGACCGGGTCGGTGGGCGCGGCGAAGACGCTGTCGTAGGTCAGCGGCACCTGGACCGCGCCGAACAGGTCGGCGCCGTTCGCCTGCCGGTCGTACTCCATGACCAGCTGGCGGGTCTCGGTGCGCCGCGGGACCTCCGTGCGCAGTTCGCGCAGCCTCCGTCCGTCCAGGGTGATCTCACGGTCCCGGTCCAGGACGACCTCGGGTGCGGCGAGGAAGCCGAGACCGAGCGAGTCGGCGCCGTGGCCGCCGCGCACGTCCAGGAAGGAGGCCAGGGCGTACGTGCCCGGCTGGAGCCGCAGCTTCAGGGTGCCGGAGTCGCCGACGGAGGCGGGGAGGGCGTCGGCGCCCGCGGCGAGCCGCTGCACGGTGAGGTCGGCGGCGGCCGGCGCGCCGTCCCGGTCCCTCACGTGCACGGTGAGCGTGTACCGCTCCTCCTCCTTGACCAGCCCGAACGCGGTGTGCGCGACCGTGGTGCCGGCCGCGTCGACGGCCACGATCTGTCCGCTGCTGGTGCCGACCGGCGCGCCCGTGCCGTCACCGGTCACGGTGGTGGACGCGGTGCCGTGCGCGGGGACGGTGAGCGCGGTGTCGGCGAGGGAGACCACACCGTCCGGCGCGCCCCGCACGGAGAGCGTCAACTCGGCATCGGTGTCGGCGGAGTTGGTGTAGGTCACCGTCCTGGTGACGGGTTCGTTCGCCGGGTACGGCCAGGCGTAGAAGCCGAGGTCGGTGCTGCCGGTGGCGGTCACCTCGGCCGTCACCGCGGCGGGCGCGCTGACCCGGCCCGCGCCCAGCACATAGGCGGACGCGTCGAGTTGCCGCGAGGTCGACATCAGCGCGTCCTTGATCCGGGCGCCGCTCCAGTCGGGGTGCTGCTGCGCGAGCAGGGCGGCCACCCCGGCGACGTGCGGGGTCGCCATCGACGTACCGCTCATCGTGGTGTACGGGCCGCTGCCGGGGACGAGACCGGAGCGGGCGGCGAGGATGTCGACACCGGGCGCCGACAGGTCGGGCTTGAGGGCGTTGTCGCCGTACCGGGGTCCGGCGCTGGTGAAGTAGGCCGCCTGGTCGGCGGAGTCGACCGCGCCGACGGTCAGGGCCGCGTCGGCGGCGCCTGGCGAGCCGATGGAGGAGGGCGCGCCGGTGTTGCCGGCCGCGACGACGAACAGGGCGCCGGTCTCCTTCGACAGGGCGTCGACGGCCTGGGACATCGGGTCGGTGCCGTCGCCGGGCTCGGTGGAGCCGAGGCTCATCGAGACGATCCTGGCGTTGACGTCCCGGGCCGCCCACTCCATGCCGGCGATGATCTGGGACTCACTGCCCGAGCCCTGATCGCTGAGCACCTTGCCGACCGCCAGGGTGGCGTCGGGGGCGACGCCCTTCTCCCGGCCGTCCGAGGCCGCTCCGCTGCCGCCGACGGTGGAGGCGACATGGGTGCCGTGGCCGTCGCGGTCGGCGACCTCCTGGCCGTCGACGAAGCTCTTGGCGGCGGTGACCCGGTCCTTGAGGTCGGGGTGGCTCAGATCGGCCCCGGTGTCCAGGACGGCGACGGTGACGCCCTTGCCGGTCAGCCCGGCGTCCCAGGCGGCCGGCGTGCCGATCTGGGCGTTGCTCTCGGCCATGTCGGCGGTGACCCGGCCGTCCAGCCAGACCTTGTCGATGCCGTCGCCCGCGGTGAACTCCCGCCAGAAGGTACGGCCCTTGCCGGCCCGGACGGCGGCCCCCCGCAGGCTCGTCAGGCTACGGGTCCGCTCGGTGCCGCGCGGTGTGACCGCCCGCACGCCCTTGTCGTAGGTGACGATCAGCGGCAGCGCGTCGGTCCCGGCGTCGCCGAGCCCCTGCCGGATCAGCCCGCTGACGTCGAACAGCCGCCGGTCCAGGGTGCCGGCCCGCAGATGGGGCAGGGCCTCGTCGGGTACGACGGTGATGTCGCCGCCGCTGCGCTGGGTCCGTACCGCCCCGGTGGCGCCGGCCGGCCGCCGCACGGTGACCGTCTTCTTCCCCTGCCCGACGTCGGTGACGATCACCCGGTCGCCGGTGACGAGGGTGACGGTGGTGGCGGCGTGCGGGGAACGCGGGGCCGCGGTGGCGGAGTTCGCGACCGCCGGGGCCGCAGGCAGCAGGGCGATCACGAGCCCGGCCGCCAGGAGGGGCGCCCCCTGTCTGACTGGTCCTCTGGTCATCCACGCCTCTTCTCGTTCGCGTGCGTCGAGTACGTACGTGCATGTCGAACGCTGCCCAGCAGTGTCACGGACCTTGTGTCGCCCCGGAGTTACCCAGGCCCGGGCGGAAACCTGCCCCGGCATGAACCCGCCAACCCCACCCACCCCCGGGGCACCCCCCAAACCGGCCCCAACTCCGTAAAGCCCTCACCGGGGCGCACTCCCCGGCCGGCCCGCGCCACAGATGCACTCGGGGAGTGACCACCGGCCGGGACCCGACCGACCGACCCTCACCGCCGCCACCCGGCCGGGCCGCATGCCACCCGATCGGCGTAACGCTGTCCTCCCGGTCGGAGTCGTCGGCCTTGGGCCGCAGGCCGAGTGTCCGTTCGGGGGTAACCCGGTCGGCCCTCTCGGGAGGCGTGCGGGGCGCCGGGGGCGGAGGATACGTAAGAGGCCCGCCAACCGGCGGCACCGCCACGGCCTGCGCACTCGGGAGGATCTGCCGTGACCGTCAGTCTGGAGCAGTTGCGCCGCTGCCACTTCGCCGTCGATCTGGGCGCGGCCCGCACCCGCGTCTATGTGAAGGGCGTCGGCCTCGTCGTGGACCAGCCGTCCGCCGCCGCAGTGAACACCCGCACCGGCGCGCTCATCGCCGTGGGCGAGCTGGCGGAGCGGATGACGGGCCGCACCCCCGGCTACATCCGCGTCGTACGGCCGGTCTCCGGTGGCACCGTCGTCGACATCGAGATGGCCCAGCGGATGCTGCGCCATCTCCTCGGCGACAAGATCCGCCGCGCGCTGCGCCGCAAGGCGCGGCTGCGGGCCGCCGCCTGCACCCCGCACGACGCCGATCCGCTGGCCCAGCGGGCGACGATCGAGACGCTCGCCGGCCTCGGCGCCCGCCGCGTCGAACTCGTGGACACCCTGATCGCCGCCGCCGTCGGCTGCGGTCTGCCCGTGGAACGCGCCCAGGGCACGATGATCGTCGTATGCGGTGCCGCCGCCACCCAGGTCGCCGTCCTCTCCCTCGGCTCGATCGTCACGGCGGAACGGATCCCGGTCGGCGGCGAGGCCGTCGACCATGCGATCGTGCAACACCTGCGGCACGCACATGAGTTGGTGCTGCCCAGCCAGTCCGTACGGCCGCTGCAACTGGCCCTGTCCGGCAACGGCCTGACCCCGCACGGCCCGGTGTCCACCGTGATCCACGGCCGGGACGTGGCCACCGGTCTCGCGCGCAGCGTGCAGATCGACACCGCCGCCGTGCGCGAGGCCATCCACACCCCGCTGACCGCCGTACTCGACGGCATCGGCAAGGTGCTGCGGGACTGCCCGCCCGACCTGGTCGCCGACCTCGCCGACGTCGGGATCGTCATGGTCGGCGGCTCCGCGCTGCTGCCCGGCCTGGACCAGATGCTGCGGGAGGCGACCGGGATGCCGGTGAACATCGCCGAACGGCCCGACGTGTGCGCCGTCCAGGGCATCGGCGCGATGCTGGAGGGCAAGATCGAGCCGCTGGTCCTGGACCCACTGGCCGCCTGAACCGGGCCCGCCACGGCCGTACGACCGACGATCCCCTGCCCCGCCCCGCGGGCATCGTCGGCACGACCGTCGAACCCGGCAGCGCCGTACTGAAGCAACTGGTCGGCGGAGAACCGGTGTTCATCGACGACTGGCAACGGACCCGCGGATGACCCCGCGGGTGCGGCACCGGTTCGGACCGGGGAGAGCAGACGGACGGCGGGGAAACGGACGGCGCCGGGCCACGCCGTTCAGTACGGCAGGATCCGCCCCGAGGGGGTCCTGCGGTCGATCTCCTGGCCGCGGGGGGCGGCGGGCCGACGGCTGACACGAACACGGATCCGGCGGTCCATGGCGCCCTCCTCATGCTTCCCGGTGCCTCGTCCTGATCGTCCTGCCCAGCCCGGCCCCTGCCCAAGCCCGTCGGACCCGAGATCTGCACTCCGCACCGCAGACGCAGGGGGCGTCATCATTCCCACCCGCCTCCACACAGCCCCCCGTCCTGGTCACAACACGGCCACGAAGCCCACACGGCATCGCCGCCCGACGGATGATGCCCCCTCAGCGACAACTGGGGGGAACACATGAGGATCCGTACCGTCCTGTGCGCTGCCCTGCTCGCGCTCACCGCCCTCACGGCCGGATGCGGCAGCGGCGACACCGAGGCCGACCCGGAAGCCTGCCGGGCCGCGCTGAAGGAGCAGCAGTCCGAAGCCGCGAAGAACGACGAAGAAGGCGTGCGGCCCGCCGCGTGCGACGGCCTCGACGACAGGACAATGCGACGCCTGACCGGCGAAGTGATCACGGAATGGCTGAAGAGCGACGAGGCGGACAAGGTCGCCGGCGACGCCCTGAAGGACGCCTTCGGCGACGGCATCCGGGTCTCCGACCTTCCCACGCCCGGCGCCGCCGAGCCCACGCCGACCACGTCCACCGGCGTCTTCGCCGCCTGCCGGGCCTGGATCGAACAGACGCTCCTCGACTCCACGGACGCAGACAGCGGCACCGCCGGGGCGGGCGCGTGCACCACCCTGACCGAGGATGAGTTGCGCCAGGCCGTCGACGACATCATCGCCCAAGGTGTCACCGCAACACCCTGACCACTACGAAGACAGTGAGGGCGAGGAGACACCGGTTCGGCGACGGGCCGGCCGGCACAACGGCCGCTCACGCAAAACGCTCGGCTGGGAAACCCCAGCCGAGCGCCTTGCAACCACCGCCCGCGGCCAAAGCGTTGACTCAGGCTCAGCAGTACCGGGCTTCTGCCCTGGCGAATCCCGCACTGTAGCCATTGGCCCAACCGCGGGTGTAGTCGCCCGCCCTGCTGAACCCGTGCCCGTACTGTCGGCCGCGCTCCATCTTGCAGTCGTCCCTGGCGTCCGAGTACCCGCTCCGGAAGCCGGCCTGGAAGCCCCTCCGGTAGTCATCCGTACTGGATACCGCTGCTGACGCGTTGCTGTGAGTCTGGCTGGGCGTGACCGCCACCGCCTGCTGAAGGCCGACCGGCGCGAAGGCGAGGAGCAGAGCTGAAGCCGAAACGATGGACCGCTTCGAGTAGTTACCGATCATGACCACACCCCTTTGCCATTTATTGGTCATTTCGGTATTTCCAGCCTACTCAGACATATAGGGCACGCAACCCGCCTATAGCGCACGGGTGAACTCCCGCCAAGCATCGTGGCGTTGACACCTTTGTCAACGCCACACCGCCTTTCTGTCGGCACTCCGAGCCAGCAAGCACGACGTGCGTGCCCGGCGAAGCCCACCGCGTCGCCACCCTCCACGTTCGCGCCTGCTCCACCTGCCACGACCCCGCGCCTGCTCGGCCCGCAGGGAACTGCTCACCCTGGCCGACGGGGGCCGGGATGACCGCGCGGGCGCCTGCGGCCCGTGCCGGACGAGGGACCGCCTGGTTCCGCTCGCCGACCGGGCATGGCTATGCGCCCGGAGGCGCCGCCCGTCGTGTCGCCGACCTACGCCCAGTACTCGGGGTGCGCCTGCGAGGGCCGAGCCGGGCGAGCCATGCCCTCATGTACGGGCCGCTTCGTGTTCGGCGTCCCAGGATGGCCGTCGTTCGGCCATCGGAGCGTTGCTCCGCCGACACGGCGGCGGGTTGCTTGGTGATCCACCGGCAACATGATCGCCTGGCCCTCGGGCGAACAAAGGCCCAGCCAACGATCCTCAGGCACGACGAAAGCCCCTCCAGCACGGAGGGGCCGACGCTCTGCCGCAGGTGAAAACGTTCCTGCCTCGGTGGGGCGGGTGGGACTCGAACCCACGGCCGACGGATTATGAGTCCGCTGCTCTAACCGGCTGAGCTACCGCCCCATAGCGGCGTGTCGCGTACAAGTGTGCGCGCCGTCTGCCGCAGCATAGCCGCTCATACGATCTCCTGCCTCGGATGGTCGGCTCCACATGACCTTGAGGACTCCACCCCGCGCCGGCTGGTTCCCGGGATGCGATACGGACATGAAAAAGGACCCCTACGGGGTCCTCGTTCAGCATGCTCCCCCGACTGGACTCGAACCAGTAACCTGCCGGTTAACAGCCGGCTGCTCTGCCAATTGAGCTACGGAGGACCGAGCTCCCCCGACTGGACTCGAACCAGTAACCTGCCGGTTAACAGCCGGCTGCTCTGCCAATTGAGCTACGGAGGAATGCCTCAGTGCATCGGACGTACCTCCCTGGGTATCCGCCAGGGGGCGCGCGCTCGCTGCGACACATACATTAGCGCAAGCAGGGGGGTGCTCCGCCAATCGGTACTCTCCTCGCGCCGATGTCGTACCAGCAGACCTACGCAAGGAAAGGGTGGCCGTCATGCGCTACCGGCTCACGTTCGTCGCCGGACTCGCCCTGGGCTACGTACTGGGGACGAGGGCCGGACGCGAGCGTTACGAGCAGCTGAAGAAGTCCGCTCTGCAGTTCGCGCAGAACCCGGCCGTCCGCAACACCGCGGAGACGGCGGCCCAGCAGGGGCGGCAGTTCGCGGGCCGGGCGCTGCACACCGTGAGCGACAAGGTCGGGGACCGCATGCCCGACTCGGTGGCCCACCGGGTGCGCACCCTGCGGGAGCGCACGGCCGGCGGCTCCGGCGGGGACGACTGGGGCACCAGCGCCCCGTAGTCGGCGTAGTCGGCCGCTTCTCGGGTGCCCGGCCGGGCACCCGAGAGGCGATGCACCGCCCACGGCCGAAGCAGACGCCGCGATACGGCAGAATTTCGGTCATGGGGATAGTCGCCGGGTTGGACAGCTCGCCCGATTTCACTCGCATCGTCGTCTGCGACACGGACACGGGGGCCGTGCTCCGGCAGGGCTATGCGCCGCACCCCGTGGAGAGTCCCGGCGGCGGGCGCCCCTCCGACATCGACCCGCAGGCCTGGCTCCTGTCCCTGGGCGAGGCGGCCGGCGGCGGATTGCTGGAGGGCGTGCAGGCGATCGGCGTCTCCGCGCAGCAGAACGCTCTGATCCCGCTCGACGCTCAGGGCAACACGGTGCGTCCGGCGCTGGTGGGCGGCGACAAGCGGGCGCAGGTCGCGGCGGCCGACCTGATCGACGCGCTCGGCGGGCGGGAGGCGTGGGCGCGGGCGGTGGGCAGTGTGCCGCAGGCCGCGCAGCCGGTGACCAAGCTGCGCTGGCTCGCCCGCAGCGAACCCGAGAACGCGCTGCGCACGGCCCTGCTGCTCCAGGCCCACGACTGGCTGGTGTGGCAGCTGCTCGGCCGGCCGGTGCGGCGGACCACCGACCGGGGCGGGGCCTCCGGCACCGGGTACTGGTCGGCGGCCTCCGGCGCCTGGCGGCCCGATCTGATCGAGTTGGCGCTCGGTCACCAGGCCGTGCTGCCCGAGGTGATCGGCCCGGCCGACGCGGCCGGTACGACGCCGGAGGGGCTGCTGATCTCCGCCGGGACCGGGGAGACGATGGCCGCCGCCTTCGGGCTCGGTATCGGTCTCGGGGACGCCGTGGTGTCGCTGGGCGCCTCGGGCTCCGTGATGGCGGTCCATCCGGAGGCGCTGACCGACCAGTCCGGGATGATCACCTCGCTCGCCGACGCCACCGGCCTGCACCTGCCGGTCGTCACCACCCTGAACGCCGTACGGGCCCTGCGCGGCACCGCCGAACTGCTCGGCCTGCCCGACCTGGAGGGGCTGTCCGAGCTGGCGATGAAGTCGACGCCGGGGTCGCACGGTCTGGTGCTGCTGCCCTATCTGGAGGGCGAGCGGACCCCGAACCTGCCGCACACCGCCGGGACCCTGGCGGGGCTGCGGCGCGAGTCGATGCGGCCGGAGCATCTGGCGCGGGCCGCCTTCGAGGGGATGCTGTGTTCTCTCGCGGACGCGCTGGACGTGCTGCGCGGGCGGGGCGTGGAGGTGCGCCGGGTCTTTCTGCTGGGTCCGGCGGCCGAGCTGCCCGCGGTGCAGGCGGCGGCGCCCTCGCTGTTCGGCGCGCAGGTCGTGGTGCCGCAGCCCGCCGACTACGCCGCGATCGGTGCCGCCCGGCAGGCCGCCTGGGCGCTGGGTGTCTCGCAGGGCTCGCTCGACCCGCGTACCCCGCCCGCCTGGCAGGGCGCGGCGGCGCAGGTGCTGGAGCCGGGGGACGATCTGGCCGTGGGGCAGGCGGTGCGCCAGCAGTTCGTGTCGGTACGGGAACAGACCCATCCCGGGGCGTTCCAGGCGTAGCGCTCCGCGGGAAGGGCCGTGGAACGTCGTCGGTCGGCTGCGGCACCATCGTGGCCGGCCGCGCAGTTCCCCGCGCCCCTTCGGGGCGCTGCCCCCGCTATCGGGTTAATCGGTTGAGGTAACGCGGGTGGAGTGTCCGACGATAGGGGCCAAGGGCGCATCGACCGGCCCCCACTCGCCGACCCGAAGAGACCCAGCGTGCTCATACGACTTCTGCGGACCTTTCTGAGGCCCTACAAGAAACCCATAGTTCTCCTGGTGCTGCTGCAACTCCTGCAGACGAGCGCCACTCTTTATCTGCCCACGCTCAACGCGCACATCATCGACAACGGCGTCGTGAAGGGTGACACGGGTTACATCCTGTCCTTCGGCGCGCTGATGATCGGCATCTCCCTCGCTCAGGTCGTGTGCAACATCGGTGCCGTGTACTACGGCGCGAAGACCGCGTCCGCGCTCGGCCGGGACGTGCGGGCGGCCGTCTTCGGCCGGGTGCAGTCCTTCTCCGCGCGTGAGGTGGGCCACTTCGGGGCGCCCTCGCTGATCACCCGTACGACCAATGACGTGCAGCAGGTCCAGATGCTGGTCCTGATGTCGTTCACGCTGATGGTGTCCGCGCCCATCATGTGCGTGGGCGGCATCATCCTCGCCCTCGGCCTGGACGTCCCGCTGTCCGCGGTACTGGTCGCGGTCGTACCGGTGCTGGGCATCTGCGTGACGCTGATCGTGCGCCGGCTGCGTCCGCTGTTCCGGTCCATGCAAGAGCGCCTTGACACGGTGAACCGGGTGCTGCGCGAGCAGATCACCGGCAACCGGGTCATCCGCGCCTTCGTCCGGGACACCTACGAGCAGGACCGGTTCCGCAAGGCCAACGGCGAGCTGACCGACATGCAGCTGGCCACCGGGCGGATGCTCGCGCTGATGTTCCCGATCGTGATGACCGTGGTGAACGTCTCCTCGATCGCGGTCGTGTGGTTCGGCGCCCACCGCATCGACAGCGGCGGCATGGCGATCGGTGACCTGACCGCGTTCCTCGCCTATCTGATGCAGATCGTGATGTCCGTGATGATGGCCACCTTCATGTTCATGATGGTGCCGCGCGCGGAGGTGTGCGCCGAGCGCATCCAGGACGTGCTGGGGACCGAGTCGTCCGTGGTGCCGCCGACCGCGCCGGTCACCGAGCTGCGCCGGCACGGGCACCTGGAGATCCGCGGGGCCGGGTTCCGCTACCCGGGTGCCGAGGAGCCGGTGCTGAGGTCCGTCGACCTGGTGGCCCTGCCGGGCGAGACGACCGCCGTGATCGGCTCCACGGGCAGCGGCAAGTCGACGCTGCTCGGACTGGTGCCGCGGCTGTTCGACGCCACCGAGGGCGAGGTGCTCGTGGACGGCGTGTCCGTGGCGAGCGTCGATCCGGCGCTGCTCGCCAGGACGGTCGGTCTGGTGCCGCAGAAGCCGTATCTGTTCGCCGGCACGGTCGCCACCAACCTGCGGTACGGCAATCCGGACGCCAGCGACGAGGAGCTGTGGCAGGCGCTGGAGGTGGCGCAGGCCAAGGAGTTCGTGCGGCAGCTGGAGGGCGGCCTCGACGCACCGATCGCGCAGGGCGGCACCAATGTCTCCGGCGGTCAGCGCCAGCGGCTGGCCATCGCCCGTACGCTCGTCCAGCGCCCGGAGATCTATCTCTTCGACGACTCCTTCTCCGCCCTCGACTACGCCACCGACGCGGCCCTGCGCGGTGCGCTCGCCCGGGAGACCGCCGAGGCCACCGTGGTGATCGTCGCGCAGCGGGTGGCGACCATCCGGGACGCCGACCGGATCGTGGTCCTGGACGAGGGCCGGGTCGTCGGCACGGGCCGGCACAACGAGCTGATGGCGGGCAACGAGACCTACCGGGAGATCGTGCTCTCCCAGCTCACGGAAGCGGAGGCTGCCTGATGGCCGGTCCCATGGGACGCATGATGGGCGGGGCAGGACCGGACCAGCGGTCGATGGAGTTCACGAAGTCGGGCAAGCGGCTCATCGCCCAGTTCCGGCCCGAACGCCTCACCATCTACGGGCTGCTGCTGTGCGTGGTCGTGAGCGTGGGCCTCAGCGTGATCGGACCGAAGATCCTCGGCAGGGCCACCGACCTGGTGTTCGCGGGCATCATCGGCCGCCAGATGCCGGCCGGGGCCACCAAGGAGCAGGTGCTCCAGTCCATGCGCGAGCGGGGCGAGGGCGCCGTCGCGGACATGCTGAAGAGCACCGACTTCACCCCGGGCCAAGGCATCGACTTCGGCGCCGTCGGCAATGTCCTGCTGTTCGCGCTGGGCACCTTCCTGGTGGCCGGTCTGCTGATGGCGGTGGCGACCCGGCTGGTGAACCGGTCCGTCAACCGCACGATGTTCCGGATGCGCGAGGACGTGCAGACGAAGCTGTCCCGGCTTCCGCTGTCGTACTTCGACAAGCGGCAGCGCGGCGAGGTGCTGTCCCGGGCCACCAACGACATCGACAACATCGGGCAGACGCTCCAGCAGTCGATGGGGCAGCTGATCAACTCGCTGCTCACCATCATCGGCGTGCTGGCGATGATGTTCTGGGTGTCGTGGCTGCTGGCGCTGGTCGCGCTCGTCACCGTGCCGCTGTCGTTCGTCGTCGCCACCCGGGTCGGCAAGCGCTCCCAGCCGCACTTCGTGCAGCAGTGGCGCTCGACCGGCAAACTGAACGCGCACGTCGAGGAGATGTACACCGGGCACACCCTGGTGAAGGTGTTCGGCCGGCAGGAGGAGTCGGCGCGGCAGTTCGCCGAGCAGAACGACGCGCTGTACGAGGCGGGGTTCAAGGCGCAGTTCAACAGCGGGATCATGCAGCCGCTGATGATGTTCGTCTCGAACCTCAACTACGTACTGGTGGCGGTCGTCGGCGGTCTGCGGGTCGCCTCGGGCTCGCTGTCCATCGGTGATGTGCAGGCGTTCATCCAGTACTCGCGGCAGTTCTCGATGCCGCTGACCCAGGTCGCCTCGATGGCGAACCTGGTGCAGTCGGGTGTCGCCTCGGCCGAGCGGATCTTCGAACTCCTGGACGCGGAGGAGCAGGAGGCGGATCCGGTGCCCGGCGAGCGGCCGGCCGAGCTGCGCGGCCGGGTGGCGCTGGAGGGCGTGTCCTTCCGTTACGACCCGGACAAGCCGCTGATCGAGGACCTGTCGCTGAAGGTGGAGCCCGGCCATACGGTCGCGATCGTCGGCCCGACCGGTGCGGGCAAGACCACGCTGGTCAATCTGCTCATGCGGTTCTACGACGTGTCCGGCGGGCGCATCACCCTGGACGGCGTCGACATCGCGCGGATGTCCCGGGACGAACTGCGCTCCGGCATCGGCATGGTGCTCCAGGACACCTGGCTGTTCGGCGGCACGATCGCGGAGAACATCGCCTACGGCGCCGCGCGCGAGGTCACCCGCGGCGAGATCGAGGAGGCGGCGCGGGCGGCCCACGCCGACCGGTTCATCCGCACCCTGCCTGACGGGTACGACACGGTGATCGACGACGAGGGCACGGGGGTCAGCGCCGGTGAGAAGCAGCTCATCACCATCGCGCGGGCGTTCCTGTCCGACCCGGTGATCCTGGTGCTCGACGAGGCGACCAGCTCCGTCGACACCCGCACCGAGGTGCTGATCCAGAAGGCGATGGCGAAGCTCCAGCACGGCCGGACCTCGTTCGTCATCGCTCACCGGCTCTCCACCATCCGGGACGCGGACACGATCCTCGTCATGGAGAACGGTTCGATCGTCGAACAGGGCGCGCACGCCGACCTGCTGGCGGCCGACGGCGCCTACGCCCGCCTGTACAAGGCCCAGTTCGCCCAGGCGATCGCCGAGGTCGACTGACCCCACCCCACCACGGGGGCCGCCGCCCGCGGATTCGAGATCCCGACCACTTCGCCCCGCCGGGCCGCCGCCCGGCGGGGCGAAGCGCTGCCGGGTGCGGGTCCGGGGGTGGTCCAGGCGCCGAGGCGAGGCCGATCACGGCGGCCGTGAGCTGGTCCGGGAGGCGGGTACCCGCGGGTCCGCGGTGCCGGCATCGGTGCAGCCCGGCGGTGCGGGCGGCGGCAGAGGGGTGGGTTCCCTCGACGCCGATGCGGGACGCGGGGCGTCGTCGCCGACGGCCTCCGCTGAGGTGGGTGGCCCCGGCGTCAGTCGAGGTAGCCGCGTAGTTGGTCGGCGAAGGCGTGGTCGCGGAGTTTGTTGAGGGTCTTGGACTCGATCTGCCGGATCCGTTCCCGGGTGACGCCGAAGATGCGCCCTATCTCCTCCAGCGTGCGGGGCCGCCCGTCGGCCAGCCCGTAGCGGAGCTGGACGACCTTGCGTTCGCGCTCCCCCAGCGTCGACAGCACCGCCTCCAGATGCTCCCTGAGCAGCAGGAAGGCGGCGGACTCCACGGGGCTCGCGGCATCGCCGTCCTCGATGAGGTCACCGAGGGCGACATCGTCCTCCTCGCCGACCGGCGCGTGCAGCGACACCGGCTCCTGGGCGAGCCGCAGCACCTCGCCGACCCGCTCGGGCGCCAGGTCGAGGTGGGCGGCGACCTCTTCCGGGGTGGGCTCGTGGCCGCGCTCCTGGAGCATGCGGCGCTGCACCCGCACGACCCGGTTGATGAGTTCCACGACATGCACGGGCACCCGGATGGTGCGGGCCTGGTCGGCGAGCGCGCGGGACATGGCCTGCCGGATCCACCAGGTGGCGTACGTGGAGAACTTGTAGCCGCGGGCGTAGTCGAACTTCTCCACGGCCCGGATCAGACCGAGGTTGCCCTCCTGCACGAGGTCCAGCATGGTCAGTCCGCGGCCCACGTACCGCTTGGCGACGGACACCACGAGGCGCAGGTTGGCCTCGATGAGCCGGCGCTTGGCCATCCGGCCCAGCACCACCAGCCGGTCCAGGTCGAGGGCGAGCTGGCTGTCCAGGTCGGGGGTGCTGCCCAGTTTCTCCTCGGCGAAGAGTCCGGCCTCGACCCGGCGGGCGAGTTCGACCTCCTCGGCCGCGGTGAGCAGCGGGATACGGCCGATCTCGCGCAGGTACTGGCGGAACAGGTCCGAGGTGGGGCCGCCGGTCTCGGCGCGCGCGGCGGGCGGTTCGACGGGCTCCGGCGCCTCGGCGGCAAGCGCCTCGGCGGGCGGCTCGGCGGGTCCGTCCGGCTCCGTCTCGGGGTGCAGCGCGACGCGGCTCTGCGGGGGCACGGCCACGATGACATCGGTCTCGGCGTCCGGCGCGTCCGGCGTGCTGATGTCGGTCTGGGCGAGGGTCTGGGTCTGCACGGGGGCGACCTCCAGGATGATCGCTGCCCGGGTGTGCGGCAGCGGTACGTCGGGGGCGGAGTCGACGGCCTTGCCGCTGTCCGTCCCGTACGAGATGAGCGGAACCGCGGGGTTGTGGGACCCGTGGGGGACGGATCTGCCGCGCTCCGAGGACTCAGGCACCGCACCCCAGTGTGGGGTAAGACACATCACCGCCACGAGAGTCGTGCGATGACTTTTTGCGTCCGGTGCGTGACCCTGCGGTGACCCGGCCTACAGCGCTGCCGCGCCGTGCACCTTCAGGGCCTGGTCGTACTGCTGGAGGACCCACAGTTCGTTGCGGGCGGCGGCCAGTTGGGCGGGGTCGCCGCCCGCCTCCAGGCGGCGCACGGTGATCTGGATCTCCTGGATCCGCCGCGCGACGGCCCGGCGGCGGACGGTCACGAGCTGTTCGCCCGCATAGGTCTCGTCGACCGTGCGGCGCATGATGGCCTCGACGGCCAGCTCCGTGACCATCGCGCGGACGGTGTCGTCCGGGGCCGCCTCCCGCACCCGGACCAGGAACTCCTGCGAGTCCTGTACGCCGTACTCGGCGCCGCCCGCCTCCATGACGGCCTCGCGGACGGCCGCGTATGGGGCAGCGGTGAACTCGTCGACGCCGTACGCGTCGAACGCCGGGGAGACCAACTCCGGGCGCTGGAGGGCGAGTTTCAGCAGTTCGCGTTCCGTGGCGTACACCGGGTTGCGGAGGTTGAGCGCGGGTCCTGCTCCGGTACGGCGCGGGGCCGCGGCCTCGTACTGCTGCGGGCCGCGGGCCGGCGACGGGGACCGACCGCCGCCGCGTTCGCGCGCCCAACGCGCCAGCTGGGCCACCCTCTTGACCACGAACTGGGTGTCCAGGATGCCGAGCAGGCCGGCCAGTTCGACCGCGACCTCGTGCTGCGCGCCGCTGTTCTTGATGCGGGCGACGACGGGCGCGGCCTCGTCCAGGGCGGCCGCGCGGCCCGCCGGCGTGTCCAGGTCGTAGCGGCCGACGATCTGGCGCAGCGCGAACTCGAAGAGCGGGGTGCGGGGTTCGGCCAGGTCGGCCACCGCCTCGTCGCCCTTGGCCAGGCGCAGATCGCAGGGGTCCATGCCGTCCGGCGCGATGGCGATGTATGTCTCGGCGGCGAACTTCTGGTCATCCTCGAAGGCGCGCAGCGCGGCCTTCTGGCCCGCCGCGTCCCCGTCGAACGTGAAGATCACCCGTGCCGAGCCGTTGTCCATCAGCAGCCGGCGCAGGATCTTGATGTGGTCGCCGCCGAAGGCCGTGCCGCAGGTGGCGATGGCCGTGGTGACCCCGGCCAGGTGACAGGCCATCACATCGGTGTAGCCCTCGACGACCACCGCGCGGCTGCTCTTGGCGATCTCCTTCTTCGCCAGGTCGATGCCGTAGAGGACCTGGCTCTTCTTGTAGATCGCCGTCTCGGGGGTGTTGAGGTACTTGGGGCCGTTGTCCGCCTCGTACAGCTTGCGCGCGCCGAAGCCGACGACCTCGCCGCCGATGTCCCGGATCGGCCACATCAGACGGCCCCGGAACCGGTCGATGGGGCCGCGGCGGCCCTCCTGGGACAGGCCGGAGAGGACCAGTTCCTTGTCGGTGAAGCCCTTGCCGCGCAGATAGCGGGTGAGGTGGTCCCAGCCCTGGGGGCTGTAGCCGACGCCGAAGTGCACGGCCGCCGCCTGGTCGAAGCCGCGCTCGGCGAGGAAGATCCGGCCGGTCTCGGCCTCGGGGCTGGTGGCGAGCTGTTCCGCGTACCACT
This sequence comes from Streptomyces sp. NPDC102462, assembly GCF_044765425.1. Taxonomy (NCBI): domain Bacteria; kingdom Bacillati; phylum Actinomycetota; class Actinomycetes; order Kitasatosporales; family Streptomycetaceae; genus Streptomyces; species Streptomyces sp. NPDC102462. The sequence continues at coordinate 19,497 of NZ_JBIWKB010000035.1, read as the reverse complement.
GCGCGGCGATCTTGTGGGCCTCGACCAGGCGGATGCGCTCGCCGCGCTGGTGCGCCGGGTTGTATCCGCCCTCCTCGTAGCGCAGGGTGATGCCCGCCTGGGCGGCGAGGCGTTCGACCGCCTCCGAGAAGGAGAGGTGGTCGACCTTCATCACGAACGTGATGGTGTCGCCGCCCTCCTGGCAGCCGAAGCAGTGGAAGAGTCCCTTGCTCGGGCTGACCTGGAAGGACGGCGACTTCTCGTCGTGGAAGGGGCACAGGCCCTTGAGGTTGCCGCCGCCGGCGTTGCGCAGCTGGAGGTACTCGGACACCACGGCATCAATCGGGACAGCGTCCCGCACCGCCTTCACGTCCTCGTCATTAATCCGCCCAGCCACACCCCGATTCTACGGTCACCTCCGCGCCCCCAAGCGGCACAGGGAACGACGCGACCAGCACCCCAAAGGGGCGCGGGGAACGGCGCGACCAGCCACAAACAACCCGCACCCGCCGGACGACAGACGAAGGCAGACGCGTAGGCGAACCGCTCAAGCCAGCGCAGCCAACGGCACGTGCGGATCAGCCAACCGCTCCGTATCCACCCGCACCCCCGAACGGATCAACCGCTGGATCGGCCCTGTGACATCCCACACGTTCACATTCATCCCGGCCAGCACCCTCCCCTCCTTGACCCAGAACGCGATGAACTCCCGCTTGCCCGCGTCCCCGCGGATCACGACCTGGTCGTACGAGCCGGGCGGCGCCCACCCGCTGTACTCCATGCCCAGGTCGTACTGGTCGGTGAAGAAGTAGGGCACGCGGTCGTAGACCTCGTACCTGCCGAGCATCGAGCGGGCCGCGGCCGGGCCGCCGTTGAGCGCGTTGGCCCAGTGCTCCACCCGCAGCCGGGTGCCGAACAGCGCGAGCGGGAAGGACGCCACGTCACCGGCCGCGTAGATGTCGGGGTCGGAGGTGCGCAGCCGCTCGTCCACGACGATGCCGCCGCCGTGCGCCCGGTCGGCGATCTCCAGGCCCGCCGACTCGGCCAGCGCGGTACGCGGGGCCGCGCCGATCGCGGCGAGGACGTCGTGCGCCGGGTGCTCCTCGCCGTCGTCGGTGCGGGCGGCGAGGACCATGCCGTCCTGGCCGACGATCTCGGTGAGGCGTACGCCGAAGCGGAAGCGGACCCCGTGCTCCCGGTGCAGTTCGGCGAAGAGGTTGCCCAGCTCGGGTCCGAGGGCCCCGTACAGCGGGGTCGGCGCGGTCTGTACGACGGTGACCTCGGCGCCGTACTGGCGGGCCGCCGCCGCGACCTCAAGGCCGATCCAGCCGGCGCCCGCGATCACGAGGTGGCCGTTGTCCCGGCCGAGCGCGGCGAGCACCCCCTTGAGCCGCTCGGCGTGCGCGATGCGGCGCAGGTGGTGGACGCCCGCGAGGTCGGTGCCGGGGATGTCGAGGCGGCGGGGCTCGGCGCCGGTGGCGAGGAGCAGCTTGTCGTAGTGGACGAGGGTGCCGTCGTCGCCGAAGCGGACGGTCTTCGCGGCGCGGTCGATCGCGTCGACCGTCTGGCCGAGGTGCAGTTCGACGTCGTTCTGCGCGTACCAGGCGGGTTCGTGCACGAAGACGCTGTCGCGCTCCTCCTTGCCGAGCAGAAAGCCCTTGGACAGCGGCGGGCGCTCGTAGGGGCGGTCCCGTTCGTCGCAGATCAGTATCACCCGGCCGGTGAAGCCCTCCGACCGCAGCGTCTCCGCCGCCTTGGCCCCGGCCAGGCCCCCTCCGACGATGACGAATGTCTGGTCCGCGTCGACCACGTGATGCCTCCTCGTAAGCGTGCCGCCACATGAGCCTCCCGCACGGAGCGAGGCGCGGGAAGGGGGAGTGACCCGATCAGGCCACGGAGGGACACGTCCGTGTCACATGCATCACATCAGTCTCACGGGTTCGTCACGTGCGTCCCGTCAGGCGCGCGTGCAACGAGCGCGCGGAGGCGTCGGTGAGCGAGGCGATCTGGTCGACGATCACCCGCTTGCGGGCGCTGTCGGCTGCCGCCGCCTCGAACAGGGCCCGGAACTGCGGGTCCAGGCCGTCGGGGGCCCGCGCGGTCAGCGCCTCGGCCAGTTCCGCGACGACGACGCGCTGGTCCGCGCGCAGCCGCTCCTGCTCGGCGCGCTGCATCACATACCGGTCGGCGACCGCCTTGAGGACCGCGCACTCCATCCGGGTCGGCCGGGGCACGACGAGTTCGGCGCCGTACCGGGTCAGCCGCCCGCTGCCGTGGGCCGCCCGGGTGGCGCCCTCGGCGGCCAGGCAGAACCGGCCGATGAGCTGGCTGGTGGCGTCCTTGAGGCGGGCCTGGGCGACCGCGGTGCCGTCGTAGCCGTGCGGCCACCACTCCTGGTCCTGGAGCCGGTCGAGGGCGGCGGCGAGTTCGGCGTGGTCGGTGTCCGCGGGTACGTACCGGCCGACGGCGACCTCGAACACCGACCGGCGTTCCGGGCCGGCCCGCAGACTGCCGGGGTCGATATGGCCGGCGTGCAGGCCGTCCTCGACGTCGTGCACCGAGTACGCGACGTCGTCGGACCAGTCCATGACCTGGGCCTCGAAGCAGGTGCGGGTGCCGGGGGCCTCCTTGCGGACCCAGTCGAAGACCGGCCGGTCGTCCTCGTACACGCCGAACTTGGGCGAGGCGGGGTCGCTGGGGTGGGCGCCGCGCGGCCAGGGGTACTTGGTCGCCGCGTCGAGGACCGCGCGGGTGAGGTTCAGCCCGACGGAGCCCTCCGGGGTGAACCGTTTGGGTTCGATGCGGGTGAGCAGTCTGAGGGACTGGGCGTTGCCCTCGAAGCCGCCGCAGTCCCGCGCGAACTCGTTGAGCGCCTGTTCCCCGTTGTGCCCGAACGGCGGGTGGCCCAGGTCGTGGGAGAGGCAGGCCGCCTCGACCAGGTCGGGGTCGCAGCCGAGGGCTGCGCCCAGCTCGCGGCCGACCTGGGCGCACTCCAGGGAGTGGGTGAGCCGGGTACGCGGGCTGGCGTCCCAGGCGGGGCCCATGGTGCCGGGCGTCACCACCTGGGTCTTGCCGGCCAGGCGGCGCAGCGCGGCGGAGTGCAGCACGCGCGCGCGGTCGCGCTGGAACGCGGTGCGGCCCGGGCGTTTGTCGGGTTCGGGGGCCCAGCGGTCGGCCGACGCCGGGTCGTAGCCGGCAGGGGGTGCGGGTGCCATGGTTAGACCGTAAGCGCCGACCGGCACATCCGGACGACGACGGGACGCCCGCGCGTCTGCCGGGGGGTGTCGGGGCGGGGGTGTCATGGGCGCCGCCGGGTGACCTCCCGAGGGGGACGCCTACGGTGTCATGCCGAGGCCAGTTCCGGGGTCGTGGTCGTCGGGGTCGCCAGTGCCTGGTCGTAGCGGTGCAGGATCAGGTGGGCCAGCGCGTAGTGGGCGCCCAGTGGGGCGGAGGCGATCCAGGGGGCCTGTTCGGCGCACTGGGTGGCGAACCGGCCCGGGGCCGTGAAGCAGGCGGCCACCGCGATCCGGCGCCGGCCGCGGTCGGCCAGCGCGCGCAGGGCCGCGGGCACGGTCGGTGCCGCGGCGGACGCGTAGGCGGGGACGACGGGCACGCCCAGGCGGTCGGCGAGGAGGCTGGCCGTGCGACGGGTGTCGGCCGCCGAGTCGGGGTCCCGGGAACCGGCGGCGGCCAACACGATCCCACTGCCGCGGCGGGCGGCCTCGGTCGTCGGGGTGCGCCAGCCTGCCTGGACGAGCCGGGCGCACAGGGTGTCCACGAGCAGCGGGTGCGGGCCGAGCGGGGCGGCCACGCGCGCGTGCGGGGCCGCGGCGGCGACCGCCTCCGGGATGTCCCGCTTGACGTGGTGGCCGCGGGTGAGCAGCAGCGGAACGAGCACTGCCGGGGCGCCGTCGAGACCGGCGAGGGTGTCGGGGAGCAGCGGCTCGTTCAGCTCGATGTGGCCGAGCCCGACCGGCACGGCGGGACGCAGCCGCCGTACCCGCTCCATGATCGCGTGTGCGGTGCGCAGCGCGCGCGGGTCGCGGCTGCCGTGCGCCACGAGGACCAGGGCGGGCGGGCCCGGGCGGCGGCTGCCGTCGAGCGCGCTGCGGCCGAGCCGACCGGCCAGGTGACTGCTGATGCTGCGCATGGGGTGCGCCGTGCTGTCGAGGCGGGCACGGGACTCGTCGCGAGGGTGGTTCGACGCCGTCATGAACCGATCCTGACGGCAGCAGGTTGCGTGCCCGTTGCCTGCCGGTCACGGACGTTTTCCGGCGGATCACGCCCCCGGGCCGCGCGCGGTGAGGCGAACCGGCTCCTCTTCCGCCGCGTCCTCCCCCGCGGGAACCGACCGGGGCGAAGCCACCCCGGGGAGAAACGGGGGCACCGCATGAGGATCCGTCGGCCGCGTCTGCCGCGCACCCGGGCCGGGCAGCGGCGGCTGGTGCAGGGCGTGGTGGCCGGGTGCGTACTGGCCCTGTCCCCGGCGACCTGGCTGCATCTGTCCACGGCCGACCGGCTGCGCGGCACCGCGGACGCGCCGCGCGCCGAGGTCGCGGTCGTCTTCGGCGCCGGACTGTGGAACGGCGAGCCGTCGCCGTACCTGGCGCACCGGCTGGACGCGGCGACGCGGCTGTACCGGGCGGGCCGGATCGAGGTCGTCCTCGTCACCGGCGACAACAGCCGGAAGGACTACGACGAGCCGGACGCGATGCGCGCGTATCTGACGCGGCACGGCGTGCCCGACGGGCGGATCGTCAGCGACTACGCGGGCTTCGACACCTGGGACTCCTGTGTCCGGGCGAAGAAGATCTTCGGCGTCGACCGGGCCCTGCTGATCAGCCAGGACTTCCACATCCGGCGCGCGGTGGCGCTGTGCGAGGCGGCGGGCATCGACTCCTACGGCGTCGGCGTGGCCGACGAGCGCGACGTCACCTGGTACTACGGCGGCGTCCGCGAGATCTTCGCGGCGGGCAAGGCGGCCCTGGAGACGACGTTCCGACCGGACCCCCACTTCCTCGGCCCGAAGGAACCCGGAGTGCACGAGGCACTGGCGAGCGGGCGGTGACACGAGCGGCCCAGGGCCTGAAGCAGCCCTTGCTACTCCCCCTCCCCGAAGTGCTCGGTCGGGTCCACGTCGAATCCGTCCGTGCTCGGGAACATCAGCTCCAGGGCATCGGGCGACTGGTTCCCGCGGCGGTCCGGGCCGGGCAGGGCCTGCTCGGTCCAGATGCACTTTCCTTTCGCCGTGTAGCGGCTGCCCCAGCGTTGCGAGAGCGCCGTGATCAGCTGCAGCCCGCGGCCGCCTTCGTCGGTGTCCGCGGCGCGGCGCATACGGGGCATCGTGAGGCTGCCGTCGAAGACCTCGCAGATCAGTTCGGCTCCGTGCAGCAGACGCAGGCTGACAGGGCCCTTGGCGTGGCGTACGACGTTGCCCACCAGTTCGCTGGCCAACAGTTCCGTGGTGAATGTCAGGTCGTCCAGGCCCCAGGCGGAAAGCTGCTCACGGACGTGGCGGCGGGCCAGGCCGGCCGCCTTCGGGTCCTCGGTGAGCGGCCAGGAGGCCATCCTGTCCGCGTTCAGGGCGTGGAGGCGGGCGACGAGGAGCGCTGTGTCATCGGCCGCTTGGTGCTCGGCGGGGAGCAGGCCGGCCGTCAGAGTGTCGCAGAGGCGCTCCAGATCCGCGTCGCTGCCATCCTCGTGGGCGGTACGCAGGAGCTTGGCCAGGTCAGCCATGCCCGCGTCGATGTCGCGTTTCGCCGACTCGACGAGGCCGTCGGTGTAGAGCACGACCAGGGTGCCTTCGGGCAGCGTCAGCTCGACTGTCTGGAACGGCGGCTCGGCCGCACCGAGAGGCGGGTCGTCGCCCAGTTCCGGGAACCGCACGGTGCCGTCGGGGTGTACCAGGGCCGGGGGCGGGTGCCCGGCGTGGGTGATCGAGCAGACCTGGGTGGTGGAGTCGTAGAGCGCGTACAGGCAGGTCACATACGACTCCTCGCCCATGCCGCCGACGATTTCGTTGAGGTGCCCCATGATTTCGTCGGGGGGCAGTTCGAGGCCGGCCAGGGTGTGGACGGCCGTGCGCAGGCGGCCCATGGCGGCCGCCTCGGGCAGCCCGTGGCCCATGACGTCACCGACGACGAGGGCGACCTGGCCGCTGGAGAGCGGGATGACGTCGTACCAGTCGCCGCCCACGTCCATGCCCTGCCCGGCGGGGAGGTAACGGGCGGCGGTCACGCATGCGGGCAGCTCGGGCAGGCCGGTGGGAAGCAGGCTGCGCTGGAGTTCGCGGGACCGGATGCGCTCGGCGTCGTAGAGCCGGGCCCGCTCCAGGGCCTGCGCGACGAGGGCGCTGATCGTGGTCAGCAATGAGCGCTCGTCGTCGCTGAGCCGATGCGGACGGTCCCAGGACACGACGCACACCCCGAAGGTGTAACCGGACGCCGCCAGCGGCAGGAACGCCCAGGCCTGCTTGTGGGCGATGCCGGGCAGGTCGGTGTGATCAGGCGAGTACGCGGCGTATTCCTGCGGCGAGGACAGGAACGCCGGTGTTCCGGACCGCATCACCATCCAGGCCGGGCTGGTGCCCGCTGTGGCGCGGCTGTTCAGGAAGTCGAGGAAGTCGTCCGCGTAGCCGACGGCTCCGACACCGATGAGCCGCTTTCCCTCGATGGCCTGCACCATGAGTCCGACGGCGTCGAACAGTGGCAGTACCCACTGCGCGACCGCGCCCACCACGTCCTGTGATGTCGTCGCCTTGGCGAGCGCCGCGGTCAGCTCCGTGATCCGGGTCGCTCGCTCGGACGCGGCACGGTCGGCCGCCCGGCGCTCCTCCTGCATACGCAGTTTCTCGGTGACGTCCGTCAGATAGAGGACGCAGCCTACGGGCCCCGGGACCAGCCGCAGCCGGTAGCGACGCCCCGTGTCCGGCAGGCGTACGTCAAAGCTGGCGGGCTGCTCCTCGGCGGCGGCCTTCCGACAGCGACGCTCCAGGCCCTTGATCCACCGTGCGGCGGGCAGATCCCACAGCACACGCCCGAAAAGCTCCTCCTGGGAGAAACCCAGCACATGTTCCGCTTCCAGGTTGGTGAAGATGATGCGCCATTCGGCGTCCACCGCCAGGAAACCGTCGCTCATCTGACGAAGGGCCCGGCTGAGCGCGTCCCGGGCGGAAGGCGACTCGCTGCTCTCCCATCTCACGCCGACCATCCGGAACGGCCGGCCCCGGTCGTCGTACATGGGCAGACCGCGGCCCCGCGACCAGGCGTACGTGCCGTCCAGACGCCGTACCCGGTAAGCGGCGTCGTACACCGAGTGGTCGCGGATCGCCCGCTGCGCCTCCGCCAGTGTGGGCGCCAGGTCGTCGGGGTGGAGAACGTGCATCCAGTCCTGGACCTCTACGGTGTAATCGGCCGGTCTGCTGCCGTAGAACTCCATCATCGCCGCGTCCCAGATCAACTCACCGGTCTGGAGGTTCCAGTCCCACCAGCCGACCCTGAGCCCTGGCACTCCCTGCCAGGGCTGCTCGCTGTCGGGCTCCCTCGGCGCGGATTCGGCCATCTTCGGAGCCTGGGACATGCGCTCCTCGGCCCATGCGACGACGGTCCGGAGGAAGTCCCAGTGCTCCGGGGTGGGCTCGCTCCGGTCGCCTGTCACAACGGTGAGGGTGCCCACGATCTGGCCCCCGCCGGACACCGGCAGGGCGGCCAGGCCCGTGCCGGGCCCTGGGGCGTCGGCGGCTTCGCCGGGGGGCAGCGGCAGCCATACAGCGGTGCCCCGGCGCAGGGCACGCGCCGGGGCAAGCGGGCTCTGCTGGTCGATGATCTCCCAGGGGCGGGTGAGGGCGGGTGGCAGACCGACGGCCGACGCCAGGCACAACACGGACGTAGGGCCACAGAGATGAACCATTCCGCCCAGAGCGCGCAGCTCACCCACGGTGTGCTGGAGCGCCAGCCGGAAGACTTCGCTCTCCGGGACTCCGAGAGCCACCGTACTGAGCAAAGTCAGTCTCGGGTTCACACCGCAAACTTTACGCTCGGCCCCGGCGCCCGGGCGCCCCGTGAGCCGGGGCCCGCGAGTGCTCCGGGGCCCCGCGTGGCCTGCGTACTCCCCGTGCGGTCAGGTGAGGGCTCCGGGGTGAGCGCCATCGGCACGATGGAGGCAGCGCACCAGTCAGCGCCGGGCCGACGGCGGCTGTGACACGGCGGAAACGGCCGGTCCCTCCCCACGGTGTGGGGAGGGACCGGTTGCCAGAGAGGGTTGTCGGTCAGAGGAGGGCGCCGTTGCGGCGGCGGCGGATCAGGAGGAAGCCGCCGAGGGCCGCCGCGGCGGCCGCGCCACCGATGGCCGGGTCGATGAGCGGGACCCCGGGGACCACGGTGTCGACGCAGGAGTCGTTGTTGTCGGGGTTGGGGTCGGGCTCCGTGCCCGTGACCTTGACGCAGTTGTTCAGCACGACCGTCTGCTCGGGGACGGGAGCCTTGGCGCGGACGGTGATGGTGTGGCTCTCACCGACGCCCAGCGGGCCTCCGGTGCAGGTGAGTTGGCCGGCGGCGATACCGCAGTCCGCGTTGGAGGTCTTGGCGTCGGTGATCCCCTCGGGCAGCGGGTCGGTGACGGTCCAGCGCGTGGCGGTGTTCGGCCCGTTGTTGGTGACCATGATCTGGTACTCGATGTCCTTGCCCGGGCCCACCAGGGCCGGGCCGATCTTGATCACGGACAGGTCGGCCTGCGGGTTCACGAAGCCGAAGTCGGCGCCGTGGTCGTTCTGGCCGGCGCCCTTCGGGGTGACCTGGACGGCCGGGAAGGGGTTGCCGGACGTCTCACCGCTGGAGTCGATCTGGTCGTTGCCGCCCTGGTTGGGCCGGGTGGGCTTCCAGCCGTCCAGGACGCCACCGGCCTGATAGTCGGCCGGGTTGTCCATCTTCACGGTGTACGTCTTGCCGTACGGGAAGTCCTCCGGCTTGACGTTCTTGGTCACGGTCGAGTCGAAGTAGTACTCGCCCCGCTCGTTGGTGACCGCCGTGCCGATCTTCTTGCCGTCGGCGTCGTACAGGTTGACCGTGGCACCCACCACCGGTTCCTCACCGGGGTCCTGGACGCCGTCCTGGTCGGTGTCCTTCCAGACCCGGTTGCCGATCTGCAGCGGCGCCTGGTCACACAGGACTTCGAGGTCGCCGATGCCGCGGGCCTTGCCGAACTGGTTGTTCAGGTAGGCGCCGCCGTTGTCGACCTTGTCGCCGTCGGGGTCCCCGAGCCGGGTGCCGTCCTGGCGGTCGACCCAGATCAGCCCGTGGCCCGTCCACCAGTTGTTCGGGACGGACAGGGGGTCCATGGCGGTGAAGGGCATGACCGTCTCCACCTTGGACAGGGCCAGACCGCCCTGGCTGACCTCCTGGTGGTTGCCGAAGGCCCCCCACTCACCGGGGTAGAACTCCTGGACCCTCGGGTCCTGGAAACCGCCGTTGTTGTCCTTGGTGGCGTGGTTGGCACAGCCGCCGTGGGTGTCCAGGACGAACATGTGGTTGCCGCCGCGGCAGGCCCGGTTGAGGTCACCGCCGTTGAGCGCGGTGGTCGCGGGGAAGCCGGGGAAGTCGGGCAGGGCCCAGCCGGCGCGGTCGGGGAAGCGGTCACCGAGTGCGAGGACCATGTCGCCGTTGGTCTCGAAGGCGATGTCGTCGAACTCGGGCTCCGGGTTCTGGAGGGCGCCGGTGCCGCAGGCGTGGGTGACGCCGTCGAAGTCGACCTGGCTCGTGGGCCGGCCGCTGGACCACGCGTACCACGTGTTGCCGACGCAGGGGATGGTGTCGTATCCGCCGCGCCGGTAGTCGCTCAGCGCCTGGTCCATGACGGTGTTGGTGAACTGGCCCGTGGTCGGGTCGAACTGCCAGACGACGGCCCGCAGGTCGGCCCGGTTGCCGGTGGACTCGGCCGTGCAGACGCCGCCGACGAAGACCTTGCCGTCCTGGATGCCCAGGCCGCGCGGGCGCCAGTCACCCGGCGCTGAGCAGCCCGGGTTGGGGATGGGGTAGGACGCCTTCTCCTTGGCGGCGGTGGCCTGTGTGGCGTCGTAGCGGTAGAGCCTGCGGTCGTGCAGGTTGATGACGTACAGGTCCTTGCCGTCCGAACTGACGTCCAGGTCGCCCAGCGACTCCTTGCCCACCACGGGGTTGAACGCCACGTCCATGTTGACGTCCGGGTGGTGCTGGGTGGCGCCGGCGTTGGGGACCGTGGCCCACACCCGGGTCTGCCCGTCGGGCTGGGTCACATAGATCGCGCCGGGACCGCCCGGGCCGTAGGCCGAGCCCCGCTTGGCGTAGGCGGCGGAGAACAGGTTCTTGTTCACCTTGTTGTAGCCCAGGCCCCACACCGTGCCGGTCTGGGCCTCCGTGGCCAGCGCCTTCGACTGGTCAGCGTTGGGCGGATCCTCGGACGGCATCTGGACGCCGCGGGCGTTGAACGGGATCTGCGTCAGGGTGCGCCTGCTCGGCGGCGTCGGGTTCGGCGGCGGGATCGTGGGGTTCTGACAGGCGGCGACCAGGGGCGCGTTCTTCTGGCAGTAGTCCTCCGGGGACCAGAACGAGGTGGTGATCTCCACGTTCTTGCCACCCGACAGGTCCACGAACTCCACGTTCGACGACAGCACCGTCGGATCGATCAGGTTGGGCCGCGCCGAGGCGAACCCGGGGTAGAGCACCTTCGGGTCGGGGTTCTTCACCTCGACCCGGTACTTGCCGCCACCCAGGCTGTTGCCCGGTGTGAGCTTCACCGTGCCGTCCGCCTGCGTGGTCCCGGTGATCGACCGCCCGGCGTCGTCGGTCAGTACGACCGTGACCCCGGCCATGCCCGGTTCGAGCACCTGGTCCCACTTGCCGTTCGCGTTCACCTCGCGCACGACCCGGATGGTCGCGTCACCGTCCCCGGAGTCGGCCACCGCCGGGGACACCGCCGTGACCACCCCCGTCGCCGCGAGTGATGCCGATAAGGCGGCCGACAGGGCCAAGGACATGCCGCCGGACCACCGCCGGCGTTGCCGCTGATCCACTACCCGTTCCTTTCCTCGCCAATAGATGGGCGTCCGGAGCGAACTCGCTCGCACACCATGACGCAGTTGTAGGATCTTCACGCATCCCTTACATGACGAGCGGATAAGCCGAACGGGCGAGTTCACCGGCTCCTTTGGGCGCGGAGCTGTGCTACGGTCTCGGTGTTGCAGTTGTGGTACCCATGAACCCATGTGCGCCTGACGGGAATGTTTCTCCTGCAGGCGCATTGTTCGTTTCCGGCACCTCCGGATGGGCCCTCTGCCTACAGAAGGAGAAGGACATGGCACAGGGAACCGTGAAGTGGTTCAACGCCGAAAAGGGTTTCGGGTTCATCGAGCAGGACGGCGGCGGCCCCGACGTCTTCGCTCACTACTCGAACATCCAGAGCCAGGGCTTCCGTGAGCTTCAGGAGGGCCAGCGGGTCTCGTTCGACGTCACGCAGGGCCAGAAGGGCCCGCAGGCGGAGAACATCGTCCCCGCCTGATCGCCGGACGCGTATCCGCTCTCACCGGGGTCCGCACCGTCATGGTGCAGACCCCGGTTTGTGCTGTTTTCAGGAAGGCAGAACCCTGCATGTCCCGCAGACCCCAGAAGCCGAACCGGCGCGCCTCGTCGCCCCGGCCGTCCGCGTCATCGCCCCGGCCGTCCGCGTCGTCACCGAGGGAGTTCCGGCTGCCGGAAAGCACGACACCCGCGCTCCCCGCCGTCGAGGACTTCGCCGGTCTCGACATGCCCGCGGGACTGCTGACGACCCTGACCGCGCAGGGCGTGACCACCCCCTTCCCCATCCAGGCCGCCACCCTGCCCAACTCGCTCGCCGGCCGTGACGTACTCGCACGGGGGCGCACCGGCTCCGGCAAGACCCTCGCGTTCGGGCTCGCACTGCTGGCCCGTACGGCGGGACTGCGCGCGGAGCCCAAGGCGCCCCTCGCCCTGGTGCTGGTGCCCACCCGTGAACTCGCCCAGCAGGTGACGGACGCGCTGACCCCGTATGCGGCAGCGGTGAACCTGCGGCTTGCCACCGTGGTCGGCGGGCTGTCCATCACCAAGCAGGCCGGTGCGCTGCGGCGCGGCGCCGAGGTGGTCGTGGCGAGCCCCGGAAGGCTCAACGACCTTGTGGAGCGCGGGGACTGCGTGCTCGGCGACGTACGCATCACCGTGCTGGACGAAGCCGACCAGATGACCGACATGGGTTTCCTGCCGCAGATCACCAAGCTGATCCGGCAAGTGCGGTCCGACGGGCAGCGCATGCTCTTCTCGGCCACCCTGGACCGCACCATCGACCGTCTGGTGCAGCAGTTCCTGACCGACCCCGTGGTGCACTCCGTCGACCCGTCGGCGGGGGCGGTGACCACCATGGAACACCATGTGCTGCACCTCCAGGACGAGACCGACAAGAAGGCGGTCACCACGCGCATCGCGGCCCGTGACGGCCGGGTCATCCTCTTCCTCGACACCAAGAGGTCGGCCGATCGGCTCGCCAAGCGCCTGCTGGCCGTCGGCGTCCGCGCGGCGGCGCTGCACGGGGGCCGCTCCCAGCCGCAGCGCAACCGCACCCTGGAGCAGTTCAAGAACGGCCAGGTCACCGCGCTGGTGGCGACGAACGTCGCGGCCCGGGGCATACACATCGACGACCTCGACCTCGTGGTGAACGTCGATCCCCCGGCCGACCACAAGGACTACCTCCACCGGGGCGGCCGCACGGCACGCGCCGGCGGCTCCGGCAGCGTGGTCACGCTGGTCCTGCCCGAGCAGAAACGGGACGTCACCCGGCTCATGTCCGACGCGGGCATCCGGCCACAGACGGCCCGCATCACATCGAGCGACGCGGAACTCGCCACCATCACCGGCGCCCGTGAGCCGTCCGGCGTGGCCGTCACCATCGAGGTCCCCCAGCCGGCGGACCCGGCGCCCCGCCCCGCCCGCAAATCCAACACCGAGCCCGGCAGCCGCTCCGCCCGCCGCCGCGGCTCCGGGTCCCCGGGGGCGGGCGCCGCCACCGGAACGGGCGCCCGGGGCGCCGACCGCCGATCCAAACCGACAGCCTCCGGCGGCGCAGCCGGGACGCCGGCCTCCGCCGGCACATCCACGAACGGCGGGAGCCGCGCTGCCCGCCGGGCGGGATCCGGTGGGGCGGCGAGCGGTGCCGCCGGGACGGCAGCTTCTGCCGGCACGTCCGCGGCCGACGGGCGTCGCGCTGCCCGCCGGGCGGGATCGGGCGGGACCACGACCGGTGGGACCGCCTCCGCCGGCACGTCCACGAACGGCGGGCGCCGCGCTGCCCGCCGGGCGGGTTCCGGTGGGGCGACGACCGGCGCCGCCGGGGCGCAGGGCCGCGGCTCTGGGCGCCAGTCCTCGGCCGGTACGGCGACCGGTGCCGCCCCCGGCAAGACCGCCCGCGGATCGGGCCGCCGCAACTCCGCCTCCTAGACCCGGGGTCCGGCAACCTCGGGCCCCGATCGACCGAAGCATGGCCGGCGGCGACTCGACGTCCTGCGGTGCCCACCGGCGGGCGGCGGTCCGGGTGGACCATCCGCAAAAGGACCTCATCGCGAGCCTTCTGGCGCGGGACCGCCCCAACGGCCTGACTCACGGAACACTGTCGCTTGCCCCGCCGCTACGAGCGGGGTAATTCGATGGCGCGCGCGCAGCGGTGTGCCCACCCTGGTCCCCGTGGCAGAACCCAAATACCAGATTCGAGCCCTGCACACGGACTCCACGGTCACCGTCTACCAGGCGTACGCGCCGGAAATCGGTCTGCCCGCCGCTCAGGAGGGCCGTTTCCCGACCCTGTGGCAGCGGGACCGGATGACATGGATCAAGCCGTCGTTCCTGTGGATGATGTACCGCTGTGGGTGGGGGGCGAAAGAAGGACAGGAGACCGTCCTCGCCATCGAGATCTCGCGTGAAGGCTTCGAGTGGGCGCTGGAACACGCCTGCCTGTCCCACTACGAGCATGGGCTCCATGCCGACCGCGCCACGTGGAAGCGCCAGTTGAAGCGAGCCCCGGCCCGGGTGCAGTGGGACCCCGAACGCGACCTGCGCCTTCGGCCCCTTGCCCACCGGTCGCTCCAACTCGGCCTCGCCGGTGAAGCCGCACGTCTCTACGCCGATGAGTGGACCGTCTCCATCACCGACTTCACATCGCTCGCCCGCACCATCCATGCCCATGTACAGGCCGGAGACCTGGACGCCGCGCGGCAACTCCTGCCCCGCGAACGTCCCTACCCGGTGAAGGAAGGGGCCCTGTCTCATCTCCGCCAATGAGCCCGACAGCGCCCCGAAGGGGCGCGGGGAACTGCGCGACCGGCCACGACGCTGCCGTAGACGACCGACGGCACAACGCGGCCCAGCCGGCGGAGCGCTTAGTCGGCTGCCGGCCTCCACTGGTCGGCCTCTCGTGCCGCTGCGCGTGCGCCGAGGAATCCGACGGCGAGCGAGACCACGGCACATGTCGCGATGCCGGCTGCCAGCACGGTCCAGGACACGGAGCCCTCCCGTACGAGAGCGATGAAGAACACCGAATGCCATGCGGTCACGGCCCCGGCCACCACAGTGGAGATGAGCAACGGGACGGTCAGGTGCCATGAACTCACCGACCGGAACACACGGCGCCGGCCCGTCAGGACGGACAGCGGGGCGAGGGCGTGGCGGATCCGTACGAACTCCGCTGCCGCGCTCACGGCCCCGGCTACGAGCAGGAAGAGGATGCCGGTGATGCCGAACAGCTGGATCCAGTGGGGAAGACGGGTGCGCGAGGACCCCAGCCAGGTACCACCCAGTTCGGTGACCTGAACGGAAGGGTTGGGGAGCGTGTATGCGGCTTGCTTGACCGCGGCGAGATGCCCTGGGGTGGGGGTCACGACGAGGAGGGACTGGGCGCCGTCCGCCTTCACCGCGATCCGGGAGGCTTGCGTGAACCTGATGTCGCCGTACCAGCGGCGCAGTTCGTCCACCTGAGCGCTGCGTGCTGCCGCGGTCTTCGTGTCGCCGGTGCAGGCGACGTGCAGCGCGCGCAGGTCCTGACAGGATCCCTCGATCGACACCCACGGCTCTTCGGGCGGTCCTGGATCGTGCGTGGTGCGGGTCAGCAGGAGCGATCCGGGGGGAAGGGAGGCACGGAATCGGTCGATCTGTGCCGCGGTCATGCTGCTGGTGTTCAGCTCGATCACGGTGTCCTTGACCCGCTGGTGTGTGGCGATCGCCGCTTGTGAGTGCTCTCCGAGCCTGCTGGTCCACACCTGCATCTGGGCGACGATCCCGATGCCGATCACCATGGCCAGCGCGAGTCGAACGATGACACCGGGATGCGCATGTGTCCACCGTCCGCCGATCATGCGTCCGGCATGACCCCGGCGTCTGCCGTTGTCGGCGAGCCAGGCGCCCAGGTGGCGGGTGCCGAGGGCGACGACGGAGGACAGGAATGCCCACATGATGACGGTTCCGAAGGTGAACACGATCAGTTGGGCTTTGCGGGGAACGTACTGACTGGTCAGGACCAGTGCGAGACCGGCTCCGCAGGCCAGCAGGCGCCAGGCGGGAACGTGGGACGTGAACGAGGTCGGGCGCGTGGATCTGCCGTCCCGGTGGACACGGTGCGTGGCCACGACCAGGCCCAGAACCGCGCAGAGGGAGACGGCCGCCGCTGCGACGGCGCTGGGCCATGCGCCCGATACGTCGCGGTGGTCGAGGACGTATCCGGTGGGTGCCAGGCGGATGTCCAGCATGGAGGCGACGGCGTACGGGATGAGCGCGACGAGGGTACCCAGCGCCGCAGGCAGCGCCGCTTCGCCGATGTTGACGATCATCCGGTGCCGCCATGTCCCGCCAAGGGCTTGCAGCAGGCTGCTGCGCCGATCACGCGCGCGGGAGCCGACCCGCGCGCTGATCACGGTCAGGGCGACGGCGGGCACTCCGGCCAGGGCCCACATCGCGGTGAGGGGAGACGTGACAGGAGCTTGGTCGATCATTTCTCCTGTGGCTCCTCCGCCGCTTCCGAAAGCGGCTACCGGTCGCCATCGGTGATCGTCCTTCGGAGGAGCGTCCTCGACCCGGACGTAGGCGAGCCGTTCGGACGGGGAGACCAGGCCGTCGGCGGTGATGGTTCCGGCGAACGATCCGTACCGGGTGCGGATCCCCTCCGAGTCTCCGGTACGCAGGAGTTCGGGTGAGAGCAACACCTCGCCCGGTTCGGGCCAGCGGGGCACGCCGGCGGGAACGGGGGCTTCGGGCGTGAGGGGGTGGAGGAACACGACGGAGACAGGGCGGCTGCCGATGGCGTCGGCGCCCTCCCGGTACAGCAGTGCGGCATGCCTGCTGTCGGTGAACACCGCTCCTCGGGCGTCTGCCCGGCTCTCGCGGCCGTCATACGTGGCGAGCGTGGCCACGGTGGCCAGGGTGGCGAAGGCGACGGCGAGGGCCGCGCCGAACAGGCCCCACCAGCGCAGGCGGTCGCCGGGGCTGGAGCGGCCCGCGGCGAGGCCGATCCTGAGCAGTGTGCCCGCGGTACGCATGCGCGTGAGCATCAGAGGGCTCCCGCTTCGGCCAGGATTCCGCCCTGCAGCTCATGGCGGCGGTCGGCCCGTCCGGCCACCGAGGGGTCGTGCGTGACGAGGAGCAGCGCACAGCCCCGGTCGCGGGCGGCGGTGAACAGCAGGTGGGCGACTCCCTCTTTGGCCTCGGGGTCAAGGGCCCCGGTGGGTTCGTCGGCCAGAAGGACGGCAGGCTCGGTGATCAGGGCGCGGGCCACGGCGGTCCGCTGGCGCTCGCCGCCGGAGAGCATCCCGGTGGGGGTGGATCCGGTGGGGACGCCGAGTTCACCGAGGAGTTCTTCCGCGCGCCGGTAGGCGTCCTGGTGGCGGCCGCCGTTCAGCAGGACCGGCAGGGCCACGTTCTCCACCGGGCTGAGTTCGGGAAGGAGTTCGCCGAACTGGAACACCATGCCCAGGGTTTCCCGCCGCACCTGTGCGAGCTGCGCCGACCCGAGCCCGGTGATCTCCCGGCCCCCGGCGGTGATCGTGCCCGCCTGTGGCTTGATCAGCCCGAGGACGCACATGAGGAGCGTCGACTTGCCGGACCCGCTGGGGCCGGTCACCGCAACCGACTCGCCGGATGCGACGGACAGGTTGACGGTGTCGAGGAGGGTTCGTCCCCCGACCTGATAGCACAGGCCGCTCACCCGGAGCCCGGCGGAATCACTTTGTTTCACAGAATCTGGCCTCTTGTGTCAGAAAGGAGAGCGCCGCACCAGCCCGGTCGGGCTGATGCGGCAAAAACATCCGTGGCGGACCGGGTTACGGTATGACCCAGCCGGAGCAGTCGTCCGGGTCGCCGTAGTTCTCGTCGCACGCCTTGAACTTGTAGATCCTGGACCCGTCGCCGGAAGTTGCGGTGGTGCCCGGCCCGCTGTGATTCCACAAAGTCCGCTTCGTGTCCGGGCTGGCCTCCCGGTAGTACTCGGCCTTCACCGGATCCCCGTCACTGCTGTTGTCCTTGACGGATATCTTCCCGCTGTCACCGCCTGCCGGCGACCAGGCGTGAGCGCCGCCCCCATAGGCGTCAGCGGCGACGGCTGTGGCCGTCGGTACCGCGAGCGCCGCGGTGAGCAGCGTGGCGGCGATGAATCTGACTCTGTTCATTTCTGTTCCCCTCCTGGTCATCTGGCTGGCGCACAAGCCGAGTTGTCCGTGACGCGGCGTTGATGTCACGGCCCTGTGTTGTAGCCCCAGTTGTCACAACAATCGCATGGGTGACGTCCAGGAGGCATGCGAGTTACGAGGAGAAGACTCAATGTCGTCCTGGGCGTCATGCCTGTTTGACATGGCGGCCCGGTGACTGACGCTGAGAGTTGCAGGAACCGGAACAAGCGATGAATTGCCGCCCGTCTTGCCGCAGTTGCTGTGCTGAGTCAAAACGGAACACGAGCCTGCGCCGGTCTCGACTGCGCGACCACGGGGGCCCGCTGAGGCAGCAAACTGCTTGTCGACGAGAATCGATCGGTAGCGTGATTCTGAGCGGTACGGCCCTTGCCGCACAGAGCCCCCCGGTTACACTCCCGCGACCACACCCTCCCCACGCCGCGCATCGGGCAGCCTGAGGTGGCGACCGGTCAAAGCGGGGAGGCTATCTGATCAGCGCGGCGTCAAGGTAAGCCTGCACCGGAGCGAAGAGGCCGTACGGCACGTACTCGGGAATCTGGGGATGTTGGACCCACGTGACTTCAGCCAGCTCTTCCTCGTCGGCGACGTAGGGGGCCCCAGACTCTACGGCGCAGGCCACGTACGACATGCTGCGACCAGTCTTGGGGTGGACCCGTTCTCCGAGCAGTTTGAGCGCGGTCACGGTCATGCCGACTTCTTCGAAGGTCTCCCGCACTGCCGCTTGCTCAGGGCTCTCGCCTTGCTCGATCTCGCCCGCGGGGAACTGCCACGACAGCTGACCTTCCGCGACCCGGCGGCGGACCATGAGCACGGCACCGTCCCGGACCACGATCGCGGCTGCGATGCCCGGTCGCTCTTCTGTCGTCTGCTCGGTCATGCGTCTTCCTCCAGTGCCGCCGGGATCGGCGGGTAGATCGTGTCGGCGGAAATGAAGCGGCCCACCGCATTCTTCGGTGCCCAGGCCACATCTACGTTCTCAACCACGTCGCTGTTCGTTTGAGAGTGAAGGTGAAGTCGTCGGAGAGTTTGCGTGCGTCGACCGTGTTACGTCCCGTGCGGGCACCGGGTTGCACCCCGCGACCACACCCTCCCCACGCCCCCGCCCCACTGGGAGGAGCCGGCCTACCAGTGGCATGTCTGCCCGTCCGCCGTGACGGTGATCGTGAACTCCGCCGGGCTTCCGACGGCATGCCAGCGCCCCAGCTACTCCTCGGCCACGTCCCAGAGCGCGACCTCACCGTCCTGTCGCACGATCCAACGGCCGTTCTCCTCGCACAGCGCGGCCCAGGAGCCGGACTCGACGTCGACCAGGACGTGTTGCTGCCGCCCGTCCATCTCCAGGGTGAGACGCTGCGCATCGGGGACGGCGGCCTGTACGACGAACCGCGTCGTCCAGTCGTCCAGGACGTCGGCCCCGACGACGGCCTCGCGCTCCGTGCCCGCGCCGAGGTCCGGCAGGAGACCGAGCGGCGGCGGCAGGTGCGGGCGCGCGAGCATGAAGCTGACCTGGCCGCCCAGCACGGGCCCCGATGCCGTCCCGTCGTCGTGGACCGTCAGCCGCGCAAGCTCGGAGGCCGCGAGCCAGCCGCCTACGGTTGCCAGGATCATCCCGCCCGGCCGGGTCTGACACGCTGTTGAAGGGGACCCGCGCACACGGTGATGCTGGTTGCGGCCACCCCCGTCCCGAGGAGGCGACATGGCACGGCGGCTGCGGTTCAACGGCACTGACATTGATGCTGATACTCAGGTTCCGGTAGTCGTGGCTCGGGCACTGACTGACGCCCTGCTGGGCTGTCCTCCGGCTGTTCTGTCCG
>NZ_JBIWKB010000034.1:91917-108082 GCF_044765425.1 Streptomyces sp. NPDC102462 | reverse complement strand
GACAAGTACAAGGACGACCCGACGGGCAGCGGGTCGGATGCCGACGGGCCGGACGAGGCGAAGGTGCGGGCCGCGGCCCGGGATGTGCACAACGCCAGGTCGGCGCACGAGAAGGCGCGGTCGGACGTCACCACCGCGCAGAGCGCGCTGGACGCGGCGAAGAAGATGGCCGAGGACGCGCGGGCGATGCGCGACGAGGCGGCGCGTGAGGCGAAGTCGAAGATCGACGAGGCGTCGGACGCGGGGATCCAGAACCGGTCGTGGTGGCAGGACATCGGCCACTGGTTCGAGAACAACTGGGACACCATCGTCGCGGTCTGCAAGGTCGTCGTCGCGGTCGTCGGCATCATCGCGATGATCATCGGCGGGCCGATCCTCGGCGCGATCGTCCTGATCGCGGCCCTCGTCGTCCTCGCCGACACCCTCTACAAATACTCCCAGGGCAAGGCATCCCTGTGGGACGTCGCCTTCGCGGCCCTGGACTGCATACCCGGCGGCAAGGGCATCACCAGCTTCGGCAAACTCGCCAAGGGCCTCAAAACCCTGGGCAAGGGCGGCCTGAAGGGCATGGCGCTGGGGCTCAAGGGGATGAGGCCGCGCCTCAAGGGCCTGGGCCGCTCGATGAAGAACCTGTTCACATGCGGCGATCCGATCGACATGGCCACCGGCCAGATGGTCATGTCGATCACGGACGTCTCCCTGCCGGGCGTCCTGCCGCTCGTTTTGGAGCGCAGCCACCGCACGGGTGTCACGTCCGGCGGCTGGTTCGGCGCGGACTGGACGTCCACGCTGGACCAACGGCTGCTCCTCGATGACGACGGCATCCGATGTGTCGCGGCCGACGGCACCGTGCTGTACTACGCGGTCCCGGAGCCCGGCGAGCCGATGCGGCCGGTCCTCGGCCCCGACTGGCCCCTGAGCTGGGACGGTTCACCCGACGGCGGATTCACGCTGTGGCAGCCGGAGAACGGCACGACCCTGCGGTTCCGGCACGTTCCCGGCGACCGGGCCGCCGAACTCCCGTTGGCCGAGGTACGGGACCGCAACGGCAATACCATCGGCGTACGCCACGCGGCGGACGGCTCCCCCTGCGAGCTGGTGCACCACGGCGGGTACCGCGTGGGTATCAGCACGGCGGACGGCCGGGTGACCGCCCTGCGCCTGCTGAGCGACCCCGACCGGCCGACGCTGCGGACGTACGAGTACGACGGGCAGGGCCGCCTCACCGCAGTCGTCGACTCCTCCTCCGTACCCCAGCGGTACGACTACGACGACCAGGGACGGATCACGGGCTGGCGCAGCAGGACCGGCGACCGGTACCGCTACGCGTACGACGAGCGGGGCCGCTGTGTCCGCACGGGCGGTGCCGACGGCGTACTCGCGTACTCCTACGCGTACGACGACGACACGCGCACGACCGTCGCCACGGACTCGCTCGGCCACTCGATCACGTACACCTTCAACGAGGACCTGCGTCCGCTGCGCGAGACCGATCCGTCGGGGCACACGACCACCCGCGACTGGGACGAGCACGGCCGCCTCGTGGCACTGACCGACCCGCTGGGTCACACCACCCGCCTCGGCCATGACGGCGACGGCAACATCACTCGGGTCACGCGCCCGGACGGAGCGGTCGTACACACCGAGTACGACGAGTTCGGCCAGGTCACCAAGGTGACACAGCCGGACGGCAGCACATGGGAGTCGGTGTACGACGACCGGGGCAACCGCGTGGCGGTCATCGATCCGCTGGGCGCCATCACACGCTTCACCTTCGACGGGGCAGGCGGTCTGACCGGCATCGTCGACCCGCTGGGCGAGCGGCTGCAGACCATCGTCAACGATGCCGCGGGCCTGGCGGTGCGCACCACGGACGCACTCGGAGCGACCGACCGGTTGGTCCGGGACGCCTTCGGCCGTATCACCGAACTCACCGACGCCTTCGGGGCGGTCACCCGGGTCGGCTGGACCCCCGAGGGCCAGATCGCCTGGCGGCGGCTGCCGACCGGCACCACGGAGCACTGGTCGTACGACGCCGAGGGCAACCCGGTGGAGTACCGCTCCTCCGACGGCCGCCACACCCGGTACGAGAACACCCACTTCGACCTCTGCACCCTGCGGGCGGACGCGGACGGCACCCTGGAGCGGTTCGCGTACGACACCGAACTCAGACTGCGCAGCGTCACCAACGCGGCCGGACAGACCTGGAGTTACGCCTACGACGGGGTCGGCCGGCTGATCTCCGAGACCGACTTCGACGGCCGCACGCTCGGCTACCGCTACGACCCGGCGGGCCGGCTCGTCGAGCGGACCAACGGGGCCGGGGAGTCCACCCGGTTCCGCCACGACGCCGTCGGCAACGTCGTGGCCATGGAGACCGACGACAGCACCACCACATACGCGTACGACCCGCTGGGCAGGCTCGTCGCGGCCCGCAACACCGAGGTCGAACTGCACCGGGAGTACGACGCGACGGGCCGGCTGCTCGCCGAGTCGTGGAACGGCCACGCGGTCAGCTCCGGATACGACGCGGCCGGCCGCCGCACGGTGCGCAGGACGCCGAGCGGCGCCGTCACCCGGTGGGCGTACGCGCGCGAGCGGCGGTCGGTCGTGCAGCGGATCGGGGAGCACGACGTCACCTTCCAGTACGACATCGCCGGCCGTGAGACAGAACGGGTGCTGGGAGACGCCGCGCGTCTGACCCACGCGTGGGACACGGACCGGCTGCGGACCACACAGCGCGTGGTGACCGCGGCGGGCCGTACCGAACGGCGCGTCTTCCAGCACCGCACCGACGGCGGCCTCACCTCGGTTGCCGACTCCCGGCACGGCGAGCGGACCTTCACGCTCGACCGGTCGGGGCGGGTGACGGCCGTACGCGGCGCGGCCGGCTGGGAGGAGACCTACCGGTACGACGCCCTGGGGAACCTCACCGACTTCGCCACCTCGGCGCCGGTCGGCGACGAGGACGCCGGGCCCGGCGAACGCGGCTACTCGGGCACCCTCATCGAACGGGCCGGCCGCACCCGCTACCGGCACGACGGCCAGGGACGCGTCGTACGGAAGATCACCAAGCTGCTGTCCGGCGGCCGGCGGGAATGGCGTTTCACCTGGAACGCCGAGGACCAGCTGACGGACGTCCTGACCCCGGACGGCCGTCGCTGGCACTACGTCTACGACCCGGTCGGCAGGCGGGTGGCGAAGCAACTGCGCGCGGACGACGGGTCCATCGCCGAGGAGGTGCGGTTCTTCTGGGACGCGGACGACCTCGCCGAACAGTCGGACGGAACCGTCAGCACGGTGTGGGACTGGGCGGAGGGGCCGGCCCCCGTCGCGCAGCGCGTCCGCGTGACCCGCGGGGTCGGGCCCGACACCCCGCAGGAGGAGATCGACGAGCGGTTCTACGCCATCGTCACCGACCTCCTGGGCACGCCGACGGAGCTGCTGGACGCGCGGGGCGACGTCGTCTGGACCGGGGCGTCCACGATCTGGGGCGTCCCCGTCGCCGACCCGGACGCCGTCTCCCGCGTCGACTGTCCGCTGCGGTTCCCCGGCCAGTACCTCGACCCGGAGACGGGGCTCCACTACAACCACCACCGGTACTACGAGCCGGGCACCGCGCGCTACCTCAGCCCCGACCCCCTGGGCCGCACCCCGTCCCCGAACCACCACGCCTATGTGAAGAACCCCCTCCAGTGGAAAGACCCACTGGGCCTCAAGGCACCGTGCCTCGTGGATCTCTACCATGGGACTCTCAGGCAACACGCCGACAGCATCGTCAACGACGGAATCAATCTGGTGGGGAGCAACCGCCCGATGGACTTCGGCAGAGGGGGGTTCTACGTCACCAATGATCCGAAGCAGGCCGCCACCTGGGCGAAGCAACTGGCCGAAAAACGAGGTGGCCTGCCTGCGGTTGTTCATTTCAAGGTACCCAGGAGTGAACTCGACAGCCTGGGAAGCAAGATCTTCGACGGCCCGAGCGACGAACTCGCCGCATTCATCAAGCATCACCGAACCGGTGGCGCCATGCACAATTACGAGATGGTGGAGGGACCGATGCTCAGGAATGTCAGGAGATTTATCAGCGGAAAGGCCGACCCCGAGTTCATGGGGCATCAGATAGCAATCTACTCGGATCGAGCCGCAAACATCTTCAATAATTCATTTCACCGCACAGTGGGGCCGACGGCATGAGAACGGAAGAATTTCTGATAACCCTAGACGAGGAGATGCTTGAATACTTCCGCGACATGGCGGATGTGCTCGTGGAGAGATGCGGCATCTCTCGCGCTGAGGCCGTCGCCAGGCTCAATGAACGTTATGCGGGCAAAGAAATGAGCCCCCTTGAGCAGGGCCTCATGGGACATGAGTTCCCCGAATTCTGGGCCTACGGGGTGTACTACTACCCGGACGAAAAGGGCCGCCTCCCCGTCGGCGACGCGGTCGCGGATGCCGACATCGACTTCGCCCGTCTTCGGGTCCGCCCCGCACCACCGAAGGATTCGCCCTTCTGGACGCTTGACGAATGAGCTTGGTGCCTCGCGACGGACTCAAAACACAGGCGTGCCCAGCAGCACCTCGATTTGCCTACGGGACTTGATGCCGATGTCGTCACCAAGGGCAACCAGTTCACCAACGCCTCCCGGGCCGAGTCAATGACGAGCAGCCACGGGCACGAGTAGGACCACCCACAGCATGACCGCGGAATTCGTCATGGACCTCGATGACGGTATGACCGAGTACTTCCGGGAGATCGCGGCCGAGATGGTGTCGCGCTTCGGTATCTCTCGCGCGGAGGCCGTCGCCCGGATCAACGAGCGATATCACGATGCGGAGATCTCCGCCTACCCCGACCTCATGTGCCACGAGTTCCCGGAGTTCTGGTCCTACGGCCTGTGCTACTACCCGGACCCCTCCGGCCGCCTCCCCACAGGCGACGAGGACGACGACGCGAACTTCGACTTCACCCGCCTCACCATCCGCCCCACACCCCCAAAGAACTCACCCTTCTGGACCCTTGAGGAATGAACCGAGCCCCGCGACGGACTCTTGGACCGGGGTCGCGGCGCATGGGGCAGGAGTTGACGTGATCGTACTCCCCGAACTACTCAGCGAGCTGCTGGATCAGGTCGACCGGAACCGCGCAGCACATCTGGCGCTGGACTTCGCGCAGCATGTTCTCGACACCCTCCAGGAGAGGATCGAGGAGCCCGTACGGGACGCGTGCCGTGAGTACCTCGCAGCCGCCCACGAAGCGATCGATCTCGGCGTGGCCGGCCCTCGGTTGCTCAAGGCCCACGAACGGCTCTACAAGACCGCCGAGCGATGGGAGGGCAACCGGCACCTTCTGGCCTTGGGAGCCGGACTGGCGATGCAGGCCGTGCGGGTCGGCTGTCAGCGCATGATGGAGGAGGCGCGTGCTCACATGCTGCGCAGCTCCTTGATCACCGTTCAGGACATCGCACGCGAGAGCCAGACGGAGATCGGCCGCTGGTACGCCGAGCAGATCCCGGACGAGGGCGAGAACCGGCGGCAGGCCGCACGCGAGGCCCGCTGGGAGGAGACCCGATGGCAGGTCCAGCACATCATCGCCACCGAACCCACTCCGTGGAAGGCCAGGACGGAGCGGTTGAGTCGATGACGGGCAGTCAGGGACACGACTCGTGGGGCATGAGTTTCCGGAGTTCTAGGCCTGCGGGTGGTACTACTACCCGGACGACGCTTGAGGAGTGAGCCGGAGGAGCGGGAAGGGCTTCTCGGTCAGAAGCCGAGTTTGCGGAGTTGTTTTGGGTCGCGTTGCCAGTCCTTCGCCACCTTCACATGCAGGTCCAAGAACACCGGCGTGCCCAGCAGCGCCTCGATCTGCTTGCGGGACTTGATACCGACGTCCTTCAGGCGCTTGCCCTTGGGCCCGATGACGATGCCCTTCTGGCTGGAGCGTTCGATGTAGAGGTTGGCGTGGATGTCAAGCAGCGGCCGGTCCGCGGGCCGGTCCTCGCGCGGCAGCATCTCCTCGACGACCACGGCGATGGAGTGCGGCAACTCGTCCCGTACGCCCTCCAGCGCGGCCTCGCGGATCAGCTCGGCCACCATGACCTGCTCGGGCTCGTCCGTGAGGTCGCCCTCGGGATACAGCGCGGGACCCTCGGGAAGCATCGGGATCAGCAGGTCGGCGAGGAGTTCCACCTGCTTGTCGCCGACCGCCGACACCGGGACGATCTCCGCCCACTCGATGCCCAGCTCCTTGCCCAGCGCGTCGATGGCGATCAGTTGCTCGGCGAGTGCCTTGGAGTCCACCAGGTCGGTCTTGGTGACGACGGCGACCTTCGGCGTCTTCCTGATCCCGGCCAGTTCCTTCGCGATGAAGCGGTCCCCGGGGCCGATCTTCTGGTCCGCGGGCAGGCAGAAGCCGATCACGTCCACCTCGGCCCACGTGGTGCGCACCACGTCGTTCAGCCGCTCGCCCAGCAGGGTGCGCGGCTTGTGCAGACCGGGGGTGTCGACCAGGATCAGCTGGGCCTCGGGGCGGTGCACGATGCCCCGTACCGTGTGCCGGGTGGTCTGCGGCCGGTTCGAGGTGATCGCCACCTTCTGCCCGACCAGCGCGTTCGTGAGGGTGGACTTGCCCGCGTTGGGGCGGCCCACGAAGCAGGCGAAGCCGGCACGGTGTACGGCCTCGGCCGACTGCTCGGATGACTGGGTACGAACGCTCATGCCGCCCATTGTCCCTGATCCCGAACCCGGCCCGTACCGCCCGCGGCGGACATCGGAGCCGATCCGCGTAACGGTGGGTCATCAATCCATCACGCTGTACGACCGGGTGCGGGCGCGGGCCGGTGGGGTGCGCGGTTTCGGCGTGCCCGGATCAGCAGGGTCACGCCGGTGACGGTCGCGGCGGCTGCCAGCGTCAGCACCAGCCAGGGAAGCGCCAGGAACGGGACGCTCGCCGACTGCCGCGTACCGGTGGCGTGCGCCGTCAACGTGACCTTGCCCCAGTCGAGTTGGGGCGCGTTGCGCCACGGCGCGGTGAGCCGGACGCGCTGCCCGGGCAGCAGTTCCGCGGGGAGCCCGGTCAGGTCGCGGGTCAGCAGTGTACGGCCGAACAGCCCCCGCACCCCGAGTTCCACCCGCGGATCGAGGGTGACGTTGCCGGTGTTGTGCAGGGTGTAGGAGATGACCGCGGTGCTGTCGCCGAGGCCGGGAACGAGCGGCTGGTGATGGCTGACACGGACCCGTTCGACGGCCAGCGCGGGCAGCGCGGGCCCGCTCACCCGCAGATAGACCCGGGCGCCGACGGCCCGGCGCACGCCGAGCGCGACCGCACCGGCGCCGGGCTCGATCCGCTCGTCGATCGCCACGAGCGCGCCGGGGTGGTCGCCCGGTTCGGCGTCGGCGGGCACCCGCAGTGTGAAGGGCACCGTGACGGCACGGTGACCGGGAACGGTGATCCGGGACCTCGCGGGCCGCGCCCAGGCGCCGACCCCCCGCATCCGCTCACCGGGCGACCGCACGGCGAAGCCGCCGTCCCGGGCGGTGTTGTAGGCGTCGGCCGCGTACAGCCGGAAGGTGCGGGGCTCGGCGGTCTTGTTGGCGACAACCACCTTGTCCTCGATGTTCTGACCGGGGTCGGCGGAGAGCAGGAAGTACGGCCGTGCGGAGACGGGGTGGACGGACCAGCTGCCGTTGTCGGCGGCCCGCGCGGGCGTGGCCGCGAGACCGAGGAGCAGCCAGCACAGGCTCAGCAGGAGGGCGTACGGCTTGCGCATGGGTGCGGACCCCCACGGGCGTAGGTCGTGGCGGTCGGGCGGGTGCGGCCCCCGTGCGGGCGGGCGCCCGGCCGCCGGAGTCGGGCACGGTCAGGTGAGGGTGAGCGTGAGGACGCCGGAGTAGCCGCCCGGAGGCGTGAACGCCGGTACGTCCAGGGACAGCCCGGCGTCGACGGTGAACTCACCGCCGGTCAGCGTGCCGTCCGTGGCCTGGGCCAGCGTGGCCCCGGAAGCGCCCACCGGGCCCGCCGAACCGGCCCCGCAGGTGCTCGGGCTGCCCGGCTTCGTCGCGCAGGCGGGACGCCAGCTCAGCTTCCCGGCGTCGATCCGGCCGCCGGGTCCTGTGAAGTCGGTGACCTTGCCGGTCAGGGACCAGCCGGCGGGGCCGCCGCGGAAGTCCTTGACGGTCACCGTCCGCAGCTCGCCCGTGGCGGCGCCGCCCTGGCCGAACTCGACCGCCGACAGCGCGACGGAGTCCCCGGCCTGGGACATGGACAGGGTGCCCGCCTTGACGGTGGTGGTCAGCCTCTGGCTGCCGTCGGGGACGGGCGTGGTGTCGTCGACGACGTAGGCCGCGGGCCCTGCGCCCAGGTCGGCGTTCCACGCGTCGCCCTCGTAGGCCACGATCCCGGTGGTGGCCGGGTCGTTGACGACGAGGGAACCGCTGAAGGAACCCCGGGTGTCGGCGGTCGCGGTCGCCGTGTCGGCGGTCTGTGCGGCCCCGGACCGCCCCGCCAGGGTGACGCGCGCGCCCGGCGTGAAGTCGCTGCCGCTCACAGTGACCCGGTCACCCGGCTTCCCCGATGCGGAACTCAAGGAGATGGCACGGGAGTTGGTGGGCACGCCGGAGGTCGCCGTGACGGTCTCGGACACCGGGGCGGGCGGGTTGGTGACCGTGCAGGGGGTGTCCAGTTCGAGGATGTAGCTGGTGTGGATGTTGTAGTCGCCGGGCGCCAGGGTGATCGCACCGGGTGTGGTGACGGTGAACGTCCCGGTCATGGAGAACGACGGGAAGGCGCCCCTCCCCGGCACCGGCGGGTTCTTCTTCGGCCCCGCCACCGTGATGCTGCCGCTCTGCGCGCCGCCGAGGGTGACCTTCCCGGTCGGGGTCATGATGTCGGCCGGCAGCGCGAGGTCGGTGGGGTTGCCGGCGGCGGCCGTGACCACCGTGTAGGTCACGGTGACGGTGTCGCCGACCTTGGGGCTTGCGTCGTCCACCGAGATGTTCGCGGTGGTGGTGCCGTCGATGGGCGGCAGGCCCGCGATCGCGGGCGGGATGCAGTGGGTGGCGAAGTCCACGTCGCTGCCCGTGGCGCCGGCCGGACAGGCCAGGGCGCCGCCCGCGGTGACCGCGAGCGCGGTCGCGCCGAGCAGGGACGCCCAGCGCCACCGGGTGGATCTTCGGAGTGTCGAACCCATGGGCCCCCTCCTGAGGGTTGCGGGCGCAGCGGCTCGGCTGCGCCGACAGGGGGCCATTGATGTGGAGGCCGCGTGAGAAGTCAATGGAGATGCGGCAGGAAAACTGACGGAGCATCAGCTTTCCTGCCGCGGCCGTGCGTCGGGTCGGCTCCCGGTCAGTCGAACACGAACGGGCCCGGCGACTGGTTGCCGGTCGCCGTACAGGTGATGGTGATGCCGAAGATCGTCATCTGCAGTGAACCGCCGTGCGCCTCCAGGCTGTCGCCGGAGGCCACGGTGCCGCTGAGCGGGCCGACGGTGACCGGGTCACCGGCGGCCATGGCGGGGTTCTTCTTGCCGCTGAAGACGGTGCTGCCGCCGCCCGCCTTGACCATCGTGAGCTTGGAGGTGATCGAGTCCGCCGACAGCGCCAACGGTGCGGTGACCGCGGTGGACTTGAGGGTCAAGGTGGCCGAGGTGCCGTTCTGGGTGGCGGTGAGCGTGGCCGCGCCGCCGCCGAAGGCCCCGCAGTCGGCGGTGATCGTCGCCGTCTGCGGGGTGACGGCCAGGGCGGCGGGCGCGAAGGCCAGCCCGGTGACCGCGAGGGCCCCGACCGCCAGTGCCGCACCGGTTGCTGTTCGCTTGCCTCTCATGGAAATCCGGCTCCCTTCCCGATGTGTGGGAATGCCATGTGGGGATGGACGGGAGGTACGCCCCGACGGACACCCCCGGACCAGGTGGGTGCGGACACCCTGCGGGGGCTGAAACTGACGGTCCGTCGGAACTCGCGCTTCCATTGACACGCGAGTCCCAGACCCCGGCAAGGTGAATTTCCAGCCGATTCCCCAGGCCACAAACACCTACCGGACGAACCGCACCCCAAAAGGGGCGCGAGGAACAGCGCGACCAGCCCCAACACACCCGCAGCAAACAGCGAGGCTCAACCGGACCACGCCCCCAAAGGGGCGCGGGGAACTGCGCGACCAGCCACGACGCACCCGCAGCGAACCACGACCGACCGCCGACAACCAACGGCACGCCCCAACCAGCAAACAGCCTCAGCCTGACCGCCCCGAAAGGGGCGCGGGGAACTGCGCGACCAGCCACGACGCACCCGCAGCGAACCACGACCGACAACCAACGGCGAGGCTCAACCGGCAAACAGGCGGCCGCAGCGAACGACGGCGCGCCGCGGGGGTTCAGTCGGCGGACAGGGTCAGCCGGAGTTCACCGTCGACCCCAGCCACCAGTACCGGCGTGCCCACGCCACCAAGATCCCGTACGGCGGCCAGATCCTCGGCGGGCACGCCCCCCGCGTCGGTCACCACAGCCGCCGCCTCCAGGGACTCCGCCCCGGACGCCACCGCCATCGCCACGGCCGTCCGCAGCGCGCTCAACCGCAGGGAGTCGAGTGCGACGGTCCCGGCGACATAGGTGCGCCCGGTCTCGTCCCGTACCGCCGCGCCCTCGGGCACGCCGTTGCGGGCCCGTGCGGAACGGGCCAGGGTGACGATCTTGCGGTCCTCGGGGTCGAGCCCGGTGCTGTCGGTCATGCCCCCGAGCATACGAAGCCCCGCACCCCCGGCCTCCCCCGGGCGGCGAACGGCGTCAGGGGCGGTCCAGGCGGAGCCGTTCGGCGCGCGGCAGTCCCGCGACGACCAGGTCGTACGAGTCCTCGATCAGCTCTTGGACCAGACGGTCCGTGAGTCCCCCGTCGACCGTGACGGTGTTCCAGTGCCGCTTGTTCATGTGCCAGCCCGGCACGATCAGCCCCGGATGCTCGCCGCGCAGCCGCACCGCGTCGTCCGGATCGCACTTGAG
Source organism: Streptomyces sp. NPDC102462 (assembly GCF_044765425.1). Taxonomy (NCBI): domain Bacteria; kingdom Bacillati; phylum Actinomycetota; class Actinomycetes; order Kitasatosporales; family Streptomycetaceae; genus Streptomyces; species Streptomyces sp. NPDC102462. The sequence goes on along the minus strand of NZ_JBIWKB010000034.1, from coordinate 97,094 downwards.
GTTCACCGTCAGCGGCGTGGCACCCAGGTTGGTCAGCGCGAACAGCTTGCCCCGCACCTTGAAGACGGAGGTCTCGGGGTTGAACGGGAAGTCCTCCACGCTCGCGTTGAAGGACAGGCAGAAGTCACGCAGCTCCCGGGGCGTCACTCGGCCTCCTTCTCGACGGGCGCCCCGACCACGGCGACCGGCTCCACCAGCACCGTCACGATCTTGTTCCGGCGTCCGGCCGCGGCCTCCGCGGTCAGCCGCAGCTCCCGGCCGTCCGGCAGTTCCACGACCGATGTGGCGCCCGCGATCGGCACCCGGCCCAGCGCCTTCGCGAGCAGCCCGCCGACGGTCTCCACGTCCTCGTCGTCGTACTCCTCCAGCCCGTACAGCTCGCCGAGGTCGGTGATGTCGAGGCGGGCGGTGACCCGGTAGCGGTCGTCGCCCAGCTCCTCCACGGGCGGCAGCTCACGGTCGTACTCGTCGGTGATCTCCCCGACGATCTCCTCCAGGATGTCCTCGATGGTGACGATGCCGGCCGTGCCGCCGTACTCGTCGATGACGACCGCGACGTGGTTGCGTTCCTTCTGCATCTCGCGCAGCAGGTCCCCCGCGTTCTTCGTGTCGGGCACGAACACGGCGGGCCGCATGGCCGTCGACACCACGTCGTTCTCGGCGTCACGGCTGATGTGCGTCTTGCGGACCAGGTCCTTCAGATACACGATCCCCACGATGTCGTCCTCGCTCTCCCCGGTGACCGGGATACGCGAGAAACCGGACCTGAGGGCCAGGGTCAGGGCCTGGCGGATCGTCTTGTAGCGCTCGATGACGATCAGGTCGGTCCGCGGGACCATGACCTCCCGCACCAGGGTGTCGCCCAGTTCGAAGACCGAGTGCACCATGCGGCGCTCCTCGTCCTCGATGAGCGATTCCTGCTCGGCGAGGTCGACCAGCGCGCGCAGCTCCGCCTCGGAGGCGAACGGGCCGCGGCGGAAGCCCTTGCCGGGGGTGAGGGCGTTGCCGATGAGGATGAGCAGCGACGGGATCGGGCCCATCACCCGGGCCAGCGGCACCAGCACATACGCCGCCGCGGTGGCCGTGTTGAAGGGGTGCTGCCGGCCGATGGTGCGCGGCGAGACGCCGACGGCGACGTATGACACGAGGACCATGACGGCCATCGCGATGAGCAGCGCCTCGGCGGTGGAGCCGGGGAACTCCTCGAGGCAGGCGTAGGTGACCAGCGCCGCCGCCGCCATCTCGCAGGCGACGCGGACCAGCAGCGCCACGTTGAGGTAGCGGGTGGGGTCGGCGGCGACCTGGGCCAGCTTGGCGCTGCCGCGGCGGCCGGACTTCACGGCCTCCTCGGCGCGGAAGCTGGAGACACGCGCGAGACCCGCCTCCGCGCAGGCGGCGAGCCAGGCGACGACGATCAGCGCGATCGCACCGAGGACGATCTGCGGACTCATGCGGACCCGCTTTACGAGACCGTGGGCGCCGGGGACGGGCCGGCCAGGCCCTTCTCCGCGCGCCAGCCGTCCACGATGGCCGCCTGCAGGCCGAACATCTCGGCCCGCTCGTCGGCCTCCTCGTGGTCGTAGCCGAGCAGGTGCAGCACCCCGTGGACGGTGAGCAGCTGAAGCTCCTCGTCCATGGAGTGCTGCGTCGGGGCCTCCGCCCCCTGCTTCGCAGCGACCTCCGGGCACAGCACGATGTCACCGAGGAGTCCCTGCGGGGGCTCGTCGTCGTCCTTGGCGGGCGGCCGCAGCTCGTCCATCGGGAAGGACATGACATCGGTCGGGCCCGTGAGGTCCATCCACTGGATGTGCAGCTGCTCCATGGCGTCGGCGTCCACGACGATCACCGAGAGCTCGGAGAGCGGGTGGATGCGCATCCGCGCGAGCGCGTAGCGGGCGATGTCGAGGATCGCCTGCTCGTCTACCTCGGTGCCGGATTCGTTGTTGACGTCGATCGACATGCTCGTGCTGGTCTACTTCCCCTTGTGCGCGTGGCCGGCCTTGCCGCGGGCGCCCTTGTGGGTGCCGTTCTCGGTGCCGTTCCTGCTGTCGTACTTCTCGTACGCGTCGACGATACGGCCCACCAGCTTGTGCCGTACCACATCGCGGGAGGACAGCCGGGAGAAATGGACGTCCTCCACGCCGTCCAGGATGTCCTGCACCTGGCGCAGACCGGACTTGGTGCCGTCCGGCAGGTCGACCTGGGTGACATCGCCCGTGATCACGATCTTCGAATCGAAGCCGAGCCGGGTGAGGAACATCTTCATCTGTTCGGGGCTGGTGTTCTGCGCCTCGTCCAGAATGATGAAGGCGTCATTCAGGGTCCTGCCACGCATGTAGGCCAGCGGGGCGACCTCGATGGTGCCGGCTGCCATCAGGCGGGGGATCGAGTCCGGGTCGATCATGTCGTGCAGGGCGTCGTAGAGCGGGCGCAGGTAGGGGTCGATCTTCTCGTAGAGCGTGCCCGGCAGGAAGCCGAGGCGTTCGCCTGCCTCGACCGCGGGGCGGGTCAGGATGATGCGGTTGACCTGCTTGGACTGCAGCGCCTGCACCGCCTTGGCCATGGCGAGGTAGGTCTTGCCGGTGCCGGCGGGGCCGATGCCGAAGACGATCGTGTGCTTGTCGATCGCGTCGACGTAGCGCTTCTGGTTGAGCGTCTTGGGGCGGATCGTGCGGCCGCGCGAGGACAGGATGTTCTGCGTCAGCACCTGGGCCGGGGTCTCCTGGCCGTCGCTCTCCCCGTTCTCGCTCGCCTTGAGCATGGCGATCGAGCGTTCCACTGCGTCCTCCGTCATCGGCTGCCCGGTGCGGAGCACCAGCATCATCTCGTCGAACACGCGCTGGACGAGGGCGACTTCACGGGGGTCGCCGACCGCGCTGATCTCATTGCCCCGGACGTGGATGTCGGCCGCCGGGAAGGCCGTCTCGATCACGCGCAGGAGGGAGTCGCCTGAACCCAGCACGGTGACCATCGGGTGCTGGGCGGGGACCGTGAACTGTGCTCTCGCCTGCTCCTGCGCGGGGGTGTGAGCTGTCGGTGTCTGAGTCATGGGCCGGCGCTTAAGGCCTGCGGTTCCTCCTCTTCACGGCCGCGTAGCTGAGGGCGGCCTCGCGCTTCCAAGAGTACGACGGTGCACCGACAACGCCGTAGGGCTTTTCGCCCACGCACCGCATACTCGCCCCCTGAACCCGCCCCGCCCCGCGGCCCCCGGACGCCCAACGACCTACCTCCGAACGGGTGACCGAATCGGTTCCCCCGCCCGGTGTGCAGGGCAGACCCGGGTCGAACTCCGCGGAACGGGCTCGGCGGGGGTCGGGCAAGGGCGCCGAGCATCGGCTCGGCGAGGGTCGGGGCAAGGACGCCGACGGGCCCGGGAGCCCGGGCACAAGGGCGCCGGGGACCCGGGACAGCCCGGGCACAGGGCGCCGGCGGGCCGGGGACAGCCCGGAACGGCTTCGCCTGCGACAGCCCAGGGGCGGGCCGCCGCCCACAGTGGACCGGACCGGTGCGGAAGCCCCCGGACGGGCCCGCGAGCCGGGACAGGAACGGTCTCCCGGTTCCTCGGGGGCGGGGCCATGGTCCGCGATCCAGCCACCTCGACGTTGTGCGGGCGGGACGGGCGCTGGGCCCCGGGGCGGGCGGGCCCCCGGCCCGAGACCCGTCGGCGCCGACGGACCGGGACAGGAACGGTCTCCGGTCCTCCGGGGGCAGGTCCATGGTCCGCGGTCCAGTCGACTCGACGTTGTGCGGGCGGGCAGGGCGGCGCTGGGCCCCGGGGTGGGCGGGCCCCGGTCCGAGACCCGTCGGCGATGTCACCGCGCTGTGCGCGGCCGACGCCGCTGCCCGCTGGCCGTCGTGGGCTGGGGCTGCCGCCCCACGGCGGTGCGGTGGCAGCCCGCGCCCGGAACCCCCGGTACGCCGTGTGCGGTGGGTGTCAGGTTGAGCGGCGGAAGCCGATGGTGGGGACTGCTCGGCGGCGGGGCCACGAACGTGCGGGTTCCTCCGGTACCAGGCGCTCCAGGAACGCGTACCGGCTCAGCGCCGTCGGGTCCTGGCCGTCCACCGACTGCACCCTGCGCCACCACGACCCGATCTCCGACCAGCCGGGCGCCGACAGGGACCCGCCGAACTCCTGGACGGACAGCGCCGCGGTGAGCCCCGCGAAGGCCAGCCGGTCGGCCAGCGGCCAGCCCGCCAGGGTGCCGGTGACGAAGCCCGCCACGAAGACATCGCCGGCACCCGTCGGATCAAGGGCCTCCACGGCGATCGCGGGAACCTCCGCGGTCTCCTCGGTCCGCCGGTCCACCGCGTACGCGCCCTCCGCACCGAGCGTGACCACCGCCAGCGGTACGTGTTCGGTGAGCGCGTGTGCCGCCGACCGGGGGCAGCGGGCGCCGGTGTAGCGCATCGCCTCCTCGGCGTTCGGCAGGAACGCCTCGCAGTGCTCCAGATCGGCCAGCCCTGACAGGTCCCAGGCGCCCGTGTCGTCCCAGCCGACGTCCGCGAAGACACGGGTGCCCTCGCGGGCGGCCTGGGCGATCCAGGGGGCGGGCGCGCCCGGCGTCAGGGACGCGACCGCGGCACGCGCGCGTGGCGGGCAGTCCGGTGCGGGTTCCTCGGGGGGCGGTTCGTGCCCGTGGGAGACCATCGTGCGCTCGTCGTCGTACGCCATCGAGACGGTCACCGGGGAGTGCCAGCCGGGTACGGTGCGCGACGCCGACAGGTCGATGCCCTCTCCCTGGGCGAGGGCGTCCCAGCAGTACTCGCCGTAGTGGTCGTCGCCGAAGGCCGCGGCGAGGGAGGTGCGCAGGCCGAGCCGGGCCAGGGCCGTGGCCATGTTGGCGACTCCGCCGGGGCTCGATCCCATGCCGCGGGCCCAGGACTCCGTTCCGCGCACGGGGGCCGCGTCGAGGCCGGTGAAGATGATGTCCAGGAAGACGGTGCCCGTCAGGTAGACGTCCCAGGGTGGGTCGCCGGGGGCGCGCAGGACGGCCAGCGGGTCGACGTTGACCTGGCCGTGCTGGGGCTGGGTGAGGTGCTCCGGTTCCTCTCCGGCAATCGTGTGAGACGCGGTCACGGTGCGCTCCCTGACGTGGTACGGGTCAGGCCAGTGTGCCTTGCGCTCCGCGGGGGCGGGGGTGGGGCGCGCTGCTCAGCCCCGTGTCGGCAGGCGGGCC
>NZ_JBIWKB010000034.1:34242-91820 GCF_044765425.1 Streptomyces sp. NPDC102462 | reverse complement strand
GCCAGGCCCGGTGCGGGGTCCGTCGGGTGCGGGTGCGTTGTGGTTGAGCGCGCAGTTCCCCGCGCCCCTTACGGGGCGCTGCCCCGCCCCGTGTCGGCAGGCGGGCCAGGCCCGGTGCGGGGTCCGTCGGGTGCGGGTGCGTTGTGGTTGAGCGCGCAGTTCCCCGCGCCCCTTACGGGGCGCTGCCCCGCCCCGTGTCGGCAGGCGGGGCGTGCCCGGTGTGGGGTGGCCGGCCTGGTTCGTTGGGTGCGGGTGCGTTGGGGCTGAGCGCGCCGTTCCCCGCGCCCCTTACGGGCGCGCTGCTCAGCCCCGTGTCGGTGTGCGGGGTGTTACCAGCGGGGGGTGGTGGGGGTGGACCATTGGGGGTTGGCGGCTCGCATCGCGGCTGCGTCGTCGCGGTCTCTGAGCGTGCCGTCGTCGGCGGCCCAGCGGCGGTGCAGGAACTCCAGGCGGTCCCGGTCGAGTTCGACGCCGAGGCCGGGCGCGTCCGAGACGGTGATCTTGCCGCCGGTGAAGGTGAGGCGTTCGGTGAGGACGTCCTCCGACTGCCAGGGGTAGTGGGAGTCGCAGGCGTGGTGGAGGCCCGGGACGGTGGCCGCCACGTGGGTCATGGCGGCCAGGCTGATCCCCAGGTGGGTGTTGGAGTGCATGGAGACGCCGACGCCGAAGGTGTTGCAGACCGCGGCCATTTGCTGGGTGTTGCGCAGCCCGCCCCAGTAGTGGTGGTCGCAGAGCACCACCTGGACGGCGCCCGTGGTGAAGGCTTCCTGGATCTCGGCGAACGTCGTCACGCACATGTTGGTGGCCAGCGGGACGGGGGTGCCCGCGGCGACCTCGGCCATCGCGGGCGTGCCGAGGGTGGGGTCCTCCAGGTATTCGAGGACGTCGGCGAGTTCCTTCGCCACGTTCAGCGAGGTCGCCACGGACCAGGCGCCGTTGGGGTCGAGCCGCAGCGGGTGCCCGGGGAAGGCCCGGGCCAGCGCGCGGACGGCGGCCGTCTCCTCGTCGGGCGGGAAGACGCCGCCCTTGAGCTTGAAGGAGGTGAAGCCGTACCGCTCCTTGAACAGGCGTGCCTGCGCGACGATCCCGGCCGGGTCGAGGGCGGCGCCCCAGTCGTCCCGTTCGCAGGCCACGCCCTCGGGGTGGCCGGCCCACTTGTAGAAGAGGTACGCGCTGTACTCGACGGCGTCGCGGACCTTGCCGCCGAGCAGCGCGTGCACGGGCAGGCCGAGCGCCTTGCCGAGGGCGTCGAGGCAGGCGACCTCGAAGCCGGAGACGACGGACAGCCGCAGTTTGTCGGCGGTCTGGACGCCGCGCAGCCCGCCGACGTCGATCGCGTCGCTGACCCGGGAGGAGTCCACGGCGATCTCGTCGGCGATGGTGAACAGCCCGTTGAGGTCGGACACCTGACGTCCTGTCAGCCGTTCGGCGAACGGCCGGGCCAGGTCCAGGTACTTGGTGTCCCCGTACGTCTCGCCGATGCCCGTGACGCCGTCCGCGGTCAGCACCTCGATGATCAGGCGGGGCGTGTAGGGCTGGTGGACGCCCTGCGTGTTCAGCAGCGGCGGGTCGGCGACCAGGATCGGGGTCAGCCGTACGTCGGTGATGGTCAGGTCACGGATCACAGGCAGTCAACCGCCCTCGTCTCGCCATATAGACGTCATCCATATATGAAGACAGAGGCTATGGAGGCGAACCACGGGCGTCAACGGTCCGGAACGATCCGACTACGATCGGCACAGGGCGGACGCGGAGAGCCGTTACTCGAAGGTGTACGCGTCCACCTCCGCCAAGTACCTCGCGCGGCGCTCCTCGTCGTCCTCCAGGAACGACGCCAGGAAGGAGTTGCGGGCCAGCTCGCGCAGCCGGTCCTCGGTCAGGTCGAGGGCCTCGCGCACCGCGTCGAAGGTGTCGCCGACGTAGCCGCCGAAGTAGGCCGGATCGTCGGAGTTGAGCGTGCACATCAGCCCGGCGTCCAGCATCGCGGGCAGCGGATGCGCGGTCAGGGTGTCCACCGCGCGCAGCCGCACGTTCGACAGCGGGCACACGGTCAGCGGGACGCGCTCCCGCACCAGCCGTTCGACCAGCGCCGGGTCCTCCAGGCAGCGCAGCCCGTGGTCGACGCGCTCGGCGCCCAGCACGTCCAGCGCCTCGGCGATGTACTCCGGCGGCCCCTCCTCGCCGGCGTGCGCCACCCGCCGCAGCCCGAGCGCCGCGGCGGCCTCGTACACCTCGCGGAACTTCACCGGCGGATGCCCGGCCTCGGCCGAGTCCAGGCCGACGCCGGTGATCCGGTCGAGGTGCGGCCGGGCCGCCTCCAGGGTGCGCAGCGCCGACTCGGCGGACTCGTCCCGCAGGAAGCACATGATCAGCCGGGTGGAGACGCCGTGGTTCTGCTCGCTGCTGCCGAGCGCACGCCACAGCCCCTCGACGACCGTGTCCATCGCCACTCCGCGGGCGAGGTGCGCCTGCGGGTCGAAGAAGACCTCCGCGTGCCGCACGCCCTGGGCCGCGGCGCGGGCCAGATAGGCGTCGGCGAGGTCCGCGAAGTCACGCTCGGTGCGAAGGACGGCCATGAGTTCGTAGTACAGGTCGAGGAAGGACCGCAGGTCCTCGAACCGGTAGGCCGCACGCAGTTCCTCGGTGTCCGCGTAGGGGAGTTTCACGCCGTTGCGCTCGGCCAGCCGGAACGCCAGCTCGGGCTCCAGGGTGCCTTCGATGTGGAGGTGCAGTTCCGCTTTGGGGATGGACATCAAAGCATCGTAAGGCCGTTTCACCTGCGCTTCGGAACCGGCACCCTCAGCAGGTCGTGCGCCACCGTCAGCTCGCCCTCGAAGCCCGCGGCCCGCGCCTGCCGCTCGAACTCCTCCGGACCCGGGTACCGCTGGCTGAAGTGGGTGAGCACCAGGTGCCGCACGCCGGCGTCCCGGGCCGCGCGGGCTGCCTGACCAGCCGTCAGATGACCGTACTCCGTGGCCAGTTCGGCGTCCTCGTCCAGGAAGGTGGACTCGATGACGAGCAGATCGCAGCCCTCGGCGAGCGCGTGCACCCCCTCGCACAGCCGGGTGTCCATGACGAACCCGAAGCGCTGCCCGCGGCGCGCCTCGCTGACCTCGTCGAGCGACACACCCCGCAGCACGCCCTCGCGCTGCAACCGCCCGATGTCCGGCCCGGCGATGCCGTGCGCGGCCAGCCGCTCCGGCAGCATGCGGCGCCCGTCGGGCTCGATCAGGCGATAGCCGTACGACTCGACCGGGTGCGACAGCCTGCGTGCCTCCAGGGTGTAGGCGGGGGTCACCGCGAGGGTGCCGTCGCGGTCCACCGGCGCCTCGGTGAGCGCGACGGTCTCCCGGTAGGCGGTGGCGTACCGCAACCGGTCGAAGAAGCGCTGTCCGGAGCGCGGGTAGTGGGCGGTGACCTGGTGCGGCACCCGGTCCAGGTTGATCCGCTGGATCACGCCGGCCAGGCCCAGCGAGTGGTCCCCGTGGAAGTGTGTGACGCAGATCCGGTTCAGGTCGTGGGCGGCGACCCCGGCCCGCAGCATCTGGCGCTGGGTGCCCTCGCCGGGGTCGAACAGGATCCCCTCGCCGTCCCAGCGCAGCAGGTAGCCGTTGTGGTTGCGGTGCCGGGTGGGCACCTGGCTTGCGGTGCCGAGCACGACCAGTTCACGGACGGACATGGCGCCCTATCCGGGGGGCCACTGCAAGCCGCGACCGCCGAGGATGTGCGCGTGGGCGTGCCAGACCGTCTGTCCGGCGCCGCTGCCGGTGTTGAAGACGATGCGGTAGCTCTCCAGCTTGTCCTCGTCGGCGACGGCCTGGGCCTCGCGCAGCACGTCCGCGGCGAGCGACGGGGCGGCGGTGGCCAGTGCGGCCGCGTCGCGGTAGTGCGCCTTGGGGATCACCAGGACGTGGGTGGGCGCCTGGGGGTTGATGTCCCGGAAGGCGACCGTGGTCGTGGTCTCCCGGACGATCGTCGCCGGGATCTGCCCCGCAACGATCTTGCAGAACAGACAGTCGCCCTGCGGCGCCCCATCCGCTTGCTCCCCTACCATGCATGCCTCCTGACACCGACCGATCCAGTACGGCTGCATGGTAGCGACCCGCCCCCCGACAACCGCGCCCCAGCAGCACCCCAAGGGCCCCGAGGAACTGCGCGACAAGCCACAACGACGCCGCACCCAAAGAGCGACAGGTGCCCCCAAAGGGGCGCGGGGAACTGCGCGACAAGCCACAACGGCCCCGCACCCAAAGAACGACAGGCGGCCCCCCAAGGGACGCGAGGAACTGCGCGACAAGCCACAACGGCCCCGCACCCAAGGAACCGCAAATCCCCGAAGGGTCACGGCAAGGTCGGTGGAATCTTGGCGGGGTTGGACTCCAGCGCGGCCAAGGCCAGGGCCACCGCCTCGTCCAGTTGGGGATCGCGACCGGCCGCCCAGTCCTGGGGCCGGTGCACCACCTCCACGTCCGGGTCCACCCCGTGGTTCTCCACACCCCACTCGTAACCCTCCAGCCAGAACGCATACTTCGGCTGGGTGATCCGGGTGCCGTCGACCAGGTGGTAGCGGTTGTCGATGCCGATGACGCCGCCCCAGGTGCGGGTACCGACCACCGGCCCGATACCGAGCGCCTTGATCGCCGCGTTGACGATGTCGCCGTCGGAGCCGGAGAACTCGTTGGCGACGGCCACCACGGGCCCGCGGGGCGCGTCCAGCGGGTAGCTGAGCGGCCGCATGCCGCGCGGCACGTCCCAGCCGACGATCCGCCGGGCCAGCTTCTCCACGACGAGCTGCGAGGTGTGCCCGCCCCGGTTCTCCCGTACGTCCACGACCAGCCCCTCGCGGACCACCTCGATCCGCAGATCGCGGTGGATCTGCGCCCAGCCCGGCGCCTGCATGTCCGGCACGTGCAGATAGCCGAGCCGGCCGCCGGAGCGCTCATGGACGTACGCCCTCCGGTCCGCGACCCAGGCGTGGTAGCGCAGCGGCTCCTCGTCGTCGAGCGGGACGACGACGGTGTGCCGCAGGTCGCCGCCGCCGGCCGGCGAGACGGTCAGCTCGACCGGCTGCCCGGCCGTGCCGACGAGCAGCGGGCCCGGGCCGGCCACCGGGTCGACCGACCGGCCGCCGACCGCGACGATCGCGTCCCCGGCGCGCACCGCGGCGCCGGGCGCGGCCAGCGGGGAGCGGGCGCGTGGGTCGGAGGTCTCCGCGGGCAGGATCCGGTCGATGCGCCAACTGCCGTCCGGGTGCCGGGAGATGTCGGCGCCGAGCAGGCCCTGGCGGGCGCCGGAGCCGTAGCCGCCGCGGGGTATCACATAGGCGTGCGAGGCGCCGAGTTCGCCCTGCACCTCCCACAGCAGGTCGACCAGGTCGTCGTGGGTGGCGACCCGGGCGAGGACGGGGCGGTAGCGGTCGAGGACGCCGGCCCAGTCGACCCCGCCCAGGTCGGGCCGCCAGAACTGGTCGCGCATGATCCGTCCGGCCTCGTCGTACATCTGCCGCCATTCGGCGACCGGGTCCACGGTCTGCCGGACCCGGGCGAGGTCGACGGTGAGGCTGGTGTCGCCGTCGTCGTCATGGGCGGCCCGCCGGTCGCTGGGCACCACCCTCAGGCGCTCGTCGGTGCGCAGCAGGACGCGTTTGCCGTCGCCGCTGACCTCGAAGTGGTCGGCGTCGACGGCCAGATGCTCGATGCGCTGCTGGACGAGGTCGTAGCGCTCCAGTTCGGTCTTGGGGTCCGGGTCGTCGGGCGCGGCCCTGGACGCGCCGAGGACACCGCGCACCGGGTGGCGCAGCCACAGCACGCCGTCCTTCGCGGCGCGCAGGTTGGAGTAGCGGGCGGCCTCGACCGGGAACGGGACGATCCGGTCGGCCAGGCCCTCCAGGTCGATACGGGTCGCGGGGGTGCCCTCGCTGTCGGGTGTCTCCTCCCGGTCGGGGGTCTCGAACGGCCGCCCGTGCCGCTGCGGTCCGAACGGGGACGGCGTGGTCGCGGCCAGCGTGATCAGATGCGGGCGGTCGCCGACCACGAAGGCCAGGTCGAGGACGTGCTCGTCGTACACCGGGTCGAAGGACCGGTTGGACAGGAAGGCGAGGTGTTTGCCGTCGAGGGTGAACGCGGGCGCGTAGTCCTGGAAGCGCAGCGGGGTCGCCTCGGTGACCGACAGGTCGGTGGTGTGGGCGAGCCGGAGCTGGCACAGCGGGTGCGGGCCTGGGTGCGACCAGGCGAGCCAGGCCGAGTCGGGCGAGAAGGCGAGCCCGGACACGTCGCCGTCCGCGCTGCGGTCGACCTCGCGCACCTCGCCGGTCTCCCGTTCGACGAGCAGCAGCCGCCCGTCGTGCGCGGCGACGGCGGCCCGGCTGCCGTCGGGTGCCATGGCCAGCTCCAGGACCCGGCCCAGCTGTCCCGCGGCGAGCCGGCGGGGTACGGCGCCGGGCACGGTGCCGGTCGCGGGGGCGAACTCCAGGGCGTCCTCGCCCTCGGCGTCGGTCACCCACACCACCCATTCCTCGCCGTCCGCGCGGAAGGTGCGCGGCAGCCGGGCCCGCACCCCGGACTGCGCGGCGAGGGCGCGGGTGGGGCCGGAGCGGTGGGTGACCCAGTGCACGGCGCCGCGTACGCAGACCGCGCTGCCGCGCGCGGTGTGGTCGGGGGACGCGGCCCCGAACCAGCGGGCCGCGTTCAGCGGGTAGGGCTGGAGGTCCAGGCCCGGACCGCCCAGCCGCAGGTCGAGACGGAGCGGCTGCGCCCCGTCCAGGTCGTCGAGCAGGCACAGTTCGCCGGCGCTGGAGTAGACGACCCGGCTGCCGTCGGTGGCGGCGTGCCGGGCGTAGAAGCCGTCGAGCGGGGTGTGCCGGCGCAGTTCGGAGCCGTCGGCGAGGGAGGAGTACAGGGCTCCGGTGCCCTCGTGGTCGGAGAGGAAGGCGATCCGGTCCCCCACCCACATGGGGCACTCGATGTTGCCGTCCAGTTCCTCGTGCAGCCGGACGAACTCCCCGGCGCCCTGTGCGTCGCCCGCCGCGTCGGGGGCGTTCTGGTCGATCCACAACTTGCCCGCCGTACCGCCCCGGTAGCGCTTCCACCAGGCGGCCTCCCGGCCCATCGTCGCGGACAGCAGCACGGTGCGCGGCCCGAACGCCACGTCGCCGACGGGCCCGTACGGCAGGGTGGTCGCGGGTCCGCCGTCGAGCGGGACGGCCCGTGCCCAGCTGCGGCGCAGGCTGGGCTGGCCGTGTGTGCTGAGCGCGAGGACCCGGCCGTCCGGGGTCCAGCCACGCACCTGGGTGCGCCAGCTCCCCCAGTACGTCAGGCGCCGCGCGGGACCGCCGTCGACCGGGGCGACATGCACCTCGGGGGCGCCGTCGCGGGTGGAGGTCCAGGCGACGGCGGTGCCGTCGGGCGAGATGCGCGGCTGGGTCACCGGCACGTTGTCCGCGCTGAGCCGCCAGGCCCGGCCGCCGTCCAGGGGGGCGAGCCAGACGTCGTCCTCGGCGGTGAAGGCGACCAGGTCGCCGCGCAGATGGGGAAATCGCAGATACGAAGAGGCTCGGGGGAGGCCGGCCGAACCCGCCACGCTCACCGCGCCCGTCGATGTGGACTCAGTCACCCGATCACCCTATGCAGCGCGGGCCGCGGATGGACCCGGTTCGGATCACTTGCCCGCGACGGGACGGCAGGAGGGGTCCGTCTGGCACCACAGGGTGCGGGTGACGGTCACCGTGACGGTGGGGACGGGGCGCGGCACGCTCGGGGGCCGGTAGGTGGCGGGCGGGGTGTAGGCCGGCCCGGGGGTGGCGGCGCAGTCGCCGAGGCCGTTGACGTGGAACCGTTCCTTGCCGTCCACCGTGGCGAGCAGGTCGCCGCGCACGCAGGCGCCGTCGACGGCCTTGGTGACACGGCCCTTGACGGTGATGTCCTTCCCGTCCTCGGTACGGCCCCGGCAGTCGACGGAGATGATCGTGCTCGCGGTGGACGAGGGCGACCGACCGGTCGCCGTGCCGCCGTCGCCGCCGGTGCAGCTGAGCCAGCTCACGTCGACGTGCTCCCGTTCGAGCCGTGCCGTCGCGGTCCTGTCTGTGGTGTACGCGACGGTCGCGGTGTTCAGGCCGCCCGGCTCACAGGCCACCGCACCGCCCACGGCCAGTACCGCGAGCCCCGCCACTGCCGTCACCCGCGCCCCGCGGAGCCGGGGCCGAATCCACCTGAATACCCCCATGAAGGGCAGACTGCCACCGCCCCGCCCACCGCGACAGACCACAACAGGCCAGTCACCTGTACGTGTGAGCGGACCCGCCGGGCCGCCGACGACCGGTACGGCCCTGGAACTCATCTGCGAGCCCGCTCTTGGGAGCCCGGTCCGGGATGGGGCCGGTGGGGTGTCAGGTCCAGCGGTTGGTGTGGGACAGGACGACGGATGCGGCGGCGGTGCCGGCGGTCGATGTGCGCAGCACCGTGGGTCCGAGGACGTACGGCCGCGCGCCCGCCTCGGCGAAGAGCGCCAACTCCTCGGGGGAGACGCCGCCTTCGGGCCCCACGACCAGCACGATGTCGCCCTCGGCGGGGAGTTCGGCGGTGGCCAGCGGCTCGCTGCCCAGGTCCCGGTCCTCGTGCAGTACGACCGCGAGGTCGGCGTCGGCGAGCAGCGCGGCGACCTGCCGGGTGGTGGCCGCGTCCGCGATCTCCGGGAAGCGCACCCGGCGGGACTGCTTGCCGGCCTCGTGGGCGGTGGCGCGCCACTTGGCGAGCGCCTTCACACCCCGCTCGCCCTTCCACTGGGTGATGCAGCGGGCCGCCTGCCAGGGCACGACTGCGTCGACGCCGACCTCGGTCATCATCTCCACGGCCAGCTCGCCCCGGTCGCCCTTGGGCAGCGCCTGGACGACGGTGATCCGGGGCTGCTCCACGGGCTCCTCGACCACGCTCTCCAGGTCCATGAGGATCAGGCGGTCCTTGCCCTCGGTGGCCTTGACCACGCCCTCGATCCAGCGCCCGCGCCCGTCGGTGAGCACGACGTCCTCGCCGGGCCGCAGCCGCTTCACGGACACCGCGTGCCGGCCCTCCGGCCCGTCGAGCACGAACTCGCCGCCGGACACGCCCACTTGCTCCAGTGAGTCGACCACGAACACCGGCGCCGTCATCGCGCGTCGCCTCCGGCCGACAACGCCGTCCTGGCCGCGTCGAGTTCGGCCGCCAGGGTGTGCACGAGCTGCCCGGCGGGCAGCTCGCGGGCCATCCGGTGGCCCTGGCCCGCCCACAGCGCCATGCCCTGCGCGTCCCCGGCCTTGGCGGCGGCCTTGCGCAGCGGCGAGGTCAGGTGGTGGACCTCCGGGTAGGCGGCGGGGGCGTACGGGCCGTGCTCGCGCAGGAACCGGTTGACCAGGCCGCGGGCCGGCCGGCCGGAGAACGCCCGGGTCAGCTCCGTACGGACGAACAGGGGGTTGGTCAGGGCCTGTTTGTGCAGGGCGGACGCGCCGGACTCGGGGGTGGCGAGGAACGCGGTGCCCAGCTGGGCCGCGTCGGCGCCGGCCGCGAGGACCGCGGCGATCTGGCTGCCGCGCATGATGCCGCCGGCGGCGACGATCGGGATGCCCACGGTCTCGCGGACCTGCGCGACGAGGGCGAGCAGCCCGAGTCCGGAGCCGTCGTTCTCCGGGATGTCGCGGTGGGTGCCCTGGTGGCCGCCGGCCTCGACGCCCTGGGCGATCACCGCGTCGGCGCCGGCCCGCTCGACGGCCAGGGCCTCCTCCGCGGTGGTCGCGGTGACCAGGGTGAAGGTGCCGGCCCGGCGCAGCGAGTCGATGGCCTCCCGGCTCGGGACGCCGAAGTGGAACGACACCACCGGCACGGGGTTGTCGAGCAGCACGGCCAGCTTGGCCTCGTAGCCGTCGTCCCGGCCGCTGTCCGGGTCGCCGAGTTCGGCCCCGTACCAGCCGGCCTCGCCGGCCAGTTGATGCGCGTACACCTCGACGGCCGCCGCGTCGGCATACTCCGGCTGGGGCAGGAAGACGTTCACCCCGAAGGGGCAGCCGGTGAGCCCCCGCAACTGCTTGATCTCCTGGTACATGCCGTCGGCGGTCTTGTACCCGGCGGCGAGGAACCCCAGCCCGCCCGCCTCGGACACGGCGGCGGCGAGCTGCGGGACGGCGACACCGCCCGCCATGGGGGCCTGCACGATCGGATGTGGGCAGAGATCGGTCAGTGGGGATGACATGACCGCATGTTGTCACGTCCTCCGCACAAGTCCGAAACCGGCCTCCGCTTGGCATACTCCCCCGGCAACCGACGCCCCGGGGGCCGGCCACAGCCGGTGTCAGCGGCCGTTGAACGCGTCCTTCAGCCGCGAGAACAGACCCTGCTGGCCCGGCTGGAACTGGCCCTGGGGGCGTTCCTCGCCGCGCAGCTTGGACAGCTCGCGCAGCAGGCGCTCCTGCTCGGGATCGAGCTTGGTCGGGGTCTGCACCTCGACATGCACGATGAGGTCGCCCCGGCCGCCGCCCCGCAGATGGGTCACGCCCCGGCCGTGCAGCGGGATCGACTGGCCGGACTGGGTGCCCGGACGGATGTCGACCTCCTCCATGCCGTCCAGCGTCTCCAGCGGCACCTTCGTGCCGAGGGCCGCCGCGGTCATCGGGATCGTCACCGTGCAGTGCAGATCGTCGCCGCGGCGCTGGAAGGTCGGGTGCGGCAGCTCGTGGATCTCGACGTACAGATCGCCGGCGGGCCCGCCGCCGGGGCCGACCTCGCCCTCGCCGGCGAGCTGGATGCGGGTGCCGTTGTCGACACCGGCCGGGATCTTCACCGTCAGGGTCCGGCGCGAACGCACCCGGCCGTCACCCGCGCACTCCGGGCACGGCGTCGGCACGACCGTGCCGAAGCCCTGGCACTGCGGGCACGGGCGCGAGGTCATGACCTGGCCCAGGAAGGACCGCGTCACCTGCGACACCTCACCGCGCCCGCGGCACATGTCACACGTCTGGGCCGTGGTGCCCGGCGCCGCGCCCTCGCCGTTGCAGGTCTTGCAGACGACGGCCGTGTCGACCTGGATGTCCTTCGTCGTACCGAAGGCCGCCTCGTCCAGCTCGACCTCGATACGGATCATGGCGTCCTGGCCGCGCCGGGTGCGCGAGCGCGGCCCGCGCTGCGACGCCGTGCCGAAGAACGCGTCCATGATGTCGGAGAAGTTGCCGAAGCCGCCCGCCCCGAAGCCGCCCGCGCCGGCGCCGCCGGACTGCGAGAGGGGATCGCCGCCGAGGTCGTAGACCTGCTTCTTCTGCGGGTCCGACAGCACCTCGTAGGCGGCGTTGATCTCCTTGAAGCGCTCCTGCGTCTTCGGATCGGGGTTGACGTCCGGGTGCAGCTCGCGCGCGAGCCGCCGGAAAGCCTTCTTGATCTCATCCTGCGACGCGTCGCGGCGCACGCCGAGAACGGCGTAATAGTCCGTGGCCACCTACGACTCCGCCAGGATCTGTCCGACGTACCGTGCCACTGCGCGTACCGCTCCCATCGTTCCCGGGTAATCCATGCGGGTCGGTCCGACCACGCCGAGCTTGGCGACTGCCTCGCCGCCCGAACCGTAGCCGACCGACACCACGGACGTGGAGTTGAGTCCCTCATGGGCGTTCTCGTGACCGATGCGCACCATCACGCCCGGATCCTTGGCCTCGCCCAGCAGCTTGAGGAGCACCACCTGCTCCTCCAGCGCCTCCAGGACCGGCCGGATCGTGAGGGGGAAGTCATGTCCGAAGCGGGTCAGATTGGCGGTGCCGCCGATCATCAGCCGCTCCTCGTTCTCCTCGACCAGTGTCTCCAGGAGGGTGGAGAGCACCGCCGAGACCGTACCGCGGTCCTCCGCCTCGAAGGCATCGGGCAGATCCTCGACCAGGTTCGGCACGTCCGTGAAGCGGCGGCCCGCGACCCGGCTGTTGAGCCGCGCGCGCAGATCCGCCAGGGACGTCTCGCCGAACGGCACCGGGCAGTCGACCATCCGCTGCTCGACCCGGCCGGTGTCCGTGATCAGCACGAGCATCACGCGCGCGGGGGCGAGCGAGAGCAGTTCCACATGCCGCACGGTCGAACGGGTCAGGGACGGATACTGCACGATGGCGACCTGCCGGGTCAGCTGCGCGAGCAGCCGCACCGTCCGCGTCACGACGTCGTCGAGGTCGACGGCGCCGTCGAGGAAGTTCTGGATGGCGCGCCGCTCGGGCGCGGTCATCGGCTTGACGCCGGCCAGCTTGTCCACGAACAGCCGGTAGCCCTTGTCGGTGGGGATCCGCCCCGCGCTGGTGTGCGGCTGGGCGATGAACCCCTCGTCCTCCAGGGCCGCCATGTCGTTACGGACCGTGGCCGGGGAGACGCCGAGGTTGTGCCGCTCGGTGAGCGCCTTCGAACCCACCGGCTCCTCGGTGCCGACATAGTCCTGGACGATGGCACGCAGCACCTGGAGCCTGCGTTCGCTCAGCATCGCGCGTCCACCTCCAGCAAGTCGTCCCCGCGGCCCTTCGGGTCCTTCGCCTGGCACTCTGAGCAGGCGAGTGCCAGCTTCCCCGCCCCAGTGTACGGCCGTGGGGTACACCCCGGGCAAGGCCGGTCCCACCGGATCGTGCCCGGCGGCTCCCGGCGCTGAGCAGGTCCAGTGAAGTCCGCTGCGGTTCGACAGCGCCCCGAAGGGGCGCGGGGCTGTATTGATATGCGGCTCCGCCGCGCGGGCGCGACCAGCCACGACGGTGCCGCAGACGACCGACGGCATATCGCGGCATGCCCAGCGGAGCGCTTAGCGTCGCCGTATGACGGCGACTTGGGAAGAGGCGGGCTGGGAGCGGGTGGCCCCCGGGGTGGGGCGGTGCCGGCTGCCGGGCTGGGACTGTACGGCCGGACTGGTCCTCGGGGCGAGCGCGGCGCTCGTCGTGGACGCCGGGTCGAGCCTCGCGGAGGGCGCCCGGCTGCGCGCGGCGGCCGAGCGGATCGCCGGCCGCGGTGTGACCCATCTCGCGCTCACCCATCCCCACTTCGACCATGTCTTCGGCGCGGCGGCGTTCGCCGGGGCCGAGGTGTACGCCGCGGCCGGCATGGACGCGGTGTTCGCCCGCGAGCGGGACGGACTGCGCCGGGACGCGGTCCGCAACGGCCTGGACGCACGGCTCGCGGCCGAGGCGGCGCGCGCCCTGGCCCGGCCCGACCACCCGGTCAGCGGCGAGCGGACGCTGGACCTGGGCGGCGGCCGGCGGGTGCTGCTGGCGGACGTGGGCCCCGGTCACACCGCCCATGACCTGGCGGTGCTGGTCCCCGGCGAGCCGGGGGTCGTCTTCTGCGGCGACCTGGTCGAGGAGTCCGGGGAGCCGCAGGCGGGCCCCGACGCCGTACCGTCCCGCTGGCCCGCCGCCGTCGACCGGCTGCTCGCCCTGGGCGGCCCGGACGCGCTGTACGTGCCCGGTCACGGGGCGGTGGTGGACGCGGCGTTCGTCCGCGGGCAGCGGGACGCGCTGGCCGCGCGTTTCGGCGTGTCGTGATCGCCCGCCCGCGCTTTCTCCTATCGTCATCCGAATGCGCCAGTACTCACCGGACCTGACCCCGCCGTGGAAGAAGCCCCGGCCCGTCCCCGAGGTCCCGGCCGATCCCGGCCTGGTGGTGGAGGAGCCCGGCAGTGGCTTCTGCGGCGCGGTGATCCGCTGCGAGGCGGGCACGGTCACCCTGGAGGACCGCTTCGGCAAGCACCGTGTCTTCCCGCTGGAGCCGGGCGGCTTCCTGCTGGAGGGCAGGACGGTCACGCTGGTGCGCCCCTCGGCGGCTCCGGTACGGCCCACCCGCACGGCGTCCGGTTCGGTCGCCGTACCCGGCGCACGCGCGCGCGTGGCCCGCGCCGGGCGGATCTACGTCGAGGGCAGGCACGACGCGGAACTGGTCGAGAAGGTGTGGGGCGACGATCTGCGCATCGAGGGCGTCGTCGTGGAGTACCTGGAAGGCGTGGACGACCTGCCGGCCATCGTCGCCTCGTTCGCGCCGGGTCCGGACGCGCGGCTCGGCGTCCTGGTGGACCATCTGGTCCCCGGCACCAAGGAGTGGCGCATCGCCGAGTCGGTGACCGGCGAGCACGCGCTGGTCGTCGGCCACCCCTACATCGACATCTGGGAGGCGGTCAAGCCGTCGTCCCTGGGCATCGCGGGATGGCCGAAAGTACCGCACGGCCAGGACTGGAAGACGGGCGTGTGCCGGGCGCTCGGCTGGCCGGACAACACGGGCGCGGCGTGGCAGGGGATCCTGTCCCGCGTACGGTCCTACAAGGACCTGGAGCCGGAACTCCTGGGCCGGGTGGAAGAACTGATCGACTTCGTCACGGTCGCCGGTGACGTCTGACGGGGGCCTCCATGTCCGCCGGGATCAGTCCACCAGGTCCCGTACCACCGCGTCCGCCAGCAGTCGCCCCCGCAGTGTGAGCACCGCGTGCCCCGCCTCGTACGGCTCCCGTTCCAGCAGTCCGTCCGTGAGCGCCCGGCGCGAGGCCGCGAGGCCCGCCTCCCGCAGGAGTTCCAGGGGTACGCCCTGCCGCAGCCGCAGTTCCAGCAGGATCCGCTCCACACGGCGGTCCTCTTCGGACAGGATCTCCCGCCCGGCGCCGGGCGTGCGGCCCGCGGCCAGGGCCGCCGCGTACGCCCCCGGATGCTTCACGTTCCACCAGCGCACCCCGCCCACGTGGGAGTGCGCGCCGGGGCCCGCGCCCCACCAGTCGGCGCCGCGCCAGTACAGCTCGTTGTGCAGGCAGCGGCCGGCGGCCGACGTGGCCCAGTTGGACACCTCGTACCAGTCGAAACCCGCCGCGGCCAGGGTCTCCTCCGCGATCAGATAGCGGTCCGCGTGGACGTCGTCGTCGGTCATCGGGATCTCGCCGCGGCGGATGCGGCGGGCGAGTTGTGTGCCCTCCTCGACGATCAGGGCGTACGCACTGATGTGGTCGGGGCCCGCGCCGAGCGCCGCGTCGAGCGATGCCCGCCAGTCGTCGTCCGACTCCCCCGGCGTGCCGTAGATCAGGTCCAGGTTCACATGCTCGAAGCCAGCCGCCCGCGCCTCCGCGACGCACGCCTCCGGGCGGCCCGGGGTGTGGGTGCGGTCGAGGATCTTCAGCACGTGCCGGCGGGCGCTCTGCATGCCGAAGGAGATCCGGTTGAAGCCGCCCTCCCGCAGGGTGGCGAGATAGGCCGGGTCGACGGACTCGGGGTTTGCCTCCGTCGTGATCTCCGCGTCCGCGGCGAGCCCGAACTCGGTGCGGATCGCGCCCAGCATCCGCACCAGGTCGTCGGCGGCCAGCAGGGTCGGCGTGCCGCCGCCGACGAAGACCGTGCGCACCTCGCGCGGGTCGTCGCCGAGCACCTTGCGGGCCAGGCGGATCTCGTCCACCAGGGTGTCCGCGTAGTTCTCCCGGGAGGCGAGCACTCCGCCCGTGCCGCGCAGTTCGGTGGCGGTGTAGGTGTTGAAGTCGCAGTATCCGCAGCGGGTCGCGCAGTACGGGACGTGCAGGTAGAACCCGAGGGGCCGGCTTGCGGCCCCCAGGAGCGCGGACGCGGGCAACGCGCCGTCACCGGGCACGGGCTCACCATCGGGAAGAGCGGAAGGCATACCCCCATTCTCCAGCACCCCACCACCACACCCCCGCGCCCACCCCCACGCACCCCGCAGGTCGGGGGTGATTCCCTGTCGGCCGGCCGCGCCGTAGACCCGTTCGGGCCGGTCGCCGCGGGCTGGTCGGTCATTCCGTCTGGAGTACCAGTAAGGCGAGGTCGTCTTCCGGGGGCTGGTCTCCGAAGTCGTGCACCAGCCTTCTGATGCGCTCCGCGATCAGCTCCGCGCTCAGCCCGGCGCAGTCGGCCAGCGCCCGCGCGAGCCCGTCGCCGTCGTCGAGCTGGCGGGAGCCGCAGCGGCGCTCGGTCACGCCGTCGGTGACGCACAGCAGGCTGTCGCCCGGCCGCAGCTCGATGGTGTCGCTGGTGTACGTGGCGTCCTCGATGACACCGAGCAGGGTCTGCGGCTGCGCCGCCGTACGGACGTCGCCGTCGGGCCGCAGGACCAGCGGCAGCGGATGACCGGCCGAGGCGAGGGTGCAGCGGATGCCCCCCTCGAAGGGGACCAGTTCGCCGTAGAGGAGGGACAGGAATCGGTTCTGCGGGCCGTCACCGGGGCCCGCGGGACGGGCACCGGCCGCGACCAGCGCGCGAGCCGCCGCGTCCGCGGCCTCCGTCGCGTCGTCCAGCAGGAGCTGGTTGAGCCGGTCGAGGACGTCGGCGACCCGGTAACCCTCGCGGGCCAGCAGCCGCAGCCAGGGGCGGGCCAGACCGATCACCACGGCGGCCTCGGGGCCCTTGCCCTGCACGTCGCCGACCGCGAAGCACCAGCGGCCGTCACCGGCCGGGAACAGGTCGTAGAAGTCGCCGCTGGGCCCGCCCTGGTCGCACGGCTCGTAGACGAGCGCGCTGCGCATCCCCGGGATCTCGGCGACCGCGCCGGGCAGCAGCCCGCGCTGCAGGACGGCGCTGATGGTGGCCTGCCGCGCGTACTGGCGGGCCGCGCCGATGGCGAGGGCCACCCGGCGGGCCAGGTCCTCGACGAGTCCGGTGATCTCGTCGGGGAAACGGTCGAGGCCGGACCGCCCGATGACCAGGGTGCCCAGCGGCCGGCCGCCCGCGATCAGCCGGTAGGCGAGCGCCGCGCCCTCGCCGCCCCGCGGTCCGAGGGCATCGGCGGGCCACGGGTAGGGCTCGGGCCCGGAGCGCAGGCCCTCCCGGGGGCGTGGCGGCTCCTTCTCCAGCCTGCGGCGCAGTTCCTCGATGTGGTTCTCGCTGGCGTGCCAGACGCGGGACAGCCGCGGTCCGGCCAGGCCCGTGCCGTCCGCCCAGCCGCCGCGGGCGGTGGCCTCGTCCTCCAGCCACACCGCGCACCAGTCGGCGAGCCGGGGCACGATCAGCTGCCCGGTGAGCGCGGCGACCAGACCCTCGTCGAGCTGCCCGGCGAGCAGGTCGGACGCCTCGGCCAGGAAGGACAGCGCGCCGCGGCCGAGCCAGTCGCGGCCCCGCCCGCTCCGGTGGGGCTCGGGCGCGAGGACCTCGGCGACGGCCAGTTCGCGTACTTCGGTGTACGTCTCGAACCCGTCGGGCGCCGGACCGTCCTGTGCGTAGAGCCGCGCCCATACCGTCTTGCCGCCCCTGCGGTAGGTGACCCCCCAGGACTCGGCGAGCGTGGCGACGAGGCGCAGTCCGCGCCCGTACTCCGGGACCTCGTACGGCGATTCGGCCACGCTGTCGCGCGGCGCGCGCGAGGGGTGGTGGTCGCCGACCTCGACGACGACGGCGCCGTCGTCCTCCAGCCGGCAGACCAGTTCCACCGCGGTGCCCGCGTGGACGACGGCGTTGGTGACGAGTTCACTGACCACGATCATCACGTCGTCGGCGAGCCGCGCACAGGTCATGCGGCCGAGTTCGGCCCACTCGGCGAGCGCGCTGCCCACCAGCGCCCGGGCGGCGCTGGGCGCGAGAGGGCTGCCGGGCAGGGTCGCGCGCGACCGGGTGCGCAGGTCCGCGCCCCCCTGCGCGCCTTCGTGCGCGGGCGCGATCGGATGCGCGGACGGCGCGAAGCCATGGGAAACGGTCTCCCATTGCATCGGTATGGCCCCCATTGCCAGCTCCCCGAGCGGTTCGGTCGGTCAGGCCTCGGGCAGTCCTCAGCCGTTGCGGACAGGGTGACAGACGGATCGCGTCCATATGCACCGAGTTACCGAACTGGCCCGCCTTGCGGGAGAACCGTGCTACTGATGCGACGGGTGTGCTCGAAGTCGGACAGAAACGGCCACAACCGTGAAGGGGGCGGGACGCCGAGCGTCCCGCCCCCTTCGCGGGCCGGTGCCGCGCTCCCCGCGCGCGGGGGCCGGCGCAGGAGCTATGCCTCGCGCGTGCCGTCGTACATCTCGTCGATCAGGTGCTTGTACTCCCGTTCCACCACGGGCCGCTTCAGCTTCAGGCTCGGCGTGATCTCACCGTGCTCGACATCCAGGTCGCGGGGCAGCAGCCGGAACTTCTTGATGGTCTGCCACCGCTGCAGCCCCTCGTTCAGCTCCTTGACGTACCCGTCGATGAGGGCGACCGTCGCGGGCGCGGCCACGACATCGGCGTACGACCTGTCCGCCAGGCCGTTCTCCTTCGCCCACTCCAGGATGGCGGCCTCGTCGAGCGCGATGAGCGCGGTGCAGAAGTTCCGGTCGGCGCCGTGCACGAGGATGTTGGAGACGTACGGGCACACCGCCTTGAACTGGCCCTCGACCTCGGCGGGCGCGATGTACTTGCCGCCGGACGTCTTGATCAGGTCCTTCTTGCGGTCGGTGATGCGCAGATAGCCGTCGGGGGACAGCTCGCCGATGTCGCCCGTGTGGAACCAGCCGTCGGGCTCCAGCACCTCGGCGGTCTTCTCGGGCAGCTTGTGGTAGCCCTGCATGATGCCGGGTCCGCGCAGCAGGATCTCGCCGTCCTCCGCGATGCGCACCTCCGTGCCGGGCAGCGGCTTGCCGACCGTGCCGGTGCGGTAGGCCTCGCCGGGGTTGACGAAGGAGGCCGCGGAGGACTCGGTGAGGCCGTAGCCCTCCAGGATGTGGATGCCGGCGCCGGCGAAGAAGTAGCCGATCTCCGGCGCGAGCGCGGCCGAACCGGAGACACAGGCACGCAGCCTGCCGCCGAATGCCTCGCGGATCTTGGCGTAGACGAGCGCGTCGGCGACCTTGTGCCTGGCGGACAGGCCGAACGGCGCCCCGGCGGTGCCGGTGCGCCGGAAGGTGTCCTGGCTGGCCTTGGCGTACTCCCGGGCGACCTGGGCCGCCCACTGGAAGATCCGGTACTTGGCGGCGCCGCCGGCGCGCGCCTTGGCCGCCACGCCGTTGTAGACCTTCTCGAAGATGCGCGGCACGGCGGCCATGTACGTCGGCTGCACGACCGGCAGATTCTCGATGATCTTGTCGACGCGGCCGTCCACCGCGGTGACATGACCGACCTCGATCTGGCCGGAGATGAGCACCTTGCCGAAGACGTGCGCCAGCGGCAGCCACAGGTACTGCACGTCCTCGGCGCCGATCAGCCCGGTCGCGGCGATCGCCTTCGCCATGTACGACCAGTTGTCGTGCGGCAGCCGCACGCCCTTGGGGCGGCCGGTGGTGCCGGAGGTGTAGATGAGGGTGGCCAGCTGGTCGCTGGTGATCGCCGCCACCCGCTCCCTGACCAGCTCGGGGTTCTTCTCCAGACGATCGGCGCCGCGCTGCTCCAGTTCGGCCAGGGTGAGCACCCCGTCGCCGGTCTCGACGCCGGCCGCGTCCAGCACCACCACATGGGTGAGGTGGGGCAGTTCGGCGCGCTTCTCCTCCACCTTGGCGAGCTGGTCGGCGTCCTCGGCGATCAGGACCCGGCTCTCGGAGTCGGCGAGGATGAACGCCGACTCGTCGGCGTTGGTCTGCGGATAGACGGTCGTGGTGGCGGCGCCGGCACACAGGATGCCGAGGTCGGCGAGGATCCACTCGACCCGGGTCGAGGAGGCGAGCGCGACCCGCTCCTCGGGTTCGATGCCCAGCTCGATGAGGCCGGCGGCGATCGCGTAGACCCGTTCGGCCGCCTGCGCCCAGCTCAGCGACTTCCAGTCGTCCGGGCCCTGGCCGGCGGCGGGCACCGGGTAGCGGTAGGCCTCGGCGTCCGGTGTGGCCGCGACGCGCTCCAGGAACAGGTTCGCCACGGAGGGCGGACGGTTCTCGATCAGTGTCTGTGTGTCGCTCACGACATCCTCCGGGGCCCGCGACGGTGCGGCTGGCTCAGTGCGGCTGGGTGCACCCGCGGGCCGCGCGTCCGGGTCGCCGCCCGGCGTTGTTTAACCCGCGAGTAACTATCGAGCAGAGATCAGGGTAGAGCCCGGCCCGCCGACGCGTAAGGGGCCGCGGCCTGTCACTTCCTACAGAGAGCGACCTTACGCACGCGTAGGGGCCCGCCGCACTTTCACACGACGGACCCCCGTTGGTCCCGGTTTGCCGGCGGACCCGGCCGTTACTTCTTGCCCTTGCCCGACCCCGCGCTGTCATCGCTGGACAGCACGGCGATGAACGCCTCCTGCGGAACCTCCACGGAACCCACCATCTTCATCCGCTTCTTGCCTTCCTTCTGCTTCTCCAGCAGCTTCCGCTTGCGGGAGATGTCACCGCCGTAGCACTTGGCGAGGACGTCCTTGCGGATGGCGCGGATGGTCTCGCGGGCGATGACCCGGGAGCCGATGGCCGCCTGCACCGGCACCTCGAAGTTCTGCCGCGGGATCAGCTCCTTGAGCTTGGCGACCAGCCGCACCCCGTACGCGTACGCCTGGTCCTTGTGGGTGATCGCCGAGAAGGCGTCGACCTTGTCGCCGTGCAGCAGGATGTCGACCTTCACCAGGGAACTGCTCTGCTCGCCGGTGGGCTCGTAGTCGAGCGAGGCGTAGCCGCGGGTCTTGGACTTCAGCTGGTCGAAGAAGTCGAAGACGATCTCCGCGAGCGGCAGCGTGTAGCGGATCTCGACGCGGTCCTCGGACAGGTAGTCCATGCCGAGCAGGGTGCCGCGCCGGGTCTGGCACAGCTCCATGATCGCGCCGATGAACTCGGTGGGCGCGAGGATCGTGGCCCGCACGACCGGCTCGTACACCTCCTCGATCTTGCCCTCGGGGAACTCGCTCGGGTTGGTCACGAGATGCTCGACCCCGTCCTCCATGATCACGCGGTAGACCACGTTCGGGGCGGTGGCGATCAGATCGAGGCCGAACTCGCGCTCCAGGCGCTCCCGGATCACGTCGAGGTGCAGCAGGCCCAGGAAGCCGACGCGGAAGCCGAAGCCGAGGGCGGCGGAGGTCTCCGGCTCGTAGACCAGCGCGGCGTCGTTGAGCTGCAGCTTGTCCAGGGCCTCGCGCAGGTCGGGATAGTCGGAGCCGTCCAGCGGATAAAGGCCCGAGAAGACCATCGGCTTCGGGTCCTTGTAGCCGCCCAGCGCCTCGGTGGCGCCCTTGGACTGGCTGGTGATCGTGTCACCGACCTTGGACTGGCGGACGTCCTTCACACCGGTGATGAGATAGCCCACCTCGCCCACGCCGAGCCCGTCGGCCGGCAGCATCTCGGGCGAGTTGACGCCGATCTCCAGCAGCTCGTGGGTGGCGCCGGTGGACATCATCCGGATCCGCTCACGCTTGTTGAGCTGACCGTCGATGACCCGGACGTAGGTCACGACACCGCGGTAGGAGTCGTAGACCGAGTCGAAGATCATGGCGCGGGCGGGAGCGTTCTCGACGCCGACCGGGGCCGGGATCTCGGCGACCACCTTGTCCAGCAGCGCCTCCACGCCGAGGCCGGTCTTCGCGGAGACCTTCAGCACGTCGCCGGGCTCGCAGCCGACCAGGTTGGCCAGTTCCTCGGAGAACTTCTCGGGCTGCGCGGCCGGCAGGTCGATCTTGTTCAGCACCGGGATGATCGTGAGGTCGTTCTCCATCGCCAGATACAGGTTGGCGAGGGTCTGCGCCTCGATGCCCTGGGCGGCGTCCACGAGGAGGATGGTCCCCTCGCAGGCGGCGAGCGACCGCGAGACCTCGTACGTGAAGTCGACGTGCCCAGGGGTGTCGATCATGTTGAGGATGTGCGTGTTGCCCGGGTCGTGGCTCGGAGCCCACGGCAGACGCACCGCCTGGGACTTGATCGTGATGCCACGCTCACGCTCGATGTCCATGCGGTCGAGATACTGAGCACGCATCTGCCGCTGCTCGACCACGCCGGTCAGCTGGAGCATCCGGTCGGCGAGCGTGGACTTGCCGTGGTCGATGTGCGCGATGATGCAGAAGTTGCGGATCAGAGCCGGGGCGGTACGGCTCGGCTCGGGCACATTGTTAGGGGTCGCGGGCACGCAGGGTCCTGTCTCTTGAGGCGCCTTATGCCTCGGGTCGGATCGATACGTAGCCTCCATGGTCCCACGGGCGGGGACCGTGCACGGGTTTGGGCTGGCCGCGGGGCCGCTGGTACCGTGAGTGGCTGTGCCTCATGCCCGCTCGGCGCGGGGCACGTCTCAAGAGATCATCGGTACGGGACCCGTTGGGGGCCCGTACCAGAACCTGAAAAGGCTCCTTCGTGGCGAACATCAAGTCCCAGATCAAGCGGATCAAGACCAACGAGAAGGCCCGGCTGCGCAACAAGGCCGTCAAGTCCTCCCTGAAGACCGCGATCCGCAAGGCCCGCGAGGCCGCTGCCGCGGGTGACGTCGAGAAGGCCAACGAGTACCAGCGCGCCGCCGCGCGCCAGCTCGACAAGGCCGTCTCCAAGGGCGTCATCCACAAGAACCAGGCCGCCAACAAGAAGTCGGCCCTGGCCACCAAGGTCGCGTCCATCAAGGGCTGAGTCAGCCCCGACTTGACCGCCGGAAGGACCAAGAGCGGGCCCTCTCTCATCCGCCCCCGACCGGCACCCGGAGTTCCGTACGCGGCCTGCGTTCGCCACGCGGGTACGGACTCAAGCTGCTCGATCCGTGGGCCCCGCCGCCCCGCCCTTCCCCAGGGCCGGACGGCGGGGCCTCCGGCTGTCCGGGGTGGGCCAGGCGCTCCGCCGGATGTGCCGCGCTGTGCCGTCGGTCGTCTGCGGCACCGTCGTGGCTGGGCGGGCCCGCGCGGCGGAGCCGCATATCGATACAGCCCCGCGCCCCTTCGGGGCGCTGTCGAACCGCAAGGGACTGCTCAGCCGCGGCCTCTTGAGCGTGCCGCTCGGGCGATGGTCACCACCGCTTTCTCCAACGCGTACTCGGGATCATCCCCGCCTCCCTTCACTCCGGCGTCCGCCTCGGCCACCGCCCGCAGGGCCGCCGCCACTCCGTCGGGCGTCCACCCGCGCATCTGCTGCCGCACCCGGTCGATCTTCCACGGCGGCATCCCCAGCTCCCGGGCGAGGTCGGCGGGCCGCCCGCCCCGCGCCGACGACAGCTTTCCGATCGCCCGCACGCCCTGCGCCAGCGCGCTGGTGATCAGCACCGGAGCCACCCCGGTCGCCAGCGACCAGCGCAGCGCCTCCAGCGCCTCCGCCGTACGCCCCTCGACGGCCCGGTCCGCCACCGTGAAGCTCGACGCCTCGGCCCGGCCCGTGTAGTACCGCCCGACGACGGCCTCGTCGATCGTCCCCTCGACGTCCGCGACCAACTGCGCCGCCGCGGACGCCAGCTCCCGCAGATCGCTGCCGATCGCGTCGACCAGCGCCTGGCATGCCTCGGGCGTCGCCGACCGCCCGAGGGTGCGGAACTCGCCCCGCACGAAGGCGAGTCGGTCCGCCGGCTTGGTCATCTTCGGGCAGGCCACCTCCCGCGCCCCCGCCTTGCGCGCGGCGTCGAGCAGCCCCTTGCCCTTGGCTCCGCCCGCGTGCAGCAGCACGAGCGTGATCTCCTCGGCCGGCGCCCCCAGATACGCCTTCACGTCCTTGATGGTGTCGGCCGAAAGATCCTGCGCGTTGCGTACGACCACGACCTTGCGCTCCGCGAAGAGCGACGGGCTGGTCAGCTCGGCGAGCGTGCCGGGCTGTAGCTGGTCCGGTGTCAGGTCACGTACGTCCGTGTCGGCGTCGGCGGCCCGGGCGGCGGCCACCACCTCCCGCACGGCACGGTCGAGCAGGAGGTCCTCCTGGCCCACGGCAAGCGTCACCGGGGCGAGAGGGTCGTCTTGAGCGGTCTTTCTGGCCATCGCACCAAGCATCGCACGCACCACTGACAACGCGGACGCAGAGCAACTCCGGAGGCGCCAGGCACCGAAGCCGGGGGCATGGGTGACGATGCCGGGGCATGAGCGGCGGGGCCGGGGGTCTGGGCGGCGGGTGTCGGGAGCCGTCGGGGGTGACACCGCTGGTCGGTGTCAAGAGGCGGTGGGTAGGTGGTAGCGGTGTCAGGGGGTGGGTGTCGTGGGTCGGTGAGGGTTGTCGTCGCGTCGCGTGCGGCAAGCCCTGGGGGCTACGGTTCCTCGCGCCAGCCGTCCCACTGTGCCGCGAGCGTGTCCAGTTCCTTCGGGTCCAGCCGGTTCTCCGCGTCCCGCAGGACGACGAGCCACTGCGCGTCCTCGGCGTCGTCCTCGCCGGCCAGCGCGTCCCGTACCAGCTGAGGCTCCTCCGCGACGCCGAACCGTTCCGCGAGCGCCTGCGCCACCTCCCGCGCGGCATCGCGGTCGGGCAGCACCAGCACATGTCTCACATCGCTCACGGAGCCATTGTCCGGCAGCCCGGCCCCGCCGGAGCACCGGGGCGGGCGTCAGCTCTTGGGCACGAGCTGCACATCCAGGTCGATCTTGATGCTGGGCCCGACCACGGCGATCCCGCGCGCCAGCATCGTCTGCCAGCTCACGGTGAAGTCGTCCCGGTGCAGCTCCGTCGTGGCCCGGCAGGCGGCCCGCACCTCGCCCTCCATCCCGTTGCCGAGCCCGAGGTATTCGGTGTCGAGGGTGACCGTACGCGTCACCCCGTGCAGCGACAGCGCGCCGGTGACGGCCCATCGGCTGCCACCCCGGTGCACGCACCGCTCGCTGTAGAACTCCAGCGTCGGAAAGCGCTGCACGTCGAGGAAGTCCGCCGAGCGCAGATGGTCGTCGCGCATCCGCACGTTCGTGTCGATGGACGCCGCGTCGATCACCACGTGCATCGCGGACTGCTCCACCGGATCGGCGACCCGTACCGCCCCGGCGAAGGTGTTGAACCGCCCGTGGATCCGGGCCAGTCCGATGTGCCGCGCGGTGAAGGCGATCGAGGAATGCGTCGGTTCGATCTCCCAGTCGCCCGGCGCCGGCAGGTCAGGTCCCGGGGCGACCTGGAGCGTCACATCGCCCAGCGAGGCCAGCGAGTTCTCGCCGACCAGCGTGGTCGCCCGGTAGGGCGCATAGCCCTCCGCGGAGACCGCGAGCCGGTACTCGCCGGCCGGCACCGTCGTCACGAACGACCCGTAGGGGTCCGTTCCGCCGGTGACCACCGTGCGTCCCATGGCGTCGCTGACCGCGAACTCCGCGTGGGCGACCGGTTCGTGGACCGGGTCGAGCACGCGGCAGCTGAGCACTCCCGCGTCGGGTGGGGTCTTGACCGCCGCGAGCGGGCTCGCCCGGTACACCCGGTTGGTTCGGTTTCCCAGCCAGCGGCCGAACATCTACGACACCTCTGTGCGCCTCGACATCGAACAGTTGCCGAAGATGCATTCGATCACTGATGCGGCTTTCGAGGCAACACGCGCCCACATCGCGGGAATCCAGCACATGTGATGGGACTGCGTACGACTGGCATCAACTGACCGCCTGTGAACCGAATTAGCCAAGCAGGTTCCCATTTCGCACAGTCAACGCACAGGCAAACTCCCCTCGCTCTGCGTGGGTCTGGCGACCAGACAGGACCGTACGAAATCCTGGACGACCGGGTCGGTGTCGTCGGCGGTGGCCCAGGCGACGGCGACCCGGCTGGGACTGACGCCGCTGACCGGGCGGTAGACGATGCCCGGGCGGGCGTAGTAGCGGGCGGCGGACTCCGGGGCGAGGGCGATGCCGTAGCCGTTGGCGATCGCGCTGAGCCAGTCGTCGGGCCGGTCGGTGACGGCGCCGATGCGGACCGAGTGGCCCTCGCGTTCGTCGGCGGCCAGCCAGTAGTCACGCCAGGCACCGGATTCCGGCGGTGCCGCCACGAACGGCTCGTCCCACAGGTCCCGGAAGGGGATCAGATCGCGCCCGCCGAGGGGGTGTCCCGCGGGCAGCGCGACCCAGCGCGGCTCGCTGAAGAGCACCGCCAGCCGCAGGCCGTCCTGCCCGGGGAAGGGCAGCCGCAGCAGGGCGACGTCCGTGTCGCCGTCGGCGAGCCCCGCGGTCGGGTCCGACCAGGCGGCCTGTCGCATGTCGGCCCGCCAGCCCGGCCGGCGGCGGGCGAACTCCGCGACGATGCGCTGGGTCGCCTCGTTGGCCGCGCTGGCCATGAAGCCGACCCGCAGCACACGGGCCGCCCGATCGGCCGTGCCCTTGGTCTCCCGCAGCAGCCGGTCCCAGTCGGCCAGCAGCGCCGGAGCGCGCGCCGCGAGGGTGCGGCCCGGCGCGGTGAGGCTCATCCCGGCCCGGGACCGGGTGAACAGCCGTACCCCGAGCCGGGTCTCCAACTGCTTGATCTGCTTGGTCAGCGCCGGCTGGGAGAGGAACAGGCGCTCCGCGGCACGCGTCAGGCTCCCCGTGTCCGCCACGGCGACGAAGGAGCGCAGCAGCCGGGTGTCCACATCCATTCTTTCAGGTTATAGATGCAGGTATTGGACGCCAAACCGGAGATCTACAAGGCTGGTCGTGGCAAGCGGGCAGGGCCTCGGGCCGCCGGCCTCCACGCCGTCGGCGCCCCCGCCCACCCTCACGATGCGCTCGGCCTGCAGGGGAGGCGTACATGTCCACCGCCTATGTGATCGTCACCGTCGTCGCGATCGCGGCCAACGCCGGGATCGCCGTCGCGGACCTCCTGAGGGCCGGGTTCGTCCTCGCCAACTCGGCCGAGGTGGGTCTGCCGCGCTCCTGGCTCCCGTGGCTCGCCACGGCCAAGGCCGCCGGGGCGGCCGGACTGCTGCTCGGGCTTCTCGGCGCCCGGCCCCTCGGCGTGGCCGCCGCGGTGGGACTCGTGCTGTTCTTCGTCGGCGCCGTCGCCGCACACGTCCGCCTGCGCGTCTACCACAACATCGCCTTCCCCCTCGGCTATCTCGCCCTCGCCACCACCACCCTCGCCCTCACTGTCGGCCACTAGCGCCCGAGGACCACGCCTCCCGGGCATCGGCGCTCGCCGGATTCGTCAGGATCGCGCTCGCGACGACGTCGAAGAGGCGATCGGCGCGTGGCGCGAGCGCGGGCTGATCACCGAGCCACGCGAGCATGGCGACCAGCGCGAACAGATCGGCGCCGTCGATATCGCTCCGCGCCACACCCGCCGCCTGGGCCCGGGCGAGGAGCCGCGCACCGGCTGCGCGCAGGGTGACGCACGAAGCGTGGAGCGCGGATTCGGGGTCCTCGATGGCGGCCGCCATCAGCACGGTCACGCCGCGGTACTCGGTTGTCCAGGCGACGCAGTCCCGCAGCCACGCGACGAGAGCGTCTTCGGGCGTGCTCGACGTTTCGAGTTCGGCCGCCTTCGCCGTCAGCCCGTCGAAGTTCGTACGGAGCAGGGCGTCGAGCAGCGCCTCGCGCGTCGGGAAGTGACGGAACAGCGTCGCGAGCCCCACGCCGGCCCTGCGTGCGATGTCCCGCAGGGAGGTGTCGGCGCCCTCCTCGGCGATGACGGCGCCCGCAACGGCGAGCAGGTGGTCGTGGTTCTTCCTGGCGTCGGCCCGCATCTGTCCCTCTCGGCTGTCCGGCTTCACTGACCGGCTTGACTGTCCGGATCAGTGATCCGTATTCTCGGATCACTGATCCGGATAATTTGGATCACTGATCCGTTAAGCGTATCCCGCGGCGGGGGCAGGAGAAGGCGATGCCGACACACACGATGAGGGCGATCCGGCTGCATGAGCACGGCGGACCTGAGGTGCTGCGCTACGACGAGGTGCCGATCCCCGAACCGGGGCCGGGCGAGGTGCTCGTTCGCGTGCACGCGGTCGGTGTCAATCCTCCGGACTGGTACCTGCGCGGCGGGCTGAACAGGATGCCCGGGTCGGAATCGACGGTCAGCCTGCCGGTGATTCCGGGGACGGACGTGTCCGGCGTCGTCGAGGCCGTCGCCGCGGACGTGGACGGCCTCGCCGTAGGTGATGAGGTCTTCGGTCTGCTGCGTTTTCCCAGCTTCGACGGCAGCGCCTACGCCGAGTACGTGGCCGCGCCCGCGGCGGACCTCGCACGCAAGCCGGCCGGCATCGACCATGTGCACGCCGCCGGGGCGCCCATGGCAGGGCTGACGGCGTGGCAGTTCCTGATCGAGCTCGGACACGACCACCCGTCGCCCTTCCAGGCGGCGCCGCATCGCCCGACGGCGCTCGACGCCGGGACGACGGTGCTCGTCAACGGCGCCGCGGGCGGCGTGGGGCACTTCGCGGTCCAGTTGGCGAAATGGAAGGGCGCACGAGTCATCGCGGTGGCGTCGGGCGCGCATGAGGCGTTTCTGCGCGGACTCGGCGCCGACCAGTTCATCGACTACACCAAGAGCCGGCCCGAAGACCTCGTGCACGACCTCGACCTCGTACTCGACACCGTCGGTGGCCCGCACAGCAGTCGCTTCCTGCACACGCTCAAGCGCGGCGGCGCCCAGTTCCCCGTGTTTCCCGGGGACTTCGACGAAGAGGAGACCGCGAAGCTGGGCGTCACGGTCTCCGTCACCCAGGTCCGCTCGAACGGCGCGCAGCTCGCCGAACTGGGTCGGCTGCTCGACGCGGGCACGGTGCGCGTCGCGGTGGACGGCACGTTCCCGCTCGCAGAGGCCCGAGCGGCCCACGAACGCGCCGCCCGAGGCCACATCCAGGGCAAGATCGTACTCACCGTCGCTTAGGAATCCCGACGCCCTTGGGTATCAACGCCCGCGCGGCGAGAAGGAAGAAGCCGGTCGGAAAGGGCCCGCTCCGACCGGCTTCCGTGTCCCGCGTCCCCGTCAGCTGTACACCACCCAGAGCTGCACGTCGATGGGCCTGTTGTCATAGCACCACCAGCTCAGCCACCGGGGATAATCGGTGGTCTCGGGTGAGTACGTCCAGCACAGTGGGGCCATGACGATCTCCGGGGCCCCGTTCATGCCTGGCATCGAGCTGTCCGAGGTCTTCTACGAGGAGGCGGTGGAGCCGATCCTCCGGGATGCGTTTCCCGGGCTGCGACACGCGGCCGCTCGGATCGGCAGCGGTTCTGAGGTGCTGGGCTTCGACACACCGCGGTCGGCAGATCATGAGTGGGGCCCGCGGCTGGAGCTCTTCCTGACAGCCGAGGACAAGGCTCAGCACGCTGCCGCGATCCGTCGCACCTTGGCCCAAAAACTGCCGAAGCACGTTCGGGGCCGGCCCACCCACTTCGAGGAGAGCGGCGATCCGCTGGACCCCGTCGGGCGTATGCAGCCGACCGACGGCCCGGTCAACCATCGCGTGGACGTGTACGACGTGGACGAATGGCTTTCCGCGCAGCTCGGAGTGCCTTCCGCCGGTGCGGAGCTGACCACTCGTGAATGGCTGGCGATCCCGCAGCAGCGGCTTGCCGAGGCCACGGGTGGAGCGGTGTTCCACGACGGGCTCGGCACTCTCACCGACGCCCGGCGGCGGCTGGCGTGGTATCCGGACCAGGTGTGGAGGTATCTGCTGGCCTGCCAGTGGCAACGCATCTCGCAGGAAGAAGCGTTCGTGGGACGCTGCGCGGAAGTCGGTGACGACATCGGTTCGGCCGTCGTGGCCGCTCGTCTGGTGCGTGATCTGATGCGCCTGTGCCTGCTGCTGGAGCGCCGCTACGCCCCCTACGGCAAGTGGCTCGGCAGCGCCTTCAGCCGGCTCCCTGCGGCCACGTCGCTCAAGCCGGCTTTTCGTGCTGCGCTGGCAGCGACAGACCACCGGACGCGGGAGGCGCATCTGTGCGACGCCTATGAGTTCGTCGCTGCTTTGCAGAACGCGTCCGGGCTCAACACGCCGGTGGACCCGAAGCGGCGGCCCTACCACTCGCGCCCCTTCCAGGTGCTGCGCGCCGAGCGTTTCGCGCAGGCTCTTGCGGCGACGGTCACGGACCCGGACCTTCGGACGTCGGCACTTGTGGGCAGCGTGGACCAGTGGGCAGACAGCACCGACCTGCTCAACCAGCCCCAAGCACTGCAGGCCGCGGCACGCGCTCTCACATGGGAGTGAAGCCGGAACAGCTCCGTACGCTGACCCAGAACGAGCACGTTCGGACCGCTCAGCCATGGGTCACCCGCAGGGTGGCAGGCGGGTCTCCTGAGCTGGTGATCGCGAGGGATCCGTCCCGGTCCGTGCGGAGCACCATCGCGCCCATCGACCGCAGCGCCGACATGGTCACGGGTGCCGGGTGGCCGTACGGGTTGTCCGCACCGCAGGAGATGAGCGCCACCCGTGGAGACACGACGCGTATCAACTCCGGGTCCTGATAGGCCGAGCCATGATGGGCGACCTTGAGGACGTCCACTCCGGTCAGTCCGGCCAGCGCCGGGGATCTGAGCAGCGCCCGCTGGGCCGTCGGTTCCAGATCGCCGAGCAGCAGCAGCCGCAGCCCGGCCGACCGTACGAGCAGGGTGACGCTCGCGTCGTTGGGGCCGTCCGGCTCCGGGCCCGGGCGCGGCCACAGCACCTGCCAGGCGAGCTGGCCGGTGCGTCGCTGCTCCCCGGCGACCGCACGGGTCACCGGAATGTGCCGCCCGGCTGCCTCCCTCCTGACGAACTCCGCCTGCTCCGCGGGCTCTTCGTACCCCGTCGTCTCGATCGCGGCCACCGAGCGCCCGCGCAGCACCCCGGGCAGACCCGCGACATGGTCGGCATGGAAGTGGGTGAGCACGAGGAGCGGGATACGGGTGATGCCGAGGTCCCGCAGACAGCGGTCGACGAGCGTCGGATCGGGGCCCGCGTCCACGACCACCGCGCTGCCCTCCCCCGCCGCGAGCACCGTCGCGTCCCCCTGTCCCACGTCGCACATCGCATACCGCCAGCCGGGCGGCGGCCAGCCCGTGATCACCCGGGTCACCGGCGCCGGGCGCACCACCAGCAGCAGGAGCAGCAGCGCACACAGTCCGCACCACCACGGGCGCCGGGCCAGCCGCCGCCCGACGAGGACCAGGGCCACCGTGACCGCGGCCAGCAGCAGCGCCCCCGTCCAGCCGCCCGGCCAGTCCACGCCCGCGCCGGGCAACGCGGCGCCGGTCCGTGCGACCCTCGCGATCCAGTCGGCCGGCCAACTGGCGCACCAGGCCAGCGCCTTCGCCACCGGCATCGCCGGCGGCGCGACGGCCAGCGCCGCGAACCCCAGGACCGTGGCGGGCGCGATCGCGATCTCGGCAAGCAGGTTGCACGGCACCGCCACCAGGCTCACCCGCGCCGACAGCACCGCGACGACCGGCGCGCACACGGCCTGCGCTGCGGCGGCCGCGGCCAACGCCTCCGCCGCCCGCCGCGGCACCCCGCGCCGGCGCAGCGCCGCGCTCCAACCGGGAGCGAGCACCAGCAGCGCGCCGGTGGCCAGCACCGACAGCAGGAATCCGTAACTGCGGGCCAGCCACGGGTCGTAGAGCACCAGCAGCAGTACGGCCGTCGCCAGCGCCGGGATCAGGGACCGGCGGCGGCCGGTGGCCAGGGCGAGCAGCGCCACGGCCCCGCAGGCCGCCGCCCGCAGCACGCTCGGATCGGGTCGGCACACGACGACGAAGCCGAGCGTGAGCGCCCCCGCGAGCAGCGCCGTGGTCCGCAGCGAGAGCCCGAGGCGCGGGGCGATCCCGCGGCGTTCGACGTGCGCGGCCAGGCCGGGCGGCCCGACGAGCAGGACGAGCAGGATGGTGAGGTTGCTGCCGGAGACCGCCAGCGTGTGTGTCAGGTCCGTCGCCTTGAATGCCTCGTCCAGTTCCGGGGTGATCCGTGAGGTGTCCCCGACGACCAGGCCGGGCAGCAGCGCCCGTGCGTCGCCGGGCAGTTCGTCGGTCGCCGCCCGCAGTCCGGCCCGCAGCCGGCCGGCCAGCCGCTGCGGCCCGTTCGGCTCGCCCACGACCTCGGGCACGGCCTCCTTCGTCACGCGCAGCACCGCGGCGAGCCCGTCCCCGCCCAACAGCGCGGGCGCCAGTCGCGCACCCACCCGCAGCCGGGTGGAGGGCAGCAGCGCCAGCCAGGCCGAACGCGCACCGCGCGGGCCCGCGCCGGTGGTGCCTGACGGTTCCGGGACACCCGTCCGAGCCGGTCCCCGGATGTGCGTCCGAGCCGGTGCAGGGACGCCCGCGTCGACGATCATCAGCACCGGCGCCCGCGTCGTCACGGCCGTCCCGTCGGCACGTTCCACGCGCCGTACCTCGGCGCGGGCCAGCACGGTGGCCGGGGCGGTGCGATCGCCGCGCACCCGTGGTCTGCTGAGCCAGGGGTCGGAGCCGAGCCTGACCTCCACCGTCACCGTGGCGTACCGGTGGGCCAGTTCGGGCACCGGTCCGCGGCGGGTGTCCGCCCCGTGCAGCCCGGCGGACGCGGCCGCCGCGGCGACGCACAGCAGTACGGCGGCGACCGAGGCGCGCGGCCAGGTCCACCACGCGGGCGCGCGCACCGTCCGCCGTGGTCCCGTGGGCGGGCCCTTGGTCCGCCGGGTCGCACGGCGCCGGCCGACACCGAGCCCACGGGTCAGGAGCAGGACCGCTCCCATCAAAGCGCCGGTCGCGACACCCGCGGTCCACGGCGGCGACGCGTCCAGGGCCAGCGCCGCCGTCGCCCAGGCCGCCAGCGCGGGCGGCACGAGACGCAGGTCCGTCGGCCCCTCCTGGCGGGGGTGCGCGGCGCCGAGCCGGCGTCCGGAGGCGGCGTGTACGGCGGGGCGGTCGGCCCGGCCCGCCGACGAGGCACCTCCCGTCCCGGCGGGCTCGGGCACGGCGGGCCCGGTCCCGGCGGGCAGCACGGCGGGCTCGGGCACGGGCGGCTGGGGCCCGGTCGGCTGGGGTGGGATGGACTCAGGAACGGTCCGCTGGGGCGGGGTCCTCTCGGGCGGGGCGCACTCGGGAGCAGTCCGCTCGGGCGGGGTCGGCCGGTGGCTCATGGCTGGACCAGGTTCCGCAGGTCGGCGAAGCGCCGGTCGCCGATCCCGTTGACCTCGCGGAGTTCGTCCACCGAGCGGAAACCGCCGTGCTGCGTGCGGTAGTCGATGATGTGCTGGGCCAGCACGGGGCCCACGCCCGGCAGGGTGTCGAGCTGGTCCACGGTGGCCGAGTTCAGGGAGACGGGGGTCGCGGGGCCGGCCGCCCCCGCGATGGCGCCCGCCCGGCCGGGCACGGACGCCCCACCGGCCGCGGGGCCGGTCGCCGCGGCGGGGTCGCCGACCACGATCTGCTCGCCGTCCACGAGGAAGCGGGCCCGGTTGAGGCCGTCGGTGTCGGTTCCCGGACGCACGCCGCCCGCCGCGGTCAGCGCATCGACGACCCGCGAACCCGCGGGCAGCCGATGGATTCCGGGCTTGCGCACCTTGCCGCTGACATCGACCACGATCTCCGCGCCCGCCGTCCCCGGAGCGGGCCCGGCCGAGCCGCCCGGGCTGATGCCACCGCCGTGTCCCGGCTTCTCGCCGTCCTCGTCCGCCGCGCCTTCTTTCCCCGTGTCCTCCGCCGCGAACGGGGCCTCAGCCCGCACCACTTGGGGCGCGCGCACCGACTGGGTACGGCCGGTCCAGAAGTGCAGCACGGCGAACACCGCGACCGCGGCGACCAGCACCGCGAGCGCGAGCGCACCGCGTCGCTCCAGCCCGCACCTGGCCTGCAACCACAGCGGCATGCGCTCCCGCAAGGCGGTCCCCGCGCGCTCCCGCCAGCCCGGCACGGCAGATCCGATCGGGGCGTCAGCCGGGAGGGTGTCCCCCTCAGCCGGGTCATCCGGGTCATCCAGATCGCCCAGGTCATCCGGGCCGTCCCGGTCAGGCGGCGCGGCCACGGCTGCCGTCCGCGCCGGACTCGGCCCGGGCGCCCCGCCGGTCCCAGCCGGCGGCGCCTTCGCTGCCGCCGTGCGACCAGGGAAGGGTGCGCCCGGCGGACCATGGCCCGACTCCCGGCGTTCGCCCATCTCCCGGCCCGCCTCCGGCTCCTGGCGCGCGCCGTGCGCCCAGTGGCGGGCCCGTGGTTCCCCGGCGTGTTCGCCGAAGAGTAGTTCCGCGCGGCGGCGCAGTTCCTCCGCCGGTGCGTGGCGGTGGCGTGGTGGACGGCGGGCGGGTGGGCGGCGGTGTCGGGTGCGGCCGTCGGAGGCGGGGCCGCGGCCCGGGCCGCTGGTCGCGGTCGTGATGCGTGAGCGTGATCGAAGTGACATGCGACGAGGATCGGGCATTCCGCCACATCGCGATGATCTTGCTCAATTCCCGGGGATTACCGCCCGGTTGTGGAAAACCCCGTCACCCGTACGAGAGCCACAGCCCGCGGCGACGTGCCACGGGCCTCACCTCGGTGAGACGACGGCGCCCAGCAGCCCGGGCCCGGTGTGCGCGCCGATCACCGCCCCGACCTCGCTCACATGCAGGTCGGCCAGCCCCGGCACCCGCGTCCGCAGCCGCTCGGCCAGGGCCGACGCCCGGTCGGGGGCGGCGAGATGATGGACGGCGATGTCGACGTCGGCGCCGCCCGCACGGTCGGCGACGATCTCCTCAAGGCGGGCGATCGCCTTCGACGCCGTACGCACCTTCTCCAGCGGTTCGATCCGGCCGCCCTCCAGTTGCAGCAGCGGCTTGACGGCGAGAGCGGACCCCAACAGGGCCTGGGCGGCGCCGATACGGCCGCCGCGCCGCAGATAGTCGAGCGTGTCGACGTAGAAGTAGGCGCAGGTGCCCGCGGCCCGTTTCTCGGCCGCCGTGACCGCCTCGTCCACGGTGCCGCCCGCCTCCGCCGCCTCGGCCGCGGCGAGCGCGCAGAATCCGAGGGCCATCGCGACCATTCCGGTGTCCACCACCCGCACGGGCACGGGCGCCTCGCGGGCCGCGGCGACCGCCGCGTCGTACGTGCCCGACAACTCGGCGGACAGATGCAGCGAGACGATGCCGGCGGCGCCGGACTCGGCGACCCTGCGATAGGTTTCCGCGAACATCGCAGGGCTGGGGCGGGAGGTGGTGACGGGGCGCCGCTTCTGCAGCGCCTGGGCCAGGAAGCGGGTCGAGACCTCGGTGCCCTCTTCGAGCGCCTGGTCGCCGAGGACCACGGTCAGGGGTACCGCGGTGATGCCGTGCCGATCCATCGTCAGGGGCGGCAGGTAGGCCGTTGAATCGGTGACGATCGCGACATGGCGGGACATGAGCTGGAGGTTACCTGGCGTATCGCCCGCACTGCAGCCCGACCCCTCGCGCCTCGGCCGGAACCGGCGGGTTCAGGTGGTGCTCTCGGGCCGGGGCTTCTTCTGCCAGGGATAGGCCGGACGCGGGCCCGGCGGGGTGATGGCGGGCCGGTTCGGTTCCGCGGCCGGTTCGGGCCGCGGGGGCTGGGGCCAGGTCTGCGGGCCGTGGGCACCGTCGGCCGCTGGGGCGTCGGGCCACGGGGGCGCCGGGGTGCCCGACTGCCGACCGGGGCCCGGCGGTGCGGCGGAAGCGTCCGGTTCGTCATGCTGCCAGTGCCGCAACGCGCCGGTCTCGACGTCGATCTGTGCGCTCAGCGCGTCCAGGTCGTCGTCGGTGAAGCGGTGGGCACGGTCCCGGGCGGCCCAGCGCAGCGAGTCCGCGGACCGGGTGATCCGTTCGGTGCGGCCGCGCAGTTCGGGCAGGCGCGCGGCGAGTTCGGCACGGTCCGGCTCGGACTCCAGGCGCCTGAGTTCGGCGTCCAGTTCATGGCCGTGTGCGCTCAGCCGCTCGAAGAGGCCGAGGGACTCCTTCAGCGACGCGTCCTCCACCACGCCCGCGTGCAGCGCGTCGCGCGTGGCCCGCATCGAGGTGCGCAGGTCGAGCCGGAGCTTGGCGATCTCGCTGGCCGGACCCAGCTGGGCGAAGGACTTGGCGCGCAGGGTGTGGTCCTCGACGGTGCGGCGGGCCTGGGTGACCGTGCGGTCGACGCCCCGTTTGGCCGCGCCGATCACCTTGATCGTGGCGTACCCGCCCAGGACGACGAAGAGCAGGAAGAGCACGGCGAACACTGTGATCACTGTTTCCACGACGCTCCTCCTCCGGCCTCACGGCGCTACCCGCCCCGCTCCTCCACGGTAAACGCAGCGGGCAGGCCCGGGGTTCCGAAAAACCCCGAACCTGCCCGTAGGGGATGCCCCGGAGGCAGTGACCGGCGCGTTTAGGCGGGGACGATGTTCACCAGCTTGGGCGCGCGCACGATCACCTTGCGGATACCGGCGCCGTCCAGCGCGGCGACGACCTTCTCGTCGGCCAGCGCCACCTTCTCCAGTTCCTCCTCGGAGATGGACGGCGGGACCTCCAGGCGGGCCTTGACCTTGCCCTTGACCTGAACGACGCAGGTCACGGTCTCGTCGACGACGTAGGCGGGATCGGCGACCGGGAAGTCGCGGTGGACGACGGAGTCGGTGTGGCCCAGGCGGTGCCACAGTTCCTCGGCGATGTGCGGGGCCAGCGGGGCGATCATCAGCACCAGCGGCTCGGCGATGGTGCGCGGGACCGCTCCGCCCGCCTTGGTCAGGTGGTTGTTCAGCTCCGTGACCTTGGCGATGGCGGTGTTGAAGCGCATGCCCTCCAGGTCCTGGCGCACACCGTCGATGGCCTTGTGCAGGGCGCGCAGCGTGTCCTCGTCGGGCTCGGCCGCGGTGACGGTGACCTCGCCGGTGGTCTCGTCGACGATGTTGCGCCACAGCCGCTGCAGCAGCCGGAACTGGCCGACCACCGCGCGCGTGTCCCACGGCCGGGACACGTCCAGGGGGCCCATCGCCATCTCGTACAGGCGCAGCGTGTCGGCGCCGTACTCGGCGCAGATCTCGTCGGGGGTCACCGCGTTCTTCAGGGACTTGCCCATCTTGCCCAGCAGGCGGGTGACCTTCTCGCCCTGGTAGTAGTAGGCGCCGTCGCGCT
This sequence comes from Streptomyces sp. NPDC102462, assembly GCF_044765425.1. Lineage (NCBI taxonomy): Bacteria > Bacillati > Actinomycetota > Actinomycetes > Kitasatosporales > Streptomycetaceae > Streptomyces > Streptomyces sp. NPDC102462. The sequence continues at coordinate 55,149 of NZ_JBIWKB010000034.1, read as the reverse complement.
CCTCCACCTCGGCGGCCGGCACCGCGATGCCCCGGCCGTCCCGGTAGACGTAGGCCTGGATCATGCCCTGGTTGAACAGCTTGTGGAACGGCTCGGCCGAGGAGACATGCCCCAGGTCGTACAGGACCTTGGACCAGAAACGGGCGTACAGCAGGTGCAGCACGGCGTGCTCGGCGCCGCCGACGTACAGGTCGACGCCGCCGTGCGGCATGCCCTCGCGCGGGCCCATCCAGTAGCGCTCGATCTCGGGGTCGACCAGCTGCCGGTCGTTGTGCGGGTCCAGGTAGCGCAGCTCGTACCAGCAGGAGCCGGCCCAGTTGGGCATGGTGTTGGTCTCGCGGCGGTACTTCTTCGGTCCGTCGCCCAGGTCCAGGGTGACGTTGACCCACTCCTCGTTGCGCGACAGCGGCGTCTCGGGCTGGGTGTCGGCGTCGTCCGGGTCGAAGGTGCGCGGCGAGTAGTCCTCGACCTCGGGCAGTTCCAGGGGCAGCATCGACTCGGGCAGCGCGTGGGCGATGCCGTCCTCGTCGTAGACGATCGGGAAGGGCTCGCCCCAGTAGCGCTGGCGGCTGAACAGCCAGTCGCGCAGGCGGAAGTTGACGGTGCCCTCGCCGATGCCCCGGCGCTCCAGCCATTCGGTGACGCGTGCCTTGGCGTCGGCGACGGGCAGGCCGTCCAGGGAGATGTCGTCGTTCGAGGAGTTGATGATCTTCGCGTCGTACGACGCGAAGGCGTCCTCCCACGTCGAGGTGTCGGTGCCGCGGCCGTCGGTCGGCTCGACGATGCAGGTGATCGGCAGCTCGAAGGCCCGCGCGAACTCGAAGTCGCGCTGGTCGCCCGCCGGTACGGCCATGATCGCGCCGGTGCCGTAGCCCATCAGGACGTAGTCGGCGATGAAGACGGGGATCCGGTCGCCGTTGACCGGGTTGGTGGCGAACGCGCCGGTGAAGACGCCGGTCTTGTCCTTGGCCTCGGCCTGCCGCTCGACGTCCGACTTCGAGGCGGCCTGCGCGCGGTAGGCGGCGACGGCCTCGCCTGGGGTCGCGTGGCCGCCGGTCCACACCTCGTGGGTGCCCTCGGGCCAGGTGGCCGGGGTGAACTTCTCGACCAGCGGGTGCTCGGGCGCCAGCACCATGTAGGTCGCGCCGAACAGGGTGTCCGGGCGCGTGGTGAAGACCGTGATGTGCTCGCCGTCGATCGGGAAGTCGACGCGGGCGCCTTCGGAGCGGCCGATCCAGTTGCGCTGCTGCAGCTTGATGGCCTCGGGCCAGTCCAGCTCCTCCAGGTCCGCCAGCAGCCGGTCGGCGTACGCGGTGATGCGCATGTTCCACTGGCGCAGCTTGGCCTTGAAGACCGGGAAGTTGCCGCGCTCGGAGCGGCCGTCGGCGGTGACCTCCTCGTTGGCCAGCACGGTGCCCAGGCCGGGGGACCAGTTGACGGGCGCGTCGGAGGCGTAGGCCAGCCGGAAGCCGCCCAGTACGTCGGCGCGCTCGGTGGCGGTCAGCTCCTGCCACGCGCGCGTGTGGCCCGGCACGGCGCGCTCACCGGACTCGAACTGGGCGATCAGCTGGGCGATCGGGCGGGCCTTGCCGGCCTCGTCGTCGTACCAGGAGTTGAAGATCTGCAGGAAGATCCACTGGGTCCACTTGTAGTAGTCCGGGTCGATCGTGGCGAACGACCGGCGCTTGTCGTGGCCCAGGCCCAGCCGGCGCAGCTGGGACTTCATGTTCGCGATGTTGGCCTCGGTGGACACGCGCGGGTGCGTGCCGGTCTGCACGGCGTACTGCTCGGCGGGCAGCCCGAAGGCGTCGAAGCCCAGGGTGTGCAGGACGTTGTGGCCGGTCATCCGCTGGAACCGGGCGAACACGTCGGTGGCGATGTAGCCCAGGGGGTGACCGACGTGCAGGCCCGCACCGGAGGGGTACGGGAACATGTCCATGATGAACTTCTTGGGCCTGGCGACCGTCGCGGGGTCGCCGGCCAGGTCACCCTTCGGGTTCGGCGCGGCGTAGGTGCCCTCGGCGTCCCAGAAGTCCTGCCAGCGTGCCTCGATCTCGGCGGCCATGGCTGCCGTGTAGCGGTTCGGCGCCGCCTCTGCCGACGCGGCGGCAGGGGCAGCGGGGTTCGTCTCGCTCATGATCCTCAAAGCTCCATCGGTCGTCTCTGCCTGCGGAAACGAAAAATCCCCTCGCACAGGAGGGGATGCCGCGCCGATGCCGACCACGGTACTCACCGGCGGTCGGGACTGATCAGCGCGGCCCGCTAAGCAGAAGGCGTACGGCACGCATGGCGTCAGGGTACCGCAGGGCTTGAGCAAGCCGCGACGCGCTTCCGTATGCCTGGTTGACCCGACGAGCACGGAATGAGGTTCACGTGTTACTTCGCGTAACAGCCACTAACGGACATCACAACAGTCGCATTGTCCTTTGATAACAACGCAATAACTCAAACCTCGTACTGATCGGTATGACGCCGCTTAGAGTGCGGCAGCGGGACCGCTCACCCGGACTGCTCGGAGTTACCCCCCATGAACCCTCGTCGTAGTAACAGTTCCCTCCCCAAACCGGGCCGGTCGGCCTATGGGGTGGCGACCGCCGTCGTCCTGCTCCTCATACCCGTGGTCGTGCTGCTCGGAGGCGACTGGCTCCAGGAATTCCTCAACTTCGGCGCGGGCGTCCTGTCCCTCGTCTGCCTGACCTCCTCGGTGATCTGGGGTCTGGTCGCCCAGGACCGGCTCATCCTCAACACCCGGCAGCGGATCATTGCCCAGGGCATCCACCGCGTGACCGCCGTCGCGTCGATCGCCTTCCTCCTGGTGCACATCACGATCAAGCTGGCGCTGGAGCACACGGTCCTGGTCGCCGCCGTGATCCCCTTCAGCCTCGGCGTCACTGGCAGCGCCGGGCTGATCGGCCTCGGCTCCCTGGCCGCCCTGCTCATGATCTTCGTGGGCGTCACCGGGGCGCTCCGCAACCAGTTCGCGTCCCCGGCCCCGGTCGCGGCGCGCTGGCGTGCCATGCACATGCTGGCCTACCCCGCCCTGTGCGCGGCCCTGATCCACGGCCTGTTCGCGGGCCGCCCGGCCAAGACGTTCTTCATGGTGTCCTACGAACTGTGCCTGGCCGCAGTGATGGCCGCCCTCGCGTTGCGCGCGGCGCCGCGCCCCTTCAAGCGCAAGGTCGCCGACCGGATCGTCGCCGTCCTCGGCGAAGAGCGCGGCGCGGGCCGCGACGATCTGGAGGCGAGCCGGGCCCGCCGGAGCGAGGGCGGCGCCACACTGCCCGGCTACGAGAAGCAGGCCGCGTACGCCGACGCCACCGGCTCCGCGCGACGCGCCCCGGCGCCGCAGTACGACGCCCAGGCCGCTCCCGGCACCCCGGACGGCCCTGCCGGCTTCGCGGCCGCCTACCGGGCCGTCTCGACGCCCCAGCAGCCCCAGCAGCCCTTCGCGGCCGACCAGACCGCGCGCATGGACCTGCCGCCGGATCTGCAGGCCACGGCGGCGATGCCGCGCACGGACGCCCCGTCGAGCACGTCGGGCAGCTGGCCGATCCCGTCCCCGCCGCCGGTCGGCGAGGCGCCCCCGTCGGCGTACGACCCGCTCCAGGACACCGGATACAACATCCCGGTCTACGGCAATCCGGGCGCCGGCGGCTACGCCGGCAGTGACGTGTACGACACCGGTGAGACGAACACCCTCTACGGCACGTACAACCGCAATGACACGTACAACAGCGGTCCCGCCACTGAACCATCGCCCGGCGCGTCGTTCGACGCACCGGGTTCGGGCGAACCTTGGAACACGCCTTCCGGAGGCTACAGGTGAACGAGGCCCTGCCCGACGTCCCAGAAGTCCGCGTGGTCGGCCTTCCCCAGCTCACGTCGGGCTTCGACCTTGTCGAACGGCTCGATCTGCCCATGCATCTGAAGGTGCACGGGCCGCTCGAACCCATGGGCGGCGAACAGCTCGCGCAGCTCGCCGAACGCATCAACCTGAAGGGCCGCGGCGGCGCGGGCTTCCCTTTCCACAAGAAGCTGCGCTCGGTCGCCGAATCGGCGATCAAGCGCGGCGTCCGGCCGGTCGTCGTCGTCAACGGAAGCGAGGACGAACCGGCCTGCCGCAAGGACACCGTGCTCATCAACCGTGCCCCGCACCTGATCCTGGACGGGGCGCTGCTGTGCGCCGAGGCGCTGGGCGCGCGCACGCTCGTGGTGGGCGTCACCCGTGAGTCCACACAGCGCTCCATGGAGGCCGCCCTCGCCGAGCGCGGCCTCAGCAACAGCCGGCGTTCGGCGCTGCGCGCGAGCGTGCAGCGCAACCCGGTCCGCATGGTCACCGGTGCCGCCGCGTCGCTGATCCGCTCCATCGACGGGGGCCCGGCGATCCCGCCCGGCCGCAAGATCAGCGCCTCGCAGAGCGGCGTCGGCGGCGCGCCCACGCTGCTGTCCAACGCCGAGACGTTCGCCCAGCTGGCGATCGCCGCCCGCATCGGCCCCGACCGCTACGGCAACACCGGCCTGTACGACGAGCCGGGCACCGTCATGCTGACCGTCTCCGGCGCGGTCGCCCGCCCCATGGTGATCGAGGTCCCCACGGGGGTGCCCCTGCGCTACGTCCTGCAGCTGGCGGGCGCCCCGCCGGTGCCGCAGGGCGTGCTGACTGGCGGCTACCACGGCAAGTGGATCGACGCGGCCACCGTCAACGAGGCGGTCGTCTCCCGCAACTCCCTGGACGCCGTGGGCGGTTCACTGGGCGCGGGCGCGATCCTGCCGATCAGCCAGGAGACCTGCCCGCTGGGCGAGTCGCTGCGCGTGGCGCAGTGGCTCGCCGAGGAGAGCGCGGGTCAGTGCGGTCCCTGCTACCTCGGCCTGCCCGCCGCCGCGCGCGGCATGGAGGACATCCTCAACGGCGGCGGACCTGCCGCCCTGGAAGCGCTCAAGCAGGTCGCGAAGAACGTGAAGCGGCGCGGCGCCTGCTCGCACCCGGACGGCTCGGCGATGTTCCTGGAGTCGACCGTCAAGGCGTTCACCGACGACCTCGCCGCGCACGTCCTCGGAAACGGCTGCGGACGGCCCGTGGAGGGCGTTCTGCCGCTCTTCGAGGGCGGCAGGACCCCGACGGGCATCCCGGGCGGCGGCGAGGCCGAGGAGACCGGTCCGAGCCGCCAGAAGATCTACGTCGACTGGACGCTGTGCCGGGGCCACGGGCTGTGCGCGGACATCCTCCCGGAGGTCTTCGAACTGGGCGCCGACGGATTCCCGACCGTCGCGCAGGCGCAGGTGCCCCGGTACGCGGAGGCCAAGGCGCTGCGCGCGGTGCGCCGCTGCCCCGCGCTGGCGCTGCGCATCGAGGAGGACACCCGCTCCCAGGCGCCGTCCCGCAACCTTCCGGTCCTCTCCCAGGGCCGCGGCCGCCGCGCCCTCGGCCGCTGAACACGACCGACGGCGGGTCGCCCCGGTCCGGGGTGACCCGCCGTCGCACGGCGACAAGCGCCGTACACGCCGAAGGCGGACCATCCGTTCGGATGATCCGCCTTCTACTCCTGTGGAGCTAAGGAGAATTGAACTCCTGACCTCCTGCATGCCATGCAGGCGCTCTACCAACTGAGCTATAGCCCCTTGTGGTCCCGCGGCCGAGCCGCTTGTCGACCGTGCCGCCCGGTTCCCCTGGCGGCGACGCCAACATTACACGGTCGACGGGGTACAGCACCAAATCGTTTCCTTTCTGCCCCGGTATGAAGGCTAGTGTCGGCCTTCGTGACCGTGATCGCGCCCTCCGGAGTCCGCCTTCGTGTGCCGGTCGCCCTGGGGGCGTGCCTGGTGTCCTTCGCCGCGTTCTGGACCGCGCAACGGGCCGCCCACGTGTCGATGATCGACCTGATGGTGTACCGGGCGGAGGGCGCGGCCGTCCGCGCGGGAGGCGATCTGTACGCCCTGCGGGCGACCGAGGCACATCTGCCCACCACCTACCCGCCGTTCGCGGCCCTGCTGTTCGCTCCGTTGACCCTCCCGGACACCGCGCTCCTGCGCACCCTGGCGACGCTCGGGAACCTCCTGCTCCTGGTGGCGTTCGTACGGCTGTCGCTGGAACTCGTCGGGCACACGCGCGTACTCGTCCACGCGCGCGTGGAGGGCGTCTGCTGGATCGCGGCGGTGGCCGTGTGGTGCGAACCGGTCTGGACGACGCTGCGCTACGGACAGGTCAATCTGCTGCTCGCCGTCCTGGTGCTGTGGGATCTCGCACGCCATCGTCCGGGCGGCCGCAACCGCTGGGCGGGCGCCGGGCTGGGGCTGGCCGCCGCGGTCAAGCTGACGCCCGCGCTGTTCGTGGTCCTTCTGGTCGCCACCGGCGTCGCGGCCCGGCTCCGGGGCGGCGACGGCGGACCGTGGCTGCGGCACGCGCGCGGGGCGGCCGTCGCCTTCGCCGCGGCGACCCTGCTGGCGGCGGCCGTGCTGCCGTACGACTCGTGGCGCTTCTGGACCGGCATGGTGTTCCGCGCCGACCGGGCGGGCCACGCGGAGGACACCGCCAACCAGGCCCTGCGCGGCGTGCTGGCCCGGCTGCTGCACACTCCGGAGCCGGGCGCCTGCTGGGCCCTGCTGGCGGCTGTGACGGCCGTCGCCGGACTGTGGGTGGCGGTCACCGCGGAGTTGCGGGACCGGCGCCCCTGGGCGGTGGCCGCCTGCGCGGTGACGGCGCTGCTGATCAGCCCGGTGTCGTGGTCGCACCACTGGGTGTGGTGCGTACCCGTGGTGCTGCTGCTGTGGACGCACGGCCGCCGGGCGCCGGCCGCGGGCGCCCTGGTGGTGTTCTGTTCGTACGCCCTGTGGTGGGTACCGCACGGCGACGGACGGCCCGAGTTGCACCAGGACGGCGCGGAGTTGACGCTGTCGGCCCTCTACGGAGGCTTCGGTCTGCTCTTCCTCGCGCTCGCCGGACATCGTTGCCGGGCCCGGCGAGCGATGGTCAGGCCGTGACGAACGAATAGAACCGCTTGAGGGTGCAGTGCTCCTCCAGAAGACGGCCGTAGATCGGCTCGCCCTCCAGCTCGCGGTACGTCTCGATCGGGTCGCCCTTTATGATCAGCGCCCGCGCGCATTCCTCGCACCAGTACTGGTACTCGGGGTTGATCGGTTCCATGTCGCGGACGATCGGCGTACCGCTCCCGCACCAGTCGCACTTCCGCCGGTGTGCACCCATCGATCAGCTCCAGCTGTGGCCGCAGGCCGTGCACACGTAGGAGATTCCGCCGTTGTCGCCCAGGACTTGGGCCACGTGCGCGGAACCGCAGGAAGGGCAGCTGAGCCGGGTGGCCGTGTCCCGTATCAACGCCGCGTCGAGGAGGTGGCCGCCCTCCTCGAGGATGCTCGCAGGCATCGCTACTCCCTCCCGTCGGGCCGCGCCCCCTTCCGGCCGTTTGATTCTGCCACGGCCGGACCAATACGGTCAGCGACGCCTCAGTACCAGTCCGGACACGGCAGCCGCCGCGGCCGGACCGGCCGGCGCCCTGCGCACGCTCAAAGCGCCTCCGCGGAGGTATACGCCCGCGGGGCCCCAAGTGACTCAAGCCGGTGCGAGAACAGTGCGCCGAACGACACCGACCAGCCGGCCGCCCCGGCCTCCGCTCGGCGGCCGGGCAACACAAAAGCGCCCCGTCGTCGGACGGGGCGCTTTTGATGATCTCAATGCGTGTGGAGCTAAGGAGAATTGAACTCCTGACCTCCTGCATGCCATGCAGGCGCTCTACCAACTGAGCTATAGCCCCTTGCGCCACGCGGCTCGGCCGCATGGTTTCTCTCCCCGCTCGGCGGGGCGAACAAGAAGAACTTTAGCCTGCGACCTGCCGGAAAGTGAAATCCAGGTCCGGGCCCTGGCCGGGCTCAGTCGTCGTCGCCGAGGACGGGCTCCGGGAGGGTGCCCGCGTTGTGCTCCAGGAGGCGCCAGCCGCGGGCGCCTTCGCCGAGGACGGACCAGCAGCAGTTGGACAGACCGCCGAAGCTCTCCCAGTGCCGGGCCTCAAGGCCGAGGAGACGCCCGATGGTGGTGCGGATGGTGCCGCCGTGGCTGACCACGACGAGCGTGCCGTCCTCGGGCAGCTTCTCGGCGTGCCGCAGCACGACGGGGGCCGCCCGGTCGGCGACCTCCGTCTCCAGTTCGCCGCCGCCGCGCCGGACCGGCTCGCCGCGCTTCCACGCGGCGTACTCCGCGCCGTACCGGTCGATGATCTCCTCGTGCGTCAGCCCCTGCCAGACGCCCGCGTAGGTCTCGCGCAGCGCCTCGTCGCGGGTCACGTCGAGGCCGGTGAGCGCGGACAGCTCGGCGGCCGTGTGCGCGGCCCGCCGCAGGTCCGAGGCGACGATCGCGTCGGGCCGCAGGGAGACGAGCAGCCGGGCGGCGCGGCGGGCCTGGCCGACGCCGGTCTCGGTCAGCTCGACGTCCGTGGTGCCCTGGAAGCGGCGCTCCACGTTCCAGGCGGTCTGGCCGTGCCGCCACAGGATGATGCGCCGTCCCCGGCCGGTGCGGCCGGTCACCTCGCCGGTGGCGCTCATCGCCACTCCCCGCCCGCCTCGGCCGCCTCCTCGGCGGCCCGCAGCCGTGCGTGCTCCTCCGCCTTGCCGCGGGTGGCCTTGGCGTCGGCCGGCAGCTCGATCTCGGGGCAGTCCTTCCACAGCCGCTCCAGGGCGTAGAAGACGCGCTCCTCGCTGTGCTGGACGTGGACGACGATGTCGACGTAGTCGAGCAGGACCCAGCGGGCCTCGCGGTCGCCCTCGCGGCGCACCGGTTTGGCGCCGAGTTCCTTCTGGAGCCGCTCCTCGATCTCGTCGACGATGGACTTGACCTGGCGGTCGTTGGGCGCGGAGGCCAGCAGGAAGGCGTCCGTGATCGACAGCACATCGCTCACGTCGTAGGCGATGACGTCGTGGGCGAGCTTGTCGGCGGCCGCCTGGGCGGCGGTGTTGACGAGAGCGAGGGAACGATCGGTGGCGGTCACTACAAGGCTGGCTTTCGGTCGGGGGCACAGGTCGGCTGCGGGTGTGGCGGCGACCCCGACTCGGCACGGCCCGTCGGCGGTCACTCGCCATCAAGGGTCTCACGGACCACCGGGGGCACCCCACGTGATTATCGGATCACCTGGGGTGCACGCCCGCACCTGGGGGCGCGCGCAGCACCCGGGGGTGCCCGCGCGGCCTTCCGGCGCCGCCCGTCAGGAGGACGACGACTTGTAGTCCTGGCCCAGGACCACCGAGACGTCGGCGTTCGAGGCGACCGTGCCCTTCGTCACGGCTCCGTCGGGCAGGCCCAGGGTCTTGGCGACCTCGGTGGCGTCGTCCTTGTGGGCGGCATCGGAGTAGAGCACCTTCGACGCGGCCTCGGCGGCGTCCGCGGTGCCGCCCTCCAGGAAGGTGAAGCCGCCGTTGAGGAGGACCACGCGGGCCTTGCCGGTGTTGTCCTTGACGCCGGTGGCGTTCTGTACGGAGACCCGGACGGCCGAGCCCTGGTCGGGGCTCTTCGCGGTGCCGCCGAGGATGTCCTTGACGACGCCTGCGCTGGTCTGGGCGCTGAGCGTGCCGTCGGACTGCACGGGCAGCAGGGCCGTCTGGTAGTCGCCGCCCTTGGCGAGATCGGCGAGCCTCGCGAGGAACGCGCCGAGGTTCTTGTCGGACAGCGGCGGTTCGATGATCTGCCCCAGCGTCTGCACGGTGACGGTCGCGGCCTCGGCGTCGGAGGACATCTTGCGCAGCACGCCCTGCAGGACCTGGCCGAACCGCTCCAGCTGGGCGTTCTCGGCCTCGCCGGAGCCGCGGTAGGTGGCGTAGGCGACGGCCGCCTTGCCGCTGAGGGTCTGGCTCTTGCCCTTGTGGACGAGCGGGGCGCTGCCCTTCTTCTTGCCGTCCGGGTCGGGGACGTCGGTGTTGGTGTCGATGTCGATGTTGCCGACGAGTTCGACGAGGTTCTGCAGGTAGGGGGTGTCCAGCCGCCAGGTGCCCTCGATGTTCGTGCCGAGGACGGTGTCGAGCTGGTCGCGGGTGCCGCCGGAGCCGTCGTCGTCGACCGACTTGGCGAGGGTGGTCACGGCGCCTGAGTCGTCGGACAGGCTGAGGGAGTTCGGCAGCAGGACGGTGGTGGCCTGCTTGGTGGTGGTGTTGTCGACGAGCAGCGCCGTGGAGGTGCCGCCCTTCGCGGTGTTGTGCAGATGGACGACGATCACATCGCGCTTCTGGGCGCCGACCGCCGTCGAGGTGCCGGACCCGGCGTCCGACGAGGACAGGCCGGGCAGCTTCCCGGCGTACCAGAGGTAGCCGACGCCGCCGGCTGCGACCAGGGCGAGGACGACGACCAGGGCGATGACGCGGCTGCGGGCGCGGCGGCGGGCCTCCTCGCGGCGTTCGGTGCGGTTCTCGGTGAACTTCAGCCAGTCGATGACGTCCTCGGAGTCACCGTCCGGCTCCTCCACGAAGGCGAACTGCTCGGTGCGGTAGTCCCGTTCGCGGCCGGCCTGGGACTCGTCCGGCACCTCGGACGGGCCGGGCTGCTGCGGGATGTGGGCGGTCTGCTCAGCGGCCCGGGGCTGCTGCTGGGCGCCCGCCGGCTGCCCGTAGGGGTCGTAGGCGGCGGTGCCGCCCGCGGTGGGCGTCCCGCCGGTGCCGTACGGATCGTAGGCCGAGTCGTAGGAGTCGTACGGCGGCACGGGCTGCTGCCCGCCGGTGTCGTAGGGCTCGTACGGCGGCACGGGCTGCTGCTGCCCCGTCGCGTACGGGTCGTAGCCGTAGCCCTGCTGCGCGTACGGGTCGTACGCCTGCTGGGGGGTCTGCTGTGCCGGGATCTGGCGGTACACGGGCTGCCCGTACTCGTCGTAGCCGACGAGTTCGTACTGGTCGCCCCCGTACCCCGGGTCGTATCGGTCGTTCACCGGTGCCCCTCTCGGCTCACTCGCCGCGGTACAGCTCGCGCTTGTCGATGTAGCGCACGACTCCGTCCGGCACCATGTACCAGATGGGATCGCCCTTGGCGACTCTCGCACGGCAGTCTGTGGAGGAGATGGCCAGCGCGGGAACCTCGACGAGCGAGACGCCGCCCTCCGGGAGTCCGGCGTCGGTCAGGTGGTGGCCGGGGCGGGTGACCCCGATGAAGTGCGCGAGGGAGAACAGTTCCTCGGTGTCCCGCCAGGTCAGCAGCTGGGCGAGGGCGTCGGCACCGGTGATGAAGAAGAGATCCGTGTCCGGGTTGAGTGCGCGCAGGTCACGCAGGGTGTCCACGGTGTATGTGGGGCCGCCGCGGTCGATGTCGATGCGGCTGACCGAGAACTGCGGGTTCTCGGCGGTCGCGATGACCGTCATCAGATAGCGGTCCTCCGCCGGCGAGACCTTGCGGTGGGACTTCTGCCAGGGCTGGCCGGTGGGCACGAACACCACCTCGTCGAGGTGGAACTGCGCGGCGACCTCGCTGGCCGCCACCAGGTGCCCGTGGTGGATCGGGTCGAACGTTCCGCCCATGACGCCGAGACGGCGCTTGCCCGAGTGCGCGGGGCCGCCGCCCGGACGGTCCTGCGGGGTCCGCACCGTGCCGCTCGTCGCGTCGACCGCCGGGCCGGTAGGCATGTCCTGCTCTCCCATGCGTGCAGACCCTACCGGCCCGGTCCACGGGGTCCGCCCGTCAGACCCCCGGGTACGGTCCCCGGGACGGGCCGCCGGGTTCAGCGGTCGCGGTTGAAGCGGGTGGTGATCCACAGCAGGAGCAACAGGATGAGCAGCGCGCTGCCACCCGTCACGAGCGGGCTGAGGCTTTCGTGGTTGCCGCCGCGCTCCTCGCCCTCGGCGGCGAGGGTGGCCAGCTGGGCAGCGGTGCTGTGGAAGCTCATCTTCGGCAGAACCTATCCGGTGTGGGCGGGATAAAGATGTCGGCCCATGGTAAGCGGGCGCCGCCGCGGCGATCACGCCGACTCCGCCGTCGCGGACGGACGGGGAACGGCGGGATCGTTCCCCGAGGCGGGGGACCTTCCGGGAGGCGGGGAACCTTCCCGGGGGCTCAGTCGTCCTTCTGCTTGTACCCGCGTAGCAGGAACCAAGCGGTCACCACACAACCCAGGACCATCACGACCAGGACGATCCGGAGCAGATTCCCCGCCCCGTGCTGCGGTGCGGCGTCGGCGGCCTCGACCAGCCAGGCGGTCGCGGGGGTGTGCTCCATGATGTGGACTCCTTCGGCTGTACTGCCCGTCCACGGTATCTCCGCCTAGGCTGGGCCCCGCCTCGGGGGCACATCGGGCACACCAACGCACATGGGGGACGACATGACCGACGACGGCCATGAGCACCACGGGCACGAGCACGTGCCGAGCAGACAGCGCAGGCGCTTCCCCGGAATCTCCTCGCGTGCGTACGAGCACCCCGCCGACCGTTCCGCCCTGGTGGCGCTGCGCCGGCTGAGCGGCTTCGACACGGTCTTCAAGGCGCTCAGCGGGCTGCTTCCGGAGCGGAGCCTGCGCCTGCTGTTCCTGTCCGACTCGGTGCGCGTCTCGGACCAGCAGTTCGCGCACCTCAACGACATGTTGCGGGACGCCTGCTACATCCTGGACCTGGAGAAGGTCCCGCCGATGTACGTCACCCAGGACCCGCAGCCGAACGCGATGTGCATCGGCCTGGACGAGCCGATCATCGTCGTCACCACCGGCCTGGTCGAACTGCTCGACGAGGAGGAGATGCGGGCGGTCGTCGGCCACGAGGTGGGGCACGCCCTGTCCGGGCACGCGGTGTACCGCACGATCCTGCTGTTCCTGACCACCCTCGCGCTCAAGGTCGCCTGGATCCCGCTGGGCAATCTCGCGATCATGGCGATCGTGACCGCGCTGCGGGAGTGGTTCCGCAAGTCGGAGCTGTCGGCGGACCGGGCGGGTCTGCTGGTGGGGCAGGATCTGCGGGCCTCGATGCGCGGCCTGATGAAGATAGCCGGCGGCAACCATCTGCACGAGATGAACGTGGACGCGTTCCTTAAGCAGGCCGAGGAGTACGAGGCGGGGGGTGACCTGCGCGACTCGGTGCTGAAGATCCTGAACGTGCTGCCCCGTTCGCATCCCTTCACCACGGTCCGCGCGGCCGAGCTGAAGCGGTGGGCCGAGAGCCGGGACTACCAGCGGATCATGGACGGTCACTATCCGCGGCGCGACGAGGACAAGGACACCTCGGTCAGTGACTCGTTCAAGGAGTCCGCGGCCAGTTACGCCAGCGATGTGAAGAGCTCCAAGGACCCGCTGATGAAGCTGGTCTCGGACCTCGCGGGCGGCGCCGGCAACCTGGGCGGCCGGGTACGCCGAGGCTTCGACGGCTTCACCAGCTCGCCCCCACCGAAGAACACGCCTCCCGGCGACACCGACACCGACACCGACCACTGACCACACCAGCCCTTCCGGCGCCGGGCCGGAACCCACCGACGGGTCGGCCGACGGCTACGGCCCCGGGACCCCAACCCACCCGAACCACAGACTGAGGCTGGGGCACACCACAGGACGGGCCCGGGGCACGCGGCAGAGTGGGCCGGCGGCGGCGTGGCCCAGGACAGGCCGAGGACCGCACCCCATGACGGGCCGGGGCCATGCCCCGCGCCGGGCCCGAAGGCGCGCGACCGCAAGGCCGCGTCCTGGGACCGGCCCGCATTTGAGCCCCACGACGGCCGGGGAACGTCGAGGCGCCGCAGGACGGGCCGCAGCCGGGCCCGACGAACGGCACGAAGTGTCATGGCCCGGGACTGGCCCCGAACCGCGCCCCGCGACAGGCCCACGGTCATGCTCTGAGAGCGGCCCACGGCCGAGCCCCGCACCGGCCATGAAGCGGGTCACAGGACGGGCCGCAGTGGGGTGTCGCTGCCTAGGGCCGGCCCGGTTTACGGGGTCGGTTGGGCCGTGGTCGCCAGGGTGCCGCACAGGGCCGTTACCGTTCCCGTCGCGTAGGGGTCCGTGCCTGCCGGGCCGCCCGCCTTGGCGGTCTGACCGGCCAGGAGCGGGCGCAGATGGCCGGCGGAGTCCTCCGCGCAGGACAGGGGGCCCGCCTGCATGGAGGAGACGGCCAGCTGCACCTGGTGCAGCCGCAGGTCGTCCTGGCCGAACCGGAAGGTCAGCTCGCGGCGGACGGTGAACAGGGAGACCCGTGCCTTGTCGCCGGAGCCGGTGGGCTTGAGCGCGTAGACGAAGGTGTGGTCCGCGGTGACCTCCAGGGTCGCCGAGTCCGTCTCGATAGCCTGCAGCGAGCCCTGCACCCGGATCTTCTGGTCGGCCAGCCGGGCCCGGGTGGGGTCGAAGCGGACCAGCCATCCGGTGGCCGCGTGCCGCCCGTCCGCGGCGGGATGCTGGAAGCTCTGGTCGAACTGGTCGAGTTGGTCCGGGTTGAGCAGCATGCGCGCGGGCCGGATCTGGCTGCCGTCCAGCACCTCGGGGTCGAGCGAGGAGCTGACGAGGTAGTCCTTCGCCGTGGTCAGGGCGGTCAGGACCTGGCTTTCGGAGAAGTGCTCGGTGCGCCGGGAGGCGGGCAGCGGAATGCCCTCGGCACCGACGCTGAACTGTGCCGCGGGGCTGTGCTCGTACAGGTATTCGGCGTCGCTCGCCCCGGGCACCTTCCCCTGCGGGGCGAGCGGGATGACGGTCATGCGCAGGGGGGCGACGGCTTCCCGGACCCGGGGTGCGCCGTAGGGGTGCCGCACGCCCATGTAGATCGCCGTGCCGAAGGCGACGGCGATCAGCACGACGAGGATCAGGGCCTGCCGGGACAGCCCGCGGTACAGATGCGGACGGCGGCGCACGGCGGGCGCGTGGTCGGCCATGCGCTCCTGCGCGGAGTACTCCTGGAGGCGGGCAGCGCGGACGAACGACTCGTCGAAGACGACGGATCGGTACTCGTCCTCCCCACCACCGGGAGCGCCCTCGGGTGTCCCCTCAGGTGGGTCTCCAGGCCCGCCCATACTTTCAGAGTAGGTCCCAGGAGGCTCAGGTAAACGCCCTGGTACACGACAAGTTCTGACAGGCTCTCACCACAGGCGTACGCCGGTGTTCAGGGTGTGCGGGGCACCGCGGAGACGGCCGGCTGGGGCTGCTCGGCGGGGCCGGAGGGGACCGCCGCCGTGCCCTGCTCAAGCCCGGTGGAGGCGGGCGGCGGGACCTGGTCCCGGCTGCCCGAGGAGGCGCCGCGGTAGACCGCGGCGAAGGCCAGCGCGACCATGCCGACGCCCATCACGACGGCGAGCACCCAGGCGACGGGGCGGTGCCAGCGGACGTGCCTGCCGTAGCCCGCAGCGCCGTAGTGGCCGTCCGGATCGTCGGAGTCGTCCCAGTCGTCGAGGTCGTGGTCATGGCCGAAACCGTGTCCGTCGGGGCCGTACCCCTCGTCGTACCGCTCGCCTCGGGCGTGGGCGCGGCGGGCCTCCGCCTCGGAGGCGTCGGCTCTCGCCTGTGCGGCGGCCAGGAGGCGTTCGACGGCGGTCGGCTCGTGCACCACGGCCGCCCGTACGAAGGCCTCGTCGAACACCACGGAGGCGAACTCTTCGTCCGACACCCCGTGGTCGTGGTCGTCGTCGGGCTCCCAGCCGTCAGGGAACGGCGTGCCCCCCACGTCCTCCGGCACCACTCCAGAGTAGACCTGGGGGGTCAATTTGGGCAGACGGTATGGAAATTCATCCGCCTGCTGAGACGCCTTCGGGGCGGGGCGTCCCGGTCAGCGCACGTGTCCGTCACCGGTCACGATGTACTTGGTGCTGGTCAGCTCCGGCAGGCCCATGGGCCCGCGGGCGTGCAGCTTCTGCGTGGAGATGCCGATCTCCGCGCCGAAGCCGAACTGGCCGCCGTCGGTGAAGCGGGTGGAGGCGTTCACGGCGACGGTGGTGGAGTCCACCAGCTGGGTGAAGCGGCGGGCCGCCTGCTGCGAGGTGGTGACGATCGCCTCGGTGTGGCCCGACGTCCACAGCCGGATGTGTTCGACGGCCTTGTCCAGCGAGTCCACGACCGCGGCGGCGATGTCGTAGGAGAGGTACTCGGTCTCCCAGTCCTCCGGGGTCGCCTCGACCACGGTGGCCTTGGAGCCCTCGGCGTAGGCGAGGACACGCTCGTCGGCGTGGACGGTGACGCCGGCCTCGGCGAGGGCGTCCAGGGCGCGCGGCAGGAAGGCGGCGGCGATGTCCTGGTGGACCAGCAGGGTCTCGGCGGCGTTGCAGACGCTGACCCGCTGGGCCTTGGAGTTGATCAGGATCTCGACGGCCATGTCGAGGTCGGCCTGGGCGTCGACGTAGACGTGGCAGTTTCCGGTGCCGGTCTCGATGACGGGCACCGTGGACTCGGAGACGACCGTGCGGATGAGGGAGGCGCCGCCGCGCGGGATGAGGACGTCGACCAGGCCGCGGGCGCGCATCAGCTCGCGGACGCTCTCACGGCTCTCGCCGGGCACGAGCTGCACGGCGTCGGCGGGCAGCCCGGCCCCGCCGACGGCGTCCCGGATCACCCGGACCAGCGCGGTGTTCGACTCGTAGGCGGAGGCCGAGCCGCGCAGCAGGACCGCGTTGCCGGACTTCAGGCACAGCGCGGCGGCGTCCGCGGTGACGTTCGGGCGGGCCTCGTAGATGATGCCGACCACGCCGAGCGGCACGCGGACCTGGCGCAGGTCGATGCCGTTGGGCAGGGTGGAGCCGCGGACGACCTCGCCGACCGGGTCGGGCAGCGCGGCGACGTGCCGGACGTCGGCGGCGATGGCCCGCACCCGCTCCGGGGTGAGGGTCAGCCGGTCGACGATCGCCTCGCTGGTGCCGGCCTCGCGGGCCTTGGCCACGTCCTTGGCGTTGGCCTCGACGATCTCGCCGGTCCTGACCTCCAGGGCGTCCGCGACGGCGAGCAGCGCGTCGTCCTTCACGGCGCGGGGCAGCGGCGCGAGGTCGGCGGCCGCGGCCTGGGCGCGGTAGGCGGCCTGGGTGACCGGGGACATGGCGTCGTACGGCGAGAGCGTGGTCATGAGGGAAGCGTAGTGCGCGGTGCGGGGCCGGACGGGGGTCGTTCCACACCGCGAGACAGGTCAAAAGGGATGAACCCCGACCGGGGTCGCGGGTGCCGGGCCGTAGCCGTCGGCGATGCGCTGGTGGTAGGTCTCGCGGTCGATGACCTCCAGGCCGACGATCTCCCACGGGGGCAGTCCCGCGGTCTGCCGGTGCTCACCCCACAGGCGCAGCGCGACGGCCGCCGCGTCGTGCAGGTCACGGGCCTCTTCCCAGTAGCGGATCTCGGCGTGATCGTTGGCGTATCTGCTGGTCAGCAGGAAGGGGTGGTCATGGGCGAGCTGTTCAAGACCGCGGCGCAGCTCCTTCAGGGGTACCGCCTCGCCGGAGACGCTGAGGGTGACGTGCCACAGGCGGGGCAGGTCCTTCGGCTCCTCGTAGGACTCCCCGGCCGCGACACTCGTCAGAGCACCACGGGACGCCGCAGCCCCAGGGCGCACTCGCCTCACGACGGCCTCCTTCAACCCAGCGTCGGACTGATGATCGTGCCGCTGAGGCACGTTTCTGGAACAAAGTTGAGCAGGCCGCGCGGCTCCGCGTGGCGGTTTTACGGAACGTCCCCCACCGGGGGCGTCGTTACGGCCCGTTTTACGGGTGCAGGATCACCAGATCGTCCCTGTGTACGACCTCGCGTTCGTACGCCCGGCCCAGCTCGCGCGCCAGTTCCCGGGTCGAACGTCCGAGCAGCTGGGGGATCTCCTTGGCGTCGAAGTTGACGAGGCCGCGGGCCACCGCGTGCCCCCGGGTGTCGCGCAGTTCCACCGGGTCACCGGCGCTGAACTCGCCCTCGACAGCGGCGATCCCGGCGGGCAGCAGCGAGGTACGGCGGTGCACGACCGCCTGCACCGCGCCGTCGTCCAGGGTCAGCGAGCCCTGCGGGGTGGAGGCGTGCTGCAGCCACAGCAGCCGGTCGGCGGAGCGCTTGCCGGTGGGGTGGAAGTAGGTGCCGGTGTCGCCGCCGGCCAGCGCGACGGCGGCGTGCACGGCGCTGGTGAGCACCACGGGGATGCCGGCCGCGGCCGCGATCCGGGCGGCCTCGACCTTGGTGACCATGCCGCCGGTGCCGACCCCGGCCCGGCCGGCGCTGCCGATCTCGACGCCTTGGAGGTCGGCGGGGCCACGCACCTCCGCTATCCGCGAGGTCCCGTGCCTGGTGGGGTCGCCGTCGTAGACGCCATCCACGTCGGACAGCAGCACCAGGAGGTCGGCGTGGACGAGGTGGGCGACGAGGGCGGCGAGGCGGTCGTTGTCGCCGAAGCGGATCTCGGCGGTGGCGACGGTGTCGTTCTCGTTCACGACAGGCAGGGCGCCCATGGCGAGGAGCTTGTCGAGGGTGCGGGAGGCGTTGCGGTGGTGGGCGCGGCGGCTCATGTCGTCCGAGGTGAGCAGGACCTGGCCGACCCGCACGCCGTAGCGGGCGAAGGAGGCGGTGTAGCGGGCGACGAGCAGGCCCTGGCCGACGCTGGCCGCCGCCTGCTGGCGGGCGAGGTCCTTGGGGCGGCGGCGCAGGCCCAGCGGTGCGAGGCCGGCGGCGATGGCGCCGGAGGAGACCAGGACGATCTCGCGTTCCCCGCCTCTGCGGCTGCGGGCGAGGACGTCGACGAGCGCGTCGACACGGTCGGCGTCCAGGCCGCCCGAGGCGGTGGTCAGCGAGGAGGAGCCCACCTTGACGACGATCCTGCGGGCCTCACCCACGGCCTGCCTTGCCCTTGCCACCTTGCGCTCTGTCCCCTCGATCAGGTCCGGCTGCCCTGTGCGGCAATCTACGCGAACGGGATACCGGGCCGCGCGGCGTTTCACTCCCCGGACAGACGGTGCGTGACCGGGCGAACACGTTTCGCACAGAGCCAAAAGGTTGCACTGATTGCGTATAGAAATTAAAGCGGATGCAAACTTAACTTGAACCTTGTGCCACAAACAGTTCGTCGTGCCAAGCGCATACTCCTCAGATCGGGGAAGAGTCCCTACGACGTCGTGTCGCTGGAGGAGGCCCTCCACCGGGACGTCATCGCCACCAACGCCGGCAACCTGATCTTCAGCGATGCCGCGCACAAGATCCTTCAGACGCCGGACACCGAGGTCGTCTCCAACGGCATCGGGGCGGACGCGTCCAAGGCGGCCAGGATCAACGAGGAGTACGACGCCTTCGTGGTGCCGTTGGCCAACGCCTTCCGGCCGTCGTTCGAGGGCGGCCTCAACCGGCTGACGCGGCTCATCTCCCGGCTGAAGATCCCCGTGGTGGTGCTCGGGGTCGGCGCGCAGACCGGGGTGAGCTACGACCCGGCGCGGCTGAAGCGGATCGAGCCCGCCGTGCGGGACTTCTGTGCCGCGGTGCTGGACCGCAGCGCCTCGATCGGTGTGCGCGGCGAGTTCACCGAGCAGTACCTCAAGGACATGGGCTTCCGGGACGTCGAGGTCATCGGCTGCCCCTCGCTGTTCCTGAACGGCCTTCGACTCGACGTGCACAAGCGGACGCCGGAGCTGACGCCGGACTCGCGGATCGCGATCAACGGTTCGCACAGCGCGGTGAAGGCCGGCCTCGACGAGGTCATCATGCGCACCCACGGGCGCTACCCGGACCTGCGTTTCGTCGGCCAGAACCTCAGCGACGCACGGCAGTTGCACTGGCGGGACCTGTCGGACCCGAACGGCAAGGTGACCGGGATGCCGACGCATCCGGACCACCCGATGTACGGGGAGGACAAGGTACGGGTCTATATCGACCCCGTCACCTGGATCGACGACCTGCGCGGGTTCGACTTCTCCTTCGGCTCCCGGATCCACGGCAACATCGCGGCACTGCTGGCCGGGACGCCCGCGACGGTGCTGTGCGGGGACTCGCGGACGCTGGAGTTGTGCCGCTACTTCGACATCCCGTACCGGCAGCTCGACCAGGTGGTCAAGGACCCCGGGTCCGCGGACCCGGCGCGGCTGTACGAACAGGCCGACTTCACGGGGCTGGTCGGGGGCCATCGGGAGCGGTTCGAGCGGTTCACGGCGTTCCTGGACAAGAACGGTCTTGAGAACACGTTCACGCACGGCGACGGCGGGGCGGCGTTCGAGGAGCGGATACGGGCGCTGACGTTCCCTCCGGGGGTGCGTCCCTGGCTCGACACGGACCCCGCTTCGCTGCTGTCCCGGATGAGCTGGCTGCACCGCCGGGTGGGCGAACTGACAGCGGACAACGCCCAGTTGAAGCGCGAGCTGGCGCGGGTCAAGGCCGGCGCCAAGACCACCGCCAAGGTGGCCGCCGCGGCGCCGTCGACGGCGTCGGTCTACCGCCGCGCCCGCCGCGCGGTGGGCCGCCCGCTGCGCCGCGCCCTCCAGCCGGGCCGCCAGCAGCCGAGCTGACCGGACGCACCCCCCCGAGGGCAACCCACCGGTCGCCCTCGGAACCGGCGTACGCCCCCTGCCCGCACCCCGGGTTCCGGCCGCCTGAGCCCCACCAGCCCCGACCCGCCACCACACCGAAGCCCCACGCGGCGCCCCCGGAGGCCCCCCTCGAAGCCAACAGGCGTGCTCCGGGCGGGAGTTGGCTCCCGGGGACCGGAATGCTTGCGTACGCGCCCGCACCGGCCCTCCAGGCCCGCCCAGGCCGGCCCCCTCAGGCCGCTGCTGTGCCGGAGCCGCCGACGGGCGCGCGGCGGACTTGACCGAGGGCCGCCGCCCGAAGCCCTCAGAACCGGCGCTCGAACCACCCGCCCCCAGCCCCCTCGACCCCCGTCCCGCACGACCCCATAAGCGGCCCCTCGAAGCCAACAGGCGCGCCCCGGGCGGGAGTTGGCTCAGGGGACCGGAATGCTTGCGTACGCGCCCGCACCGGCCCTCCAGGCCCGCCCAGGCCGGCCCCCTCAGGCCGCTGCTGTGCCGGAGCCGCCGACGGG
>NZ_JBIWKB010000034.1:0-34143 GCF_044765425.1 Streptomyces sp. NPDC102462 | reverse complement strand
AAGCCCTCAGAACCGGCGCTCGAACCACCCGCCCCCAGCCCCCTCGACCCCCGTCCCGCACGACCCCATAAGCGGCCCCTCGAAGCCAACAGGCGTGCTCCGGGCGGGAGTTGGCTCCCGGGGACCGGAATGCTTGCGTACGCGCCCGCACCGGCCCTCCAGGCCCGCCCAGGCCGGCCCCCTCAGGCCGCTGCTGTGCCGAAGTCGCCCGGGCGGAGGGTGCGGCGGATTTTGCGGAGGGCTCGGCGGACGAAGGAGTTGGCGCTCGCCTCGCGGTAGCCCTCGAAGGCGCGGGCCTCGCGGTCCTCGGCGAGGTAGAGGCTGTCGGGGATGCCGGCCGCGCGGGAGCGGAAGTGCGGGTAGACGAGGTAGACGCGGGTGCGCCGCCGCTCCAGCACGGCGGCGGCCTGCCGTTTGGCCCGGACGAACTCCACGACGTCCACGAGGAGGTCCGGGCGGCCGGTCGCCACCAGGTGCAGCCGCAGGCGCTCGTGCACCTTGAGCCGCCGGGCGACCCCGGGCGTCCAGTGGGCGTCCGTCAGCGGCTTGGCCAACGCGAACTTGTCCCGTCTGACCTCCTCGCTGTCCTTCAGGTACCGGGGGCCGAACTGCGGCAGGAGCGTCACCAGGAAGGGCCGGACCATCAGGGCGTCGCGCCGGCTGCCGGCCGGGACCATCTCGGCGATCAGGTTCATCAGGGCGCGGGCGGAGTCGAAGCGGAGCGTGTAGCCGCCGGTCTTGGTGACGTGCTTGCCGTCCTCGCGGCCCACCAGGTAGTAGCAGGTGTAGTCGGCGAGCACGGAGACGCCGTCGGCCCGCAGATACGCCTCCATGGTGAACAGCGCGTCCTCGCCGGTCCACAGGGACTCGTCGAAGCGCATCCCGTGCCGGTCCAGTAGCGCCCGGCGGAACAGCTTCTGCGCGCTCAGCGTGAACTTGATGTTGGAGGAGAAGACGTCGGTACGGCCGAGCGTCTTGCCCCACATCGACTTGGGCGGGGTGCGGTTGATGCCCTCGACCCGGCCGAGGACCACATCGGTGCCGTGCTCGTCGGCCATGGCGACCATGCGTTCCAGGGCCTCGGGCCCGAGCCGGTCGTCGGCGTCGAGGAAGAACACATAGCGTCCGCCCGCCTTGCCGAGGCCGACGTTGCGCGGGCCGCTGGGGCCGCCGGAGTTCTCCTGCCGGATCACGGTGACCGGCATGGGCGCGCGGGCCGCGAACTCCTCCAGGTACTCCCCCGTCCCGTCGGTGGAGCCGTCATCGACCGCGATGACCTCGATGCGCCCCGGTTCGATGGTCTGTGCCTCGACGGACTTCAGGCACTCGACCAGGTACGGCATCGCTTCGTACGCCCCGATGATCACACTCACATCAGGCTGCGTCACGACGGTCACGTTTCCCCCTAGTCAATGGAACATTTCCCCCGTATTGCCTCAATCGCAACCTGTTAGACGGGAAGCGGGGCCTGCCGGTTGCCTTGCCGTACACGATCAGTGGCGCACGTCACACAGCGAAACGGACGGGCAGGGGGCGGTATTAGGTGACATCGGACAGTACGCACGGCCGGTAAGAATTGCTCAGGAGCGACGAGAACCGACGGTAAGAAGACGCGGCCAGACATCCCGAGGCGAGCAGAAGACAAATCCGAACACAGACGAATCCGAACACAGAACAGCCCGGTCTTCCGGAGAGTGCTCTCCGGAAGACCGGGCCACGGATTCGGTGGGGCGTCTAGCCCGCCGTCACCCCGTCCGTCTCGCCCGCGGACGACAGCCGCTGCCCTGGCAGCAGCTCCGCCAGCGCGCCCGCCTCCGCCGTGCCGGCCGCGGCCCGGTTCGCCTGGCCGAGGTTGCGGGTCTCGGCCTTGCGGGCGAGGCCGGCCACGGCGGCGTTGAACTGGTCGATGGACGTCGGCTCGTCGGGGCCGAGCAGATACCGCTTCAGCTCCGTGCGGTCGTCGGCCAGCGGGTCGGCCGCGGGGTCGCGTACGGCGGCCAGCAGGGCGTCCAACTCCTGGGCGCCGTTGGACAGGATCACCGCGGCGCGCACCGCCGTGTTCTGCCGTTTGAACTCCTCCACGCCCAGTTCGGCGCAGTCCGTGACCGCGTAGGGCTTGCCGCTCGCGATGAAGTCGGAGACCACGCTGGAGATGTCGGAGACCATCGCGTCGGAGACGTTGAAGCAGTCGTACAGGCGCGGCTCGGCGCCCGCGATGACCCGGTGCTCGTGCGCCGGGAAGGAGCGCCAGTAGGCGGCGTTCCACTCGGTGCGCAGCCGGGCGATCTCCTCGTGCCGGGTGACGTCGACGACGCCGTCCCGGGACGCCTCGGCCTCGTCGCCCTTCTCGCCGCCGGCGCCGGACAGCTCGGCGAGCCGGGCCTCGATGCGGGCCAGCTCGGCCCCGGCCTGTGCGTGTGCGGCCGGGTCGGCGGGGAACCGGGGGTCGGCGGCGCGCTGTGCGGCGGCCTTCTCGACCAGGGCGGTGATCCGCTCGTGGGCGGCCTTGGCCCGGCCGCTGCGGGTGCCGGTGAAGGGGTGCGGCTTGTAGAGGACGCGGACGGGCGGGTCGGACTGCACCAGCCGACGCACGATGTTCTCGCCGGCCAGCAGGATCGAGGTGTTGCCCGGGTTGTCGTCCCAGCCTTCCCAGGTGGGCGCGTACAGCACGGTCGGTATCCGGTCCTCGGGCACGCCCTGCCAGGTCCGGATGGGCGCCAGCTGCGGGCGTCCGACCTCGACGATGTCCTCGTCGCGGACGCCCACGTCGGCGATGGCGTACCGGTCGCGGCCCGCGCGGCCCGCGGTCCACACCTCGTCGTAGACCTTGCTGAACGGGTTGACGCTGGCCAGCTTGTCGCTGTCGCCGTGGCCGATGAAGACGTGCTTCATGGTCGGTACGCGCAGCAGGTGGATGTTCTTGCCGACGTTCGCCGCGTACAGCGCGACCCGCACCGTGGACAGGTCCATGTTCATCAGATGCACACCGCCGGGCACGCAGACGACGGGCACCGTGGTCGGGGCGAGGTTCTGCAGGATGACCCGCTCACGCAGGATGACCAGCGGCCGGGTGTCCAGCTGCTCCATGGTCTCCAGCCACATGTTGACCTGGTACGCGGAGTCCTTGGAGCCGGAGAAGTAGAGCACCGTCTCCGGCTTGTAGGCGGTCAGCCAGTCGTCGACGGCCGCCAGCACCTGGTCGGCGTTCGGCGGGATCTTGCGGCCGCGTACGTAGGGCATGAGCGCGACGACGTACAGCAGGGCGAGCAGCACCGTCAGACCGATGCCCGCGTAGCCGTAACCGGACCTGTCCAGCGCGGCGCCGACCAGGATGCCGGCGACCGCGAACAGGTCGAGGTGGAGCATCTTCTCGGCGGAGCGGTGCAGCAGGCGCTGCGGCGGGGCGTCCGGTATGCGGACGCGGGACTTCAGGTCGACGTTGCGGGTGGCGACCGGCATGCGGCGGCGGTTGCGGATCAGGGTGACCAGCGCACCGTGCGGGGCCTGCAGGGCGAAGAAGGTGATGAAGCAGGCGATCGCGCCGTAGTAGATCAGGTTGTCCGCGAGGGACATCCGGGCCAGCAGCAGGACCAGCAGCAGCTGCCGGATCAGGAAGCGGATCGACAGCCCGGCGCGTACCTTGCCGAGGCGGTTGATCAGGTAGCTGCCTTTGTGGTGCAGATAGTGGTCCGCGAGATAGGTCACTGCGGCCGCGGCCGCGAAGGCGTACACATTCGGGACGAGCGCGGCCACCATGAGGCAGGGGAAGCCCAGCATCATGAGGGCCGCCGCGGCCAGCTCGGCCGCGCTGCCCACCCGGGCGACGCGAATGGCGGTGGATATCACGGAGAACCTTTTTGCTGACAAAACGGCCGGAATGAGACCTTACGGACGGTCTGGGGGTCTTAAGGATTCAGGCCCCTGTGAATGCTCCGCTAACGCGCAGCCACAGGGGCCTGAATGACAGTTGCTTATTTGCTGCCGATTATGCCACGCCGTCCTGACGGTCGAGAACGCCGGCCAGTGCCTGCTCGAAGCCGGACGCCCTGCTGGCGCCGGCCGTCGGATCCTGCTGGCGGACGTCGATGACATGGCCGGTCAGCTCGGACAGCAGCACGTCGAGGGAGGTGCGGGCCACGGCCTCGGAGGAGAGCAGGGAGCCCGCGGGCTCCTGACCGAAGGCCCTGGTGCGCATCGGGGTGGCGGTGCGCTCGGGGTTGACGCAGTTGACGCGGATGCCGTCGCCGGCCCACTCGTCGGACAGCGCCTGGGTGAGGTTCACCATGGCGGCCTTGGTGGAGGAGTACAGGCTGTACTCGGCCCGGCCGCGGGTGTAGCTGCTGGAGGTGTACAGCAGCAACTGCCCCTTGGTCTCGGCCAGGTACTTGTACGCGGAGCGCGCGATCTGCACCGGCGCCAGGTAGTTGACCTTCAGCGCCTCCTCGATGGTGGCGTTGTCGGTCTCGGCGAGCTTGCCGATGCGCAGCACTCCCGCGGTGTTGACGACGTAGTCGATCCGGCCGGTCTCCGCGTACGCCCTGGACAGCGCGTCGTCGACCTCCTCGGGGTTCTCCACGTGGGTGCCGGTGGTGGAGCGGCCGAGGGCGTAGACCTGAGCGCCGTAGGACCCGGCGAATTCGGCGATGTCCTTGCCGATGCCGTACGAACCGCCGAAGATCACCACGGTCCGGCCGGCGAGCAGTTCCCGGTAGGTCTCCTCGCCCTTCTGCTCGGGCGCGGCGGTGGAGCCGAGTTGGAAGAGCTTGTCGGCGATGAACACGTCGACCGGCTGGGTCACCTTCATGTTGTACTCGTCGCCCGCCACGACGTGGATCGGCACGTCGGGCAGGTACTTGAGCACGACCGAGCAGTCGTCGGTGGCCTGGAAGTTGGGGTCGCCGGCGGCGACCTCGTAGGCGCGGCGGATCGTGGACAGCTTGAACGCCTGCGGGGTCTGACCGCGGCGCAGCCGGGAGCGGTCCGGGATCTCGGTGATGAACTCGCCGTCCTGGCCATGGGTGCGGGTGACGATGATGGTGTCCGCGGACGGGATGGCGACGTCGACGGCCTGGTAGCGGTCCAGGGCGGCGACGCAGTCGTCGATGACGCGCCGCGCCAGCAGGGGGCGTACGGCGTCGTGGAAGAGGACGTTGAGGTCTTCGCCCGGGGCCAGGTCCGCGCCGAGGGCGGTGATGGCCCGCTCGGTGGTCTCGTTGCGGGTGGAGCCGCCCTCGATGATCTCCTTTACCTTGGTGAACCCGGCCCTGGCGACGATCTTCTCCACGTCCGGCACATAGCCCGGCGCCATCAGCACGATGACGTCGTCGATCGAGTCGGCGTTCTCGAAGGTGGTCAGGGTGTGCTCGATGACTGCCTTGCCGGCGATCTTCAGCAGCTGCTTGGGGATCGACAGACCCACCCGCTGGCCGGTGCCACCGGCCAGGATCACTGCGGTGGTACGGGGCTTGGCTATGTGCTGGGACACAGGTGACCTACCTTGGCGCGTCAGGGAACCCGGAAATGGTCCCACTTCGGGTAACCGCAGTGCAAGGTGAGCGCCCTTCGTTGCATATGTGCGCGCAACCTGTCATTCACCTTCCATGCCTGGGGACAGGCGATGCCCTGCGGAAGGGTTCCCGGGAATTGCTGTGAGTAACTCCACAGGGCTTTTGTCTCGCGGAACGTGACGCCTCGTCGGCTCAGCGGCGCCGCAGCCGCTTGAGACAGCGGTGGCCGAGCACCCGCACCAGCTCCCTCGACGACGTCTGCTGCACGGTGCGCGCCGTGGCCCGCACGGGCGCCGCGGCGGCCGCGGCAAGCGCCCCGTACAGCGCCCGAGCTGCGACCTCGGGGGCGATCAGGGCCTTGTCCGACACCTCGCCGTACGGCTCAGGCACGGCCGACAGCAGCGCCGGGTCACCGAGGACGCGCACGCCCGAGGAGGCGATCCGCTCCGCCATCGCGGCGGCGATCCCGGCGACGGCCTCGACCGCCCAACGGGGCGTGACGATCTTCACGTCCCGCGGCGTGGTACTACACGTGTTCTTCATATGCATGACCGCGCCGTTACGAACCAGCCGGGAATACAGCTCATCCGGCAGATCATTGCCCCGGAATTCCACATTAAGATTCCGCAGCATTTCGGTCTCGGCACGGGTGAGTGAACGATTCGCCGTGTCCGGGACCGGCCGGAGGAGATTTCCGGGCAGTCCGAGCAGCGCCTCGAAGGTGCGCATCAGCCCGTCCCGGTCCCGGTCGTCGACCACCACGACGGTGATCCGGTCCGCACCCACCACCCGGGCCCAGCGCTCGACCAGCCGGTCGTGCCGGTGGCGATGCCAGAAGCTCGGGTTGGGCTTCTCGAAGGGCGGCCTGCGGAGCATGTGCTCCAACCAGTCCTCGTAGCCCATGCGCAGCCCGTTCTGCACGTACTGCTGCCACTGCGAGGGCATGATCTTGGCCAGCGGGCGCAGCGTGACCACCACGTGCACCCGCTCGCCGCCCAACTGCGCGACGATCCGCCCGATGGCCGTCTCGTCCGCGGCGTCGGCGAAGAACTCGCTGCTCACCACCGAGGTGCACGGGCCGGCGGCCTTCACCTGGTCCACCAGCCGGGTCCAGTGCCGTTCGGTGGGCACGGTGTCGCCCATCATCCCGGGCCGGGCGCAGGCGGCGAGGGCGGCCTCCATGGGGTGCCGGCTGTGCGCCGGGAACACGACGCCGTGCTCCGGCAGCGCGTCCCTCGCGGCGAACAGCGCCCCCTGGACGGCGGTGGTCCCGGTCTTGTGCGGGCCTATGTGCAGCAGGCGGGTGCCGGCGGGCAGCGGGGCGGGCGCGGCGGCGCCCCCGCCCCGCGGGGAGGCCCCGTTCGCCGGGATGCCGTCTCTCGTACAGTCCGTCTCCATGGTCAACGGATGGTAGGAGAGGTGCCTGAGACCTACCTGAGAACGCCCTGGGACTGTCATGAGCCGGCGGTGAGCCGGTGACGAGTCCTGGGGCGCTCCCGGGGACGCGCCGTCACTTCAGGCGCACGCCCGGCACGTCCGCCTCCACCCGCAGCGCGGCCGACGTGCTCGCGCTCGCCCGCGGCGCGACCACGGTGTTCACCGCCCGCACCCGCGCGTCGATGCCGTCGCGGCCGATGTCGAAGAGGTGGTAGCCGCGGTGGGCGTCGATCACCTTCCAGTGCGGGTTGTCCGCCTTCAGCGGGTCCCACTGGGCGTGGAAGGCCGCCTGGTCCTGGTCGCCGTTGCTGGAGACGGACGTGCCGACGAACTCGGCGCCGACGACGTCCGAGTCCGGATCGGCGAAGTCCGCCTTCAGATCGCTGATCATCGTCAGGTGCCGGTCGCCGCTGAGCACCACCGGATTGCGTACGGACCTGAACTCCCGGAGCAGGGCGTTGCGTTCGGCCTGGTAGCCGTCCCAGGCGTCGTAGTACCAGAGCTTGCCCTCGCCGGGGAGCAGATCGGTCTCGGCCATCATGATCTGCGAGGCGATCAGGTTCCAGCGGGCCGGGGAGCCGTGCAGTCCGTCGAGCAGCCACCGCTTCTGCCCGGCACCGAGCATCGTCAGCGACGGGTCCTGCGCGCCGGCCTGGGTGGTGGCCTGGTCGCTGCGGAACTGCCGGGTGTCCAGGACGTTGAGCCGGACCAGCCGGCCGAAGTCCAGCCGGCGGTGCATCCGGATGTGCGGGCCGTTCGGGACCGCGCTCGCACGCACCGGCATGTGCTCGTAGTACGCCTGGTACGCCGCGGTCAGCCGGGCCACGAACGCGTCGTGGGCCTGCTTGTCGGGGTCCTGCGGAACCTGTCCTGCGAAGTCGTTGTCGACCTCGTGGTCGTCGAAGGTGACCACCCAGGGCGCGTGCGCGTGCATCGCGGCCAGGTCCGGGTCGGTGCGGTACTGGGCGTAGCGGTTGCGGTACTCGGCCAGCGTGTACGGCTCCCCCGTGCCCTCGTGACGGCGCACCGCCGTCGCCGACGGCGCCGACTCGTAGATGTAGTCGCCGACGAAGAGCACGACGTCGGGGTCCTGGGCGAGCATGTCGGCGTACGGGGTGAAGTAGCCGTGCTGCCAGTTCTGGCAGGAGGCGAGCGCCACGCGCAGCGAGCCGCCGGTGCGGTGCGGGGCGGGCGCGGTGCGGGTGCGGCCGGTGGGCGAGAGCCGGCCGCCGGCCCGGAAGCGGTACCAGTAGGCGCGCTCGGGGCGCAGCCCCCGCACGTCCACGTGGACGCTGTGTCCGTACTCGGGCCGGGCCCGGGCCACGCCCCGGCGCACGGTCCGCCGGAACCGCTCGTCCTCGGCGATCTCCCACTGCACCGGGACGACGGCGTCGGGCATCCCGCCGCCGTTCAGCGGGTCGGGGGCGAGCCGGGTCCACAGCACGATGCCGTCGGGTGGGGGTCCCCCCACGCCGTCAAGGCAGTGGGGGAGGGTCGCCGGAGGCGACGCCGAGGCCGAACACCCCGTCGGGCAGCGCGGTCTCGGCCGCCCGGGCCGTGGTGGGCAGCCACAGCGGGGCGGAGGCGGCGGCGCCGAGCACGGCGGCACCGGCGGTCAGCAGACGGCGGCGGTCGGGCGATACAGCTGCGGTCATGCGCGGACTCCCTTGCCACAGTGGCCTCTTGGGCATGGACACTGGGAAGCTGCCACGGCCGGACGAACCGCCCCCTGAACACAGGCATGCGCGTGCATGACAAACAGTCGGACAGTGAAAGACCCGTCGCGGCCATACGGCCACGCGAACGTGGCGGTGCCGCAACGGGTCTGACGTCAGATCAGCGGTTCGGGCCGGTTCCCGGGCCGGCCGGCCCGGGGAACCGCGCGGCTCACTCGAAGGGGTCGAAGGTGTCGAACTCGTGGGTGGCCTCGTCGCGTTCGGCCTGCCGCTCGCGCCGCCGCTGGACGGCGGGCCGCTGCTCCTCCAGCCGGTGGTCCTCGCCGCGCCTGCCCAGCATCTCCGCGCCCGCCATCACCGAAGGCTCCCAGTCGAAGACGACCGCGTTCTCCTCGGGGCCGATCGCGACGCCGTCCCCGGCGCGCGCGCCCGCCTTCAGCAACTCCTCCTCCACACCGAGGCGGTTGAGCCGGTCGGCGAGGTAGCCGACGGCCTCGTCGTTGTTGAAGTCGGTCTGCCGCACCCAGCGTTCCGGCTTCTCGCCGCGCACCCGGAACAGGGCGTCGTCCTCGCGCGTCACGGTGAAGCCCGCCTCGTCGACCGCCTTCGGCCGGATGACGATCCGCGTCGCCTCCTCCTTCGGCCTCGCGGCCCGTGCCGCGGCCACCAGCTCACCGAGCGCGTACGACAGTTCCCGCAGGCCGATGTGCGCCACCGCGGACACCTCCAAGACGCGGAAGCCGCGCGCCTCCAGGTCCGGTCGCACCATCTCGGCCAGGTCCTTGCCGTCCGGCACGTCGACCTTGTTGAGGACGACGATCCGGGGCCGGTCGCCGAGCCCGCCGTACTGCTTCAGCTCCTCCTCGATGACGTCGAGGTCGGAGAGCGGGTCGCGGTCGGACTCCAGGGTCGCCGTGTCCAACACATGCACCAGCACGCTGCACCGCTCCACGTGCCGCAGGAACTCCAGGCCGAGCCCCTTGCCCTGGCTGGCGCCGGGGATCAGCCCCGGCACATCGGCGACGGTGTACACGGTCGCGCCCGCGGTCACCACGCCCAGGTTCGGCACGAGTGTGGTGAAGGGGTAGTCCGCGATCTTCGGCTTGGCCGCGCTCAGCACCGAGATCAGCGAGGACTTGCCCGCGCTCGGATAGCCGACGAGGGCCACGTCGGCGACCGTCTTCAGCTCCAGCACGATGTCCTGGAGGCCGCCCGGCTCGCCGAGCAGCGCGAATCCGGGCGCCTTGCGCCGGGCCGAGGCCAGCGCCGCGTTGCCGAGCCCGCCCCGGCCGCCCTGCGCGGCGATGTACGACGTGCCGTGCCCGACCAGGTCGGCGAGCACCCGGCCCGCCTTGTCCAGCACGACGGTGCCGTCCGGCACCGGCAGGACCAGGTCCTGGCCGTCCTTGCCGGAGCGGTTGCCGCCCTCGCCCGGCTTGCCGTTGGTGGCCTTGCGGTGCGGGGAGTGGTGGTAGTCGAGCAGCGTGGTGACCGACTGGTCGACGGTCAGGATCACATCGCCGCCGCGTCCGCCGTTGCCGCCGTCCGGGCCGCCCAGCGGCTTGAACTTCTCGCGGTGTACGGAGGCACAGCCGTGACCTCCGTTACCCGCGGCGACATGCAGTTCGACGCGGTCCACGAAGGTGGTCATGGTGGGTGCCTCCTGGGGATGCCCCGGCCGACGGCCGGGGATGCGAATGACGTGCTGGGTAACACGCGAAAGGCGGACCCGCCTTCCCGCCCGGGAAGTGAGGTCCGCCTCGCGAAACGTACGGTCGGGCGCCTGGGTCAGGCGACCGGGACGATGTTCACGACCTTGCGGCCGCGGTGGCTACCGAACTCCACCGCACCGGCCTGCAGCGCGAACAGCGTGTCGTCGCCGCCACGGCCGACGCCCGCGCCCGGGTGGAAGTGGGTGCCGCGCTGGCGGACGAGGATCTCACCCGCGTTCACGACCTGACCGCCGAAGCGCTTCACGCCGAGCCGCTGGGCGTTGGAGTCGCGACCGTTCCGGGTGGACGATGCGCCCTTCTTGTGTGCCATGTCTCCTCAGTCCTTACTTCGCAGCCGCGGGGATCGCGGTGACCTTGATCGCCGTGTACTGCTGGCGGTGGCCCTGGCGACGGCGGTAGCCGGTCTTGTTCTTGTAGCGCAGAATGTCGATCTTCTGGCCCTTGTGGTGGTCCACGACCTCGGCCTGGACCTTGATGCCGGCCAGCACCCACGGGTCGCTGGTCACAGCGTCGCCGTCGACAACGAGCAGGGTCGAGAGCTCGACCGTGTCGCCAACCTCGGCAGTGGAAATCTTGTCAACCTCGACGATGTCACCGACAGCAACCTTGTGCTGGCGGCCACCGCTGCGCACGATGGCGTACACGCGGATCTCTCTCTCGCTCGGAAACGGCACCCCCGAAGGCCAGCCGCCCGGAACAGCACGGACGACCTCTCCCGGCCAACCCTGTGCCCGGGAGGAAGAGGTTTACGGGGATGTGGCGCGCCTCTATGGACGGACACACCGACGGCCAAGGTTACGGGGAGCTGACCGGGAGGGTCAAACCGGGCCCCGTCCGAGCGGGGTGGGGGGGGGGGCCCGGGGCCCCCCCCCCCCCCCCCCCCGGGGGCCCCCCCCCCCCCCGCGGGGGGCGGCCGGGGGGGGGGGGGGCGCCGGCGGGGGGGGGGGGGGGCGCCGGCGGGGCCCCCCCCCCCCCCCCGGCCGGGGCGGGGGGGGGCGGGGGGGGCGCCCCCCCCCCCCCCGGCGCGGGGGGGGGGGGGCCCCCCCCCCCCCCCCCCCCCCCCCCCCGCACCGGGGGCGCACCCCGCGTCGGACGCGGTCAGCTCTCGTCGGCGGCGGCCGAGACCGCGGTCTTCTTCGCCGTCGACTTGGCGGCGGCCGTCTTGGCGGTCTTCGCCGCCTTCTTGGCCGTCGTCTTCTTCGCTGCCGTCTTCTTGGCCGCGGTCTTCTTGGTGGCGGCCTTCTTCGCCGTGGCCTTCTTGGCGGTCTTGCGGGCCGCCTTCTTGGCGGGAGCCGCTTCCTCGGCCGATTCTGCCGAGCCGGCCGACTCAGCCGACTCGACCGGTTCCGTCGGCTCGCCCTCGGCCGGGGCCGCCTCCTCCGCCGCGGTCGACGGGACCACCACCACGGCGGCCTCCTCCGCGGCGGTCGGCGCGGTGGCCTTGCGCACGGCGCGGCGCCGCGGACGGGCCGGGGCGGCCGCCTCAGCGGGCTCCTCCGCGTCCGGTGCGGCGAGCGCCGCCTGTTCGGCCGCCGGCTCCTCGGCCGCGGGCGCGGCCTCGGTGACCGTCACCACGGCCGCCTCGGCGCCCGCGGGGGAACCGGCCGGTGCCGACACCTTCCGGGTCGCGCGGCGCCGCGTACGGCCGGTCGGCGCGGCCTCCTCGGCGGCGGGGGGCGCGGCGACGGCCGGGTCCTCGACCGCCACCGGCTCGGCCTGCGCCTCGGCGGCGGGCACCGGCTGCACCGGCCGCGTGGCCTCCGCCTCGGCCGCGGGAGCCGTCGCCTCCGGCCGTACGGACTCGCCCCTGGGCGCGCTCGCCGGAGCCGAGGCCCGGCGGCTCGCCCGGCGCCGGGTGCGCCCGCGGCCGGACGCCGCGGCCTCCGCCTCGGCGACGCTGCTGTACAGCTCCTCGTCGGGCGCGAAGTCCGGCGCGGGGAGCGCGACCGGCACGGCGGCCTCCGCCGCGACCTCGGCCTCGGTCTCCGCCTCCTGCTCGGCGGTCACGGTCGTCTCCACGACCGCGGCCTCGGCCTCCTGCACCTGTCCGTCGCCGCCGCGCCCGCGCTTCTTGCGCTTGCCGCCGCCGCCCACGGACACCGGCTGCTCCATGTGCACGATGACGCCGCGGCCGTTGCAGTGGACGCAGGTCTCCGAGAAGGACTCCAGCAGGCCCTGGCCGACCCGCTTGCGGGTCATCTGCACCAGGCCCAGCGAGGTCACCTCCGCCACCTGGTGCTTCGTGCGGTCCCGGCCCAGGCACTCCAGCAGGCGCCGCAGCACCAGGTCCCGGTTGGACTCCAGCACCATGTCGATGAAGTCGATGACGATGATGCCGCCGAGGTCGCGCAGCCGCAGCTGGCGCACGATCTCCTCCGCCGCCTCCAGGTTGTTCCTGGTGACGGTCTCCTCCAGGTTGCCGCCCTGACCGGTGAACTTGCCGGTGTTGACGTCGATGACGACCATCGCCTCGGTCCGGTCGATGACCAGCGAACCGCCGCTGGGCAGCCAGACCTTGCGGTCCAGCGCCTTGGCCAGTTGCTCGTCGATCCGGTACGTGGCGAAGACGTCGACCTCGCTGGTCCACTTCTGCAGCCGGTCGGCGAGGTCAGGCGCGACGTGCGCGACGTACCCGTGGACGGTCTCCCAGGCGTCGTCACCGCTGACGATGACCTTGGAGAAGTCCTCGTTGAAGATGTCGCGCACGACCCGGACGGTCATGTCCGGCTCGCCGTACAGCAGCGAAGGCGCACTGGAGCCGCCGCTCTTCGCCTTCTTGCGGATGTCCTCCCACTGCGCCTGCAGCCGCTCGACGTCCCGGCGCAGCTCCTCCTCGCTCGCTCCCTCGGCGGCGGTGCGCACGATGACACCCGCGTCCTCGGGGACGATCTTCTTGAGGATGGTCTTCAGCCGCGCCCGCTCGGTGTCGGGCAGCTTGCGGCTGATGCCGGTCATGGAGCCCTCGGGCACGTACACGAGGTAGCGGCCGGGCAGCGAGACCTGGCTGGTCAGACGCGCGCCCTTGTGTCCGATGGGGTCCTTGGTGACCTGGACGAGCACGGACTGGCCGGACTTCAGCGCGGACTCGATGCGGCGTGGGCCGTTCGCGAGCCCGAGCGCCTCGAAGTTGACCTCGCCGGCGTAGAGCACGGCGTTGCGGCCCTTGCCGATGTCGATGAAGGCGGCCTCCATCGACGGCAGCACGTTCTGCACCTTGCCGAGGTAGACGTTGCCGACGTACGAGGTCGACTGCTCCTTGTTGACGTAGTGCTCGACGAGCACGCCGTCCTCCAGGACGCCGATCTGCGTGCGGTCGCCGTTCTGCCGGACGACCATCACCCGCTCGACGGCCTCGCGGCGGGCCAGGAACTCGGCCTCGGTGATGATCGGGACGCGGCGACGGCCCTGCTCGCGGCCCTCGCGGCGACGCTGCTTCTTGGCTTCGAGCCGCGTGGAGCCCTTGATGGACTGCACCTCGTCGGACGGCTCGGAGGGCTTGCGGGGCTCACGGACCTTGACGACCGTGCGCTCCGGGTCGCCCTCGTCGGGCTCCGCGTCGACGGAGGCGTCACCGGCACGGCGGCGCCGCCGACGACGGCGCCGGCTGCTGGAGCTGGAGCCGGTGCTCTCGTCGGCGCGGGCGTCCTCGGCGTCCTCTTCCTCCTGCTCGGCCGTGTCCTCGGCGTCCTGCGCGGCCTGGTCGGCGGCGAGTTCGTCGGACTCGGCGTCCACGCCCTCGCCGGCCTCGCCGTCACCGGAGTCACCGCGACGCCGGCGCCGGCCGCCGCGGCGGCGGCGGCGGCGCGAGCCGGTCTCCTCCGCCTCGTCGCCGTCGGCGTCCTCGGCCGAGTCCTCCGGCTCCTCCGGCTCCTCGGCGCTGTCCTCGGCGTGGGTCTCGACGGCGGGTGCCTCGTCGCCGTAGCCGGTGGCCCGGCGGCGACGGCGGCGCCGCGTGCCGGTCTCGGCCTGCTCCTCGGCGACCTCCTCGGGCTCCTCCGCCTCGGCGGCCTCCGCGGCGGCTTCGGCGGCGGCCCGCTCCGGGGTCTGGAACTTCGGTTCGGTGAACACCGGCGCCTGGAACACGGCGACGGCTGGTCGCGCGGGCCGGCGCGACGCCTCGGCCCCGGCGTCCGCGGCGGACTCCGGGTCGGGCTCCTGGGCGGAGGGCTGAGCGGGCTGCCGCGCGGGCTCGGAGAACCCGGAGGCGGCCTGCCGCACAACACGACGACGGGTCCGACGCGGAGCGTGCTCCTCGGCGGACTCGGCGGGCTCGGCGGGCTTGGTCTCGACCGCGACGGACCGCGCGGCCTCGGCGGCACGGGTCTCGGCGACGGCACCGGTCTCGACGGCGGGACCGCCCTCGACGGCCGGTGCGGCCTCGGCGGCGGGACCCGTCTCGGCGGCGGGCGCACCGGCGGGCGCGGACACCCGGCGCGCGGCCCGACGGCGGACGCGCCGCGCCCCGGTCTCCTCGGCCCCGGCGGGCACCTCGACGGCGACGGGGGTCTCGGCGGTGACCGGAACCTCGACGGGTTCCGCGCCGGGCGCGGTGCTCTCCACAGCCTCGTCGGCCTCGGTGGGCGCGCCACTCTCCACGGTCTCGGCCGCCTCGGCGGCCGGAGCACCGGAGGGCGCGGACACGCGGCGTGTGGCCCGGCGACGCGTACGAGCGGCGGGCGCGGGCTCCTCGGCGGCGACCGATGTGTCGGCGGCCGGCACCTCGACGGCGGGCACCTCCGCGGGGGCACCGGCCCCGGCGGGCGCGGCACTCTCCGCGGTCTCGGCCGCCTCGGCGGCCGGAGCACCGGAGGGCGCGGACACGCGGCGCGTGGCCCGGCGACGCGTACGAGCGGCGGGCGCGGGCTCCTCGGCGACGGGACCCGTCTCGGCGGCAGGCGCCACGGTGGTCTCGGCGGTCACCGGTACGACGGTCTCGGCGGCGTCCTCCACGGCGGCCGGGGTGCCGGCAGGGGCGGACGCGCGCCGCGCGGCACGGCGACGCGGGCGGGCGGCGGGCGCGGGCTCCTCGACGGCGACCGGCGTCTCGGCGGCGGGCGCCTCGGCGGTCACGGTCTCGGTCTGCTCCTCGGCCACCGGCCCCGCGGCCGGTACGACGGTCTCCGCGCCGGTGGGTGATCCGGCGGGCGCGGAGGCGCGGCGGGCCGCACGACGACGCGTACGAGCGGGGGGCGCGGGCTCCTCGGCGACGGGCGCTTCGGCGATCGCGGACTCGCGCGCCGCCGCCTCTGCCGTCGCCTCTTCAGCCCCGTTGATTTCCTTGACCTCTTGGATCTCTTCAGCCTCTTCGGTCTCTGCGGTCTTCACTGGCTCGTCGGTCACAACGGTCACAGGCGCCTCGGCGCCCGCCGTCGTCTCGACGCTCACCTCGGCGACCGGGGTCTCCGCGGTCACCTCGGCGTTGGCCTCGGCACCGGCAGGCGGGCCCGCCGGGCGGGAGGCGGCACGGCGACGCCTGCGCGGCGGCAGGGTGTCGCTAGGAGTGTTGGGTTCGGAACCCTCGACGGGTTCGATCGGTTCGAGCATGCGGGCGTTTCTCCCGTCAGGCTCCCGGGCGCCGCGCCTGGTCCGGCGTCGATCCGCTGGATCGACCGCCGCTGACGTCCGCGGCCCGCTCGATGCGCGATGACCGCCGCCGGGGCGCGGGCGCCGCACGGGAGCTCTCTGTGTCCTGTCTCGCCGGTTCCGTACGCCGTGTTGCCTACGGCCTGGCGAAAGTCTTCTGGTCGGTGCGCTGCCCGACCCAGGTGGCTCCCGAGTACGAGGGCGGCGCTTCGACGCCCGTCCCTACGCGGGACCTTCCGGCGCCGGCGCCGTCGCGGCGGCAGTGGCGGCGGCCGGTTGCGGCTCGGTCGCTGCTGCCTCGCGGTCGGGCGCGAGCGGGTCGGTCACCGTGCCGGTCTCTTCATCGAACGGCCCCTGCGCCAGCCTGGTCACCGCTGCGGGGACCGGCGGCGCCAGGTCGGCCACGGCGCGGAGACCGGACAGGACGTCGTCGGGTCGTACGGCAGGCGTCACGTGCCGAACAACCAGCCGCAGTATCGCACAGGGCTGGCCGGTCGGCCTATCAGGCTGCGAACTGTACGTTTCCGCGCTCGCCAGGCACTCGAGACCGACGACGGCGGCGCGGGCGTCGAACGTCCGCACGCCGTTCTTGGTCATGCGCTGCACCTCGACGGTGCCGGCCTCGGTGAACGCCTTCACCGCGCGTGCCGCCTCGGCCGGTTCGACGCCGTCCAGCCGCAGCTCCCACACGGAGGCGGTCAGCCGGTCGGCGAGCCCCGCCGTGCGGGCCTCGACCGCGTCGACGACGTCGAGCCCGGCGGGCAGCGACTCGTCGAGCAGAACACGCAGCGTGCCCGGGTCGCGGGCGTCGGCGAGCGCGATCTCCAGGTACTCCGCCTCACTGCCCGTGCCGGTGGGTGCGGCATTGGCGTACGACACCTTCGGATGCGGCGTGAACCCCGCCGAGTACGCCATCGGCACCTCGGCACGGCGCAGCGCACGCTCGAAGGCGCGCTGGAAGTCACGGTGGCTGGTGAACCGGAGGCGGCCGCGCTTGGTGTAGCGCAGTCGGATGCGCTGCACCGCCGGTGCGGGCGGCGGGCCTTCGGGCTGTCGCTTGCCCAGTGTCGTTCAGTCCTTAGTGAGTGCGGTCGTACTGCTACCAAGAGTACGTGTCTCACGGCCGTCGAGTTCCCGGCGCTCGACCGGCTCCGGCCGCCGCGGCTCGCCGAACAGCGCCCTGCGGACGTCGGCGCGCACCTGCCGTGCCGTCTCGCGTGCGGCGGCCAGCGCCTGCCGGGTGGTCCGTCCCACGGCGCGCGCGGCCTCGGCGGCGGGCCGCAGCACCGCGTCCCTGATGACGTGCCCGACGGGAGTGAGAACCGTCCGGTACGCCCAGCGCACCGGCTCCACCAGGAGCCACCGGAAGAGGGTCGCGAGGAAGCGTCCGACGGCGCGGGAGACGTACCCGGCGACCCGCCAGGCGTGACCGAGCGCCGTACCGATCTCCCGGGCGACGACGGCGAGGACCCGGCCGGCGGGCACGAGCACCCAGCGCCACAGCGCGAGGGCGGGCAACACGAACAGGATGCGGGCCGTCCAGTACAGGACGGCTCCGATCCCGGTGACGAGCGCACCGACGCACCAGGCCAGGGCCCGTCCGACGGGCGCGAGGAGGTGGACGTACAGGAATTGCGCGGGCACGACGAGCAGATGGCGCAGCAGCCAGGCGACGACGGCGAACACCCCGGTGCCCAGGGCGGCGAGCAGCGTCCCCGCGCCCCTCAGGAAGCGGCCGACGCCGCGGCCGGCCGGGGCGAGCACGCGCGCGTACAGCCACGCCAGCCCGGCGCCGGCCGCCCGCGCCAGCCCGGCGAGTGCGTGTCCGACGGGCGTCAGCGCATACCGGTACAGCCAGTCCAGCGGTACCACGACAAGGACGTGTCCGAGCAGGCCGAGCGCCTTGCCCGCGGGCACGACGACGTATCGCCACAGCGCGACCAGGGGCCAAACGAGAACGGTACGGCCGAGCCACAGCAGGGCCCGCCCGAGCGGCCGCAGCACGGAGTCGGTGAGCAGCCGCCCGGCCGCGACCAGGGCGTCCCATGCGAGCCGTACCGGCACCACCAGCACGAGCACCACGATCCGCACGGGCATCCGGATCGCGACAACGAGACACCCCTCCGGGGGCCGCGGCTCGGACGGCGGTGGGGGCGGGCGCTTTTCGAGATCCATACCGGTCTCCATGCCGGTATAGACGCACCGAACGCCCGTACGGATGCAGCGGGCCCGGCGGGCCTGACGCGTCCGCCGCCGATCAGGGCCGCACGTCCAGGAGTCGTGCCGTCAGTTCTTGGAGTTGCGCTGCGCGTGCGCGCCGTGCCGGGGACGGAACCGGGGGGAGACCTGGCCGACCAGCTCCCAGAAGCAGACCAGGGCGGTGATCGGCGGAATTCCGAGCATCACGTACGACAGCAGCGAGCGCGAGGAGTGGCTGACGCACAGCGCCACCGCCATGGCCGAGGCCGCCAGGATGACCCCCCAGGACCGTCGTGCGCTGCGGCGCTGCACCGTCGCCCGCAGGATGGACAGGGCCGCCACGAACCAGGGCCCGTACACCGTGAGCGGCCACCACTGCGCGAGGTCCGAGGGCAGCACGGAGAAGGCGATGGTGCGCAGTTGCCCGTAGGAGTAGGAGACGGACCAGCCCAGCATGGACGCGGCGCACAGGGTGATCGCCACGATCAGGACCGTCACATGGGTGACCCGGTGGCCGCCGTCCAGGAAGTGGGACTCCGTGCGCAGTCGCCGTCGGCCGCTTCTGCGGGGCGGGCGCCGGGTCACTCGGGGCGCGGTGCCCGTCGCGGCCGCGGTGGACAGCATCCGGGCCAGTTCGTCGTCCAGGTCCCAGGCGTGGGTGGCCTCGGGCGCCGGCGGATGCCAGCTCTGCTGCGCCGACAGGGACACCGTGTCGTACGCGGGCTGGGTGAGTGTGTCTGGGTCGGTTCTCAGGGCGTAGTGACGGTTGTAGAGACCGGCCTCGTCGTAATTCCCGTCCATCCGATAATTCCTCCGCGCTCCCGCTCAGCACGTTCCGTCGAGAGCGCGCAGATATTCGCTCTCCATTTTTCTGATCTTGTCCAGGAAATCATCGAGCAGGTCCGAGCAGTGGTTGGGTCCAGACCCCCCGCCGACCGACCCGCATTCGTCACCGACCGACGGGTGGTTCATGGCTCCGCATCCCTCTTTCCAGATCACGGTCACTTAACGAGCACACCCGTGGGCCAGGTGTCGGACATTCGGGGGATTGAATCGCCCTCAAGGGGTATCCGGGTGCCTGATGACAAGATTTAATGCGCGAAAGTATGACCGCGCGGCCAGGGGTGTGGCCGCGCGTGTCGGCTTGCGCCGGCGCAGGTCCGCCGGTCAGCAGCGGGCCGCTCCCGCCGGTGTGGGCCGATGTCTGCACGACCTCGACGACCAGCGCGCCGGCGGCACGCACGGCGTCGCGCGGGTCGTCGATGAACTCCGTCTCCGCATGCGCACCGGGTGCATCGGGTGTGCGGCGGGGCGGCGCGCCCGGCGGCCGACGCGTCCGGCAGACACGTCGGGTGGCGGGTGCGTTGTGGCTCTGCGCGCAGTTCCCCGCGCCCCTGCAGGGCGCAGATCTGCCGCGGGCTTCCGCCACCGCGGCGGAGCCGCCCATCGATACAGGCCCGCGCCGCTTAGGGCGCTGTGGGCGCCGTGACGGACGTCGCCGGACCTGCTCAGCGGGCGGGCTGGGCCCTGCCGCCCTCGGAGAGCAACTCGTCGAAGAGCGCCCGGTAATGGACCATGGCGCCACGCAGTTGCTCGGTGGTGGCCTGCTGGCGGGTGCTGAGCGCCTCGATCTGGTGGGCCGACCGGTAGTGGTCGAGGGTGTTGCCGTGCTCC
Organism: Streptomyces sp. NPDC102462; assembly: GCF_044765425.1. Taxonomy (NCBI): domain Bacteria; kingdom Bacillati; phylum Actinomycetota; class Actinomycetes; order Kitasatosporales; family Streptomycetaceae; genus Streptomyces; species Streptomyces sp. NPDC102462. The sequence continues at coordinate 14,334 of NZ_JBIWKB010000034.1, read as the reverse complement.
ACCGAGAGGTCCTTCATCTGCTGTTCGTACCCCTCGGTCGGGTAGCCGCGGTCGTGCATGAGGGAGGTCACCAGCCGGTCCGCGTCGTGCACCGCGTCCCGCGGCCGGTCCACGAACTCCTCCTGGACTCCGCGCCATTCACCCACATACCGCTCGCGGGCGGCGGCGGGCAGCGGCTTGATCTCCAGGGCGTCGTGCCGCTTCTCCCGCTCCCTGAGTTCACGCTCACCGGCCAGCCGGCCCCCCGAGCCCTCGACCGTCCGCTCGTACTCGGGGCCGAAACGGTCACGGAGACGACGTCGCCTCATCAAGAGCGAGGCCGTCACAGCGGCCAGCACGACGACCACCACCGCCAGGACGACGATCGCCGCAAGCGCGCCTGTTGACATCGGACGCACCCCCTTCGGGGCGTCTCTGCGGAATCGGACAACCACCGGTTCCCCCGTTTCGTCCGATTCAACCGTCCCGTCGGGGCGCCCGGGATCCCGCGCCGGGCGCCAGGCCCTGGTGATCAGTCCCGGTGATTCGGTCCCGCCGAGGCCGGCCGCCGTACGCCGGAGCCGAGCGGTCGTCTGCGGCGCCGTCGTGGCTGGGCGCGCCCGCGCGGCGGAGCCGCATATCGATACAGCCCCGCGCCCCTTCGGGGGCGCTGTCCTTACCTTGGACTCAAAGCTGCGGCCGACTCAGAGCTTGCCGCCGATTTCGCAGGCTCGGCACGGCGGGCGGCCGCAGATGCACTGCGTGAGGGCTTCGACGACCCCGCGGTCGTGGTAGAGGCACTCGTCCTGGCAGGTGTGGCGCGGAATGAACCCCGCCTCGATCTCGCCGGGCCACGGCTCATGGCCGTCCCGGCAGCGGGCGAACCGCTCCGGATCGGTGGAGTGCAGGTCACGCATGCGCGACCGCGCCTCGTCCTCCAGCAGCCGCACCCGCTCCACCAGGTTCTTCAGTTCGGCGGCGAGGCTGGAGTAGTTGTCGGCGCCGGTCCGCACATGGGCCGCCCGCAGCGCCATCGCCGCGTTGCCCAGGAACCGGCCGGCGTCTTGAAGGTCGGTCACGTGATGCATCTGAATGCCGTTCACGCCTCGTACCCATACGGCGTCCATGCTGCTCACTGATCCACCTTCCCGATGTGCACCCCGTTTAGCGCGAGACACTGGTGTGCGGTGCAGGCTGCCTCCGCACAGAGAAAAACGAACTTAATTAACGAAGCTAAAGGCTTGGGCCGCTCACGTCCAGCAGATTCCTGGTGAATCGGCTCACAGCGGGCATTGCGTTTACCACGGCACCGGATTTCTTGATCTTCCCGGCCCGGGATTCGATCTTCCGGCTATCGGAATACGGCCTCGGCGAGGGCCAGGCCGAGGTAGACCGACCCGAGTCCCGCGAGGATCGAGACGATCACATTGGCCGCCGCGAGAAACCGCGAGCCGGCCTCGGCCAGCCGCAGCGTCTCGTACGAGAACGTGGAGTACGTGGTCAGGGCGCCGCACAGCCCGGTGCCGAGAAGGAGCCGCACCTCCTGCGGTACGGCGGCGACCAGGGCCGCCCCGGTCAGCGCGCCCAGGATCGCCGACCCGGCAGCGTTGGCGGCGAAGGTGCCCCACGGGAAGGCGGTGTCGTGGCGGGCCTCGACGGCCCGGTCGATCAGATACCGCAAGGGGGCGCCGACGGCGCCGCCGAGCGCGACGAGCAGAAACCTCATCGACGCGGTCACCTCCTCGCCAGGGCGAACCGGCGGGCGGCGACCGCACCGACCCGCACGGCCACGAGCGCCAGCACCACGGTCGCGACCAGGTATCCCATGGCGAGGCCGACCCGGTCCTCGCGCACCAGGCGCTCGATGTCGGCGCAGTACGTGGAGAAGGTCGTGAAGCCGCCGAGAACCCCGGTGCCGAAGAACGGCCGCAGCAACGGGTGCGCGGACCACCCCTCGGTGATCGCCACCAGGAACACACCGATGACGAGACATCCGACGGCGTTCACACCCAGCGTCGTCCAGGGGAAACCGGCCGCGCCGGTCGGCCACAGCAGCGCCGCCGCGTACCGGGCGCAGGCGCCGATCGACCCGCCCACGGCGATCACGGTCAGCACCTGGGCGTGTCCGTGGGGGGCATTGCGGCGCTCACGAGCGTCTACCACTGCGGACCCTTCCGGCGGCCGATCGGGCACGGCGCGCACGTTCTGGCCTACTGCCACTCGGCCCGTGAATCGTACGGCACCGGCCGACGCGAGCCGCGGCCCGCGGATTTGACACACGGAATGGCCGGACGTCTCCTGGAAGAGGGAAAACTGCTCCCGGAGGCTGCTGATGGCAACCTACGAGTATGTGTGCAGCCGGTGCGGGCCATTCGATGTGAAACTGGCCATCGGTACGGCGCCCAAAACCCAAGGATGCCCTGAATGCGCGGGCGAAGCGAGACGTGTGTTCTCCTCCCCCGGCCTTTCGCGGACCTCGCATGCGGCCACTGCCCTGCGGGCCCGGGAGGAGCAGTCCCGTGAGGCCCCGGCGGTGGTCTCCGAACTCCCGCCGGGCAACGGGGTGCGCCGACGTACGCACCCCGCGCTGCCGCGGTTGCCGCGCCCCTGAGGACGGTGGCCGACGAGCGGAACGTCTCATGACTCCGCTGCCCATGCGGGCTTAGGAGGTGCCTCCCCGTGGCGAACGTGGGACTGCTCTTCGTCGGTGCGGTGCTCTACATCAACGGACTGCTGCTGCTCGGAAAGGTCGAAGCCCGCTCGGCGGCGGTGTTCAACCTCTTCGTGGGCGCGCTCCAGGTCCTGACGCCGACCTATCTCATCTTCGTGGCCGACAACGACCCGAAGAAGATACTGGCGGCGTCCGGCCTGTATCTTTTCGGCTTCACCTATCTCTATGTAGGCATCGGCCTCCTGGTCGTCCTCGACACCACCGGGGTCGGTTATTACTCGCTCTTCGTGGCCATCACGGCCCTGGGGTATTCGTACGTCAATTTCCGGCTCGTGAAGGACAACCCCTTCGGAGTCATCTGGCTCTACTGGGCGTTTCTGTGGTTCCTGTTCTTCTTGCTGCTCGGTCTCAAGAAGGAACGGCTCACCGCCTATACGGGCTGGGTCACGGCGATCGAGGGCTGGGTGACGGGTGTGATCCCCGCCGCTCTGCTGCTCTCCGGCTACTGGAAACACCCCGATGAGACCGCCATCGCCCTGGGGGCCTTCGCGGTCGTGGTGTTCGGGGCGCTGTGGCCGCTCACCCGGAATACCCGGAACCGTCCGGCTACCACCGCTTCGACGACCGAGTCGAGCACACCCACCTGACCGGACCGGAAGCAATGAGGAAATTGCCATGCCTGAAGTTCTCTTCACCGTCGACCAGAGCAAATCCATGCGCGAGCAGGACGTACCGGGGCACAACAGGTGGCATCCCGACGTCCCCAACGTCACCATGGTCAAGCCAGGAGCCGAGTTCCGCGTCGAGTGCCGTGACTGGACCGACTGCCAGATCGGCGACAACGACTCCGCCAACGACGTACGCGACATCGACCTGACCATCCCCCACATGCTCAGCGGGCCGATCGGCGTGGAGGGGGCCGAACCCGGCGACCTGCTCGTCGTCGACATCCTCGACCTCGGTCCCGTACCGCAGCAGCGCGGGGACGCGGCCGGCCAGGGCTGGGGCTACACCGGCATCTTCGCCAAGGCCAACGGCGGAGGGTTCCTGACCGACTACTTCCCGGACTCCTACAAGGCCATCTGGAACTTCCACGGCCAACAGGCGGTCTCCCGCCACCTGCCCGGCATCCGCTACACCGGGATCACCCACCCCGGGCTGTTCGGAACGGCGCCGTCGGCCGAAATGCTCGACCGCTGGAACGCCCGCGAGAAGGCGCTCATCGACACCGACCCGAACCGGGTACCGCCGCTCGCCATACCTCCCGACGCCAACAACGCGCTCGCCGGCACGGCCACCGGGGACCTCGCCACCCGCATCGGCGAGGAAGGCGCCCGCACGGTGCCGGCCCGGGAGAACGGCGGCAACCAGGACATCAAGAACATGACCCGCGGCTCGCGTGCCTTCTTCCCGGTGTACGTCCAGGACGCCAAACTCTCCGCGGGCGACCTGCACTTCAGCCAGGGCGACGGAGAGATCACCTTCTGCGGCGCCATCGAGATGGGCGGCTACATCGACTTCCACATCGACCTGATCAAGGGCGGCATGGAGGCGTACGGCATCACCACCAACCCGGTGTTCATGCCCGGCAACGTCGAGCCGCGCTACACGGAGTTCATGAGTTTCATCGGGGTCTCGGTCGACCACGACACGGACACCAACTTCTACATGGACGCCACGCTGGCCTACCGGCGGGCCTGCCTCAACGCCGTCGAGTACTTCAAGCGGTTCGGCTACAGCGGCGAACAGGCCTATCTGCTGCTCGGCTCCGCGCCCGTCGAGGGACGCATCAGCGGCATCGTCGACATCCCCAACGCATGCTGCTCGCTGTACGTGCCCACGGCCATGTTCGACTTCGACGTCCGCCCCACCGCCGCGGGCCCGACAAAGGCAGACCGCGGCCAATGCGCCCTCACCACCGCCTAACCCCAACCCGGCCCCGCACCCCCCTGCGGGGCCACCCCTGTCTCAGTGCGCCTGGCCGTTCGAAGCCGGTGCCGGGTCCCGCGTTCTTGACCGTCAGGGGCAGCAACTTCGGTGCGGTCAGTTTCGGTGCGGTCAGTCCAGCAGCTCGTTCACCAACTCGCGAATACGCCGCTCGATCTCGTTCCGGATCGGGCGCACCGCATCGACCCCCTGCCCGGCAGGGTCGTCCAACTGCCAGTCGAGGTACCGCTTGCCCGGGAAGACTGGGCAGGTGTCACCGCAGCCCATCGTGATCACGACGTCCGATGCCCGTACGGCATCCACCGTGAGTACCTTCGGCGTCTCGGCGGAGATGTCGATGCCGCGTTCCTTCATCGCCTCCACCACGGACGGATTGACGGTGTCGGCAGGGGTCGAGCCGGCGGAGCGGACCTCAACGCGCTCCCCCGCAAGATGGGCGAGGAAGGCCGCAGCCATCTGGGAACGGCCCGCGTTGTGGACGCAGACGAACAGGACGGACGGGCGGTCGCTGGGAGCAGTCATGGCGTCTCTTCTTGGGCAGAACGGATCAGGGAGCGGCGGGAGCAACGGATTCAACGGCGCTGTGCGGGACAGGGGCATTCGCCGCAGCGGTGACGGAACGCCCGAACAACGCCGCCACCAGGCTCAAGCCGACAATGCCACCGACCAGTTGAGCGACGACGAACGGGGGAACGGAGGCCGGCGCGATCCCGGCGAACGTATCCGTGAAGGCCCGCCCGATGGTCACCGCCGGGTTGGCGAAGGACGTGGACGAGGTGGACCAGTACGCCGCCCCGATGTAGCACGCCACCGTCGCCGGACCCAGGTGGGCACGCCCCGCACGGTTCAAGCCGAAGATCAGCAGCACGAGGCCGGCGGTTGCGACTGTCTCGCCCAGCCACAGGTGACCGCCCGAGCGGTCATGCGTGGACCACTTCACGAGCGGTTCGGCGAACATGGCATCAGCGAGAACCGAACCGCCGGCCGCGCCAACGGTCTGAGCGGAGATGTACGCAACCAGCTCCCGCTTCGCCGGCCCGTCTCCACTTGTGCGCCCGAAGAACCAGGCCGCGAGAGTCACGACCGGGTTGAAGTGGGCGCCGGAGACCGGTCCGAGGAGCACGATCAGCACGCCCAGGCCGAAGACGGTGGCCAGCGAGTTGGCGAGCAGCTGCACGCCCACGTCACGCGACAGCTCAGCCGCCTGGATCCCGGAGCCGACCACTACGGTGACGAGAGCGGCCGTTCCCACCCCTTCGGCCAGCGCACGTCGCGCCAGTGAAACGCTCACGCGGGCACCGCGGCAGGCTCGGCAATGGTCAGGAACGCGGCCAATCGCTCCAGTACGCCGGGCAGCACCCAGTAGTAGACCCAGGTCCCGCGCCGCTCGCAGTCGATGAGTCCTGCCTGCCGGAGCAGCTTGAGGTGGTGCGAGATGGTCGGCTGCGACAGATCGAAGGCGGGCGTCAGGTCACACACGCACACCTCACCGCCCTCGCCACGTGAGGCGATCATCGACATCAGCCGCAGGCGGACCGGATCGCCCAAGGCCTTGAAGATCTTCGCCAGCTCCACGGCCTGGCCCTCGTCCAACGGAGCGGACGCAAGCCCCTGGCAACAGCCCTCGTCGGCACCCTGGCCGAGGATCTTCAGTTCCTGTTTCGACATGCCTCTATGTTGACGTTTTTCGATCCAAGGCGCAATGTTGCATCAACGAACGTCAATACAAGCCGTTCCGGGGCAGTGCCATGCCCCGCCATCCGGGAGTACGTCATGTCCGATCGGTCCACCGACCTGCGCGAAACCGTCCGACAGCGCTACGCCGCCGCAGCCGTGCAGGTGACCGAAGGCGGCACCGCCTGCTGCGGGCCCGAGCCCGTCGAGGTCGACAAGAACTTCGGCTCCGCCCTCTACACCGCAGACGAGCGCGACACCCTGCCCGCCGAAGCCGTGGCCGCATCCCTCGGCTGCGGCAACCCCACCGCCGTAGCCGACCTCCACGAGGGAGAGCGCGTCCTCGACCTCGGTTCGGGCGGCGGTGTCGACGTGCTTCTGTCCGCCCGCCGCGTCGGTCCCACCGGCAAGGCGTACGGCCTGGACATGACGGATGAGATGCTGGAACTCGCCCTGGCCAACGCGGCGAAGGCCAAGGCGGCCAACATCGAGTTCCTCAAGGGCACGATCGAGGCGATCCCGCTCCCGGCGAACACCATCGACGTGGTGATCTCGAACTGTGTGATCAATCTGTCGACGGACAAGCCCAGCGTATTCGCCGAAACCTTCAGGGTCTTGAAGCCCGGCGGCCGTATCGGCGTCTCCGACGTGGTCGCCGACGACGCACTGCCGGCGGCCCAGCGTGCGGAACGCGGCGACTACGTCGGCTGCATCGCAGGCGCCCTGTCCTTCACGGAGTACCACGAAGGTCTCAAAGCGGCCGGATTCAGCGACATCGAGATCACCCCCACACACCCCGTCGCCGACGGCATGCACTCGGCCATCGTGCGTGCCACCAAGCCCATGTCCGCCTCCACACAGACATCTCCGCCCGCAGAGGTTGCCGCCACCGGGGCCCCGTCAGCATCCGGCTGCGGCTGCCAAACCTGACAAGTTGATAGTCCCGTGCTTGTCGGGCCCCCTCTCGACGTCGCCTTTGCTCGGCTTCGATCTGCCGCTGGTAGGGCAGCTGGAATCAGCGGTGCGCGCAGGTCACCAACATGCGTAGGGTGCACGGACCGCCGACGGCCCGAAGCACCATCAGCAGCCAAGGCGGCAGCCACCTCGTGTTGCCGGTAGCGTGTGGCCCACGGAGCCCGCCCGGCTGCTTCCCCTGACAGGAATGCGGACGGGCGGGCGCCTTGTTGACGCCCGCCCGTGGGCGAGGGGCTGGCAGGATTGTCAGCAGGGGAACGTTGTCGGTCAGTTCGCCGCTGCGTCCTTGGCTTGGGGTTTATCGCCAATCTCGTCAGCGGGATCGGCCACACGGTAGCGGCCCATGCTCCTGAAGATCAGAACGGCACCCAGGGGGGTCATGCCATAGAGCACGGGGAAGTCTTTGCCGAATCTGGGGATGAGGAAGGCCAGCCCTGCGAGGGCGATGATCAGGACAGGACGCCTGATGACGTGACTGCAAATGATTCCCAGTCGGCGCCATCCCCGTGCTTCGGTGAGCCGTGTCCAGTCTGACGGTGACATGACGTCAGCGTAGTCGTGGAGCACTCGGCGATGCAGCTGCGTGTTCGTGAGGGCCGAGGCTCGGGGGCGAAGGTGTGAGTCCTTGCCCCCGGCCGGCAGGTTCTCAGGCTGCTGCCGCCTTGCGCTTGGCGGTGGTGCTGGCGAGGCGGAAGGACTGGGTGCCGGTCTCGATGATGTGGGCTTCGAAGGTGAGCCGGTCGCTCACCCGGGGCCAGAACAACCCGGTACCCCGGGGCCAAAAGAGGCCGCCCTAAACACACCTCGTCCCTGGACCAAAGCCAAAACGCAGCGCGACGGCCCCGGTAGCTGCCAGGCGCGGGGGTGGTCCGGTCTCGGTATGGGGTTGTGGAGCGCGGCCCCTCAATCGAGGGGGAAGCCCTCGAAACTTCCGAGGAGCCGCGCCCGCGGGCCGGAGAGGTCAGGCTCCGGCCGGTGACCGGGTCGCCGCCCACTCCCGATCGCGAGGGAGCAGACCAGGGCGGCGCCCCGGCGCTTCTCAGGCCGCGTTTTCAGCCCGCAGCCGATCGAGGTCAAGGCGACACCACACCGTCTTGCCCCCTTTGGTCCCCGGTGACCACCAGACCGCCTCCGCCAGCCGCTGGACGATCAGCAGCCCGCGCCCGCGGTCCGGCAACAGCGCCTCGGGAAAGTCGCCTGCCAGCGCGGGGGAGATGAAGTCACCCGCAGGGAGATCAGGCGGAGTCGAGTCTTCATCCGAGACGCCGATCACCAGCACCTCAGGCCAGGTCATCAGCGACACGTCGACCCGACGCGCGGCGCCCGGCGTGGCCAGGCGGTCATCCGGCACCGCGTGGTGTACGACGTTGCCGACGAGTTCGGAGACGACGAGCCGCGCGTCATCGACCGCGTGCGCCAGTCCCCAGGTACGGAGATAGGAGCTGACCGTGTCGCGTGCGGCCTTGACGCAGTCCGCGTCTTCCGCGCAGACCGTCAGTGATCGGAAGTGGCCGTGCGCCGGATCGTGAACCGAGCGGCGCAGAAAGCTCGACCCCGAGGCATTCGCCGTGTGTTTGCTCTGCTGCGCTTCCACCGCGTTCCCTCCCGAGCACTGGCGAGCCCGACAGCCCGCCGATCTGTGCCGAACAGTCAACGACGGAGGGGATGCAAGCGGGAGCGTTCCCCTGGGGGTTCACATGAACACCCGCAAGGCCAAGGGGGTTCACAAATGGACCCCCCGGCGAGACCGCTGTGACACGATGAATACTCGCCGTCATTCTCGGGTTGGCAGGGGAGCATGAGCCGAGAGCCAAACGCGCAGTTGATCGCCGTGATGGACGAAGCGAAGGTCTCGAACAAGGGCCTTGCGAAACGCATGGCGGACGAGGCCACTCGGCGCGGTCTCGAACAGGGCTCAGGAACCACACACATCTCTGTGAAGCGTTGGCGCGAAGGCGCGGGCATCCGGCCGGAGACAGCGGCGCTCATGGCAGACGTACTTGCAGCCAAAATCGGGCGCCGCATCACACCGGGCGATCTCGGATTCTTCGACCACACCAAGGCGACTGCACCGAAGCCGATCGGCTACCCGAGCACTGTTCCCGACGTCCTGTCGAGGCTTGACGGACTCGCCCAGGAACGCGCCGACAACCCCACTCCGGGCCAACTGATCGTCGCAGAGGCCGACCTCAGCTCGGCCGTTCTGGCATGGATGATCGCGCGCCCCGACGGCATCCAGGCGGACAGGCCCGCCCATCAACGAGTCGGCATGCGAGATGTTCGCGCGGTCAGGGACGCGGCCGGAACCTTCATGGCTCTCGACTTCAAGTACGGCGGGGGCCACGGGCACAAGGCCCTACGCCATTACTTCCGGCACGAGGTACTGCCCCTGCTCAACGCGAGCTACAGCGAGAAGGTGGGCACCGCGTTATTCGGCGCCGCCGCGGAGGTCTCCCAGTTGCTCGCGTGGACTGCATACGACGCCGGAAATCACCGGCTCGCGCACCGCTACCTCACTTCCACGCTGCGCCTGTCCCAAGTCGTAGACGACCGCATGTTCGGCGCCCGCATCCTCGGCAACCTCAGCCACCAGGCCAACTACCTGGGCAACCACTCCCAAGCCATCCAGTTGGCCCGCGCCGCCGTCGAGGGCGCCAAGGGTCGTGCCACTCCACGCGCCCTGTCGAACTACTCAGCCATGGAAGCACGCGCCCTGTCCAACGCGGGCGACGGAGTCGCGGCAGCCCGTGCGATGAAGGAGGCAGAGCGCCACTTCGAACGCGCCGACACAGCCGACGACCCCGCTTGGCTCGGCTACTTCGACGAAGCGGAACTCATGGGCGAACTCTGCCACTGCTTCCGCGACCTCAAGATGCGCCGGGAAGCCGTCGAACAAGCCCAGCGCGCGGTGGACAGTACCGACCCCAAGTACGCCCGCACCCTAGGCTTCTGCCGCATGGTGCTCGCCCAAAGCCAACTACTCAACGGTGAGTTGGAAGCCGCCGTGACGACCGCGGGTCTCGCAGTCGAAGGCGGTGACTCCCTCCAGTCGACCCGCTTCCAGCGCTACGTCACCGACTTCCAGAACGAGGTCAGCGTGCACGCGGCGAACCCGACCGTGGCCGCCTTCAACGAGAAGGTACGAGACGCGCTTGCCCGCATGGACGAGGACGACGAGTAGCAGCTACCAGGGCCGCCAGTCGCGAGGCGCATCGTCATTGCGCAGGCCGGCGATACGTCGGCGGTACTCGGCCGCGGTTTTCTCGTCCTCCCGCACGTTCTGCATGAGCCACGTCGTCATCCCGAACTCCTGGATGCCACGCAGCGTCTCGTACCCCTGCCAGTCGTACAGATCGCGCCCGTACGCGGCCACGAAGTCGGCGTACTGCTCATCGCTCTGCCACCCGAGGCTGTGGTGTTCGACGGCCGTGACCATCAGATCCCACTCGGGATGGTCATAGCAGAAGGCTTCGAAGTCGATCAGGATCACGCGGTCTTGGTCGTCCACCATGAGGTTCTGCACGTGAGCATCCCCGTGCACTGGCCCTTTGGGCGTCTCGAAGCGCAGCTCACGGAACTTGTCGCGCAGCTCGCGCCACCGCTTCCGCAAGAAGACCTTGTCGTCATCGGGGATGACTGCCCGGTCGAGCCGCAGCTGTTGCTTGTCGAAGGGATCGTACGAGGGCAGCGAAAGATCATCCGGCACTGTCAGCGAGTGCAGGTCCCGCAGGACCCGCCCCAGCTCCCCATATGTCGCCTTGCGGCCCGCCTCGCTGATCAGATGCCAGAACGTCACCGGGTGACCATCGATCAAGAGTGGCTGCTCCAGGTCCTCAACGATCTGAGCCGCTGGGAACTGTTGTTGAGACAGCCACCGCGACACACCCACTTCGACGCGAGCCTTGGGCAACCACTCTGCCCCCCGCGCCACGCGCACGATCACAGGCAACGCGGCCAGCCGAAACAGCGCGTTCTCCCCGAGGCGGATCAGCTCTGCGCCTCTGTCATCGAGACCCGCGGCCCGGCAGGCGGCGGCCATCACCCGCGCAGCCTTCGCCGACGTGAACCCCTCTTGCGTTCGAGCAGCGTCAACCGCCATGCCCGTACCAGCTCCCCTAGTCGTGCGCGATCAACCAGCGCACGCCTACGGGCGACCAACCCGACGCACGCCAGACACGACCTCGACGGTACCCACAGATCCATCGCCTGACGAGGACAGCGCAGACCAGGAGACGCATCAACGGCCTCCCGGAAATCAGGAGGCCGTTGATGGATCGCCCAGGCTCAGAGGCTCTGTCGGTACTCAGACCAGGTTTCGGAGGCGGACATCATTCGGGAGGTCCAGGAGTCGGGGCTGTCTCCGCCGATTTCGGCCCACATCCGTTGGTTGGCCAAGGCGAAAACACTCAGCGCCTCACGAGAAGCTGATTCCCACGCAGGAACCTGCTCTGCCCACTGCTCGGCACTCTGCGGGGAATGCTCACCGGCCGCCATGAGCCAAATCACCCAGTAGGCAGCGTCCAACCACGGTGCGCCACGAGTAGCCCAAGCCCAGTCGACCATATAAGCGCGGTTTTCCTGGATCAGTACGTTTTCGTTGTTGAGGTCGGTATGCAGCAGCAAGTTGCCCACGAATAGATCGGACTGGGAGACGTCATCCACGTACTTCCTCAGCCGCTGTCCGGCTTCCCGCAATTCGATCGGGGGGCATTCGGTCTCACTGAGGCCGATCAGAAGGCCGACCATCAGCGGAAGGTCTTGTGATCCGTGACTGTAGTCCGCGTGATGGCCCTTGATGTGGGCGAATCCCAGCAGATCCCAGCCACTTTCTTTGACCCGCCAAAGCAGCTCAGGGGAAATCCCCTTCAGGTAAGGGTTCACCTCGGCTTCGCGCTCCTGGGTCCAGGCCCATCGATGGTCGGTTCGAAGACCCTTCACGTGAACCGTGCCGGCATCGCAGTGCAGACGGGCCGCGATCTGGCTGTTGAGGCCGGCGGATACCGGCTCTACACGGTGAATCCGGCCTACGTGGGAGGCGACCGCCGCGCGGAGGGCCGAGGGCAGCTCATCGAAGTCGGTGCGAGACGCCATGGGGTCACTCTCTCATCAACGAGGCGGGGGCCCCGCAAAGCAGGGCCCCCGTCGTGCGCGCTGGTCAGTTGTACGGGTTGTCGTTGCCGCAACCGGGCTGTGCGTCGGCCGTCAGCTCCTCCACGTCGTCCACCAGGACGACCGCGGATGCGGCCTCCGTCGCGGACGACGTTTCCACGGTGTTGACAGTGGCAGCGGTCATGACTCCTCCTCGAATCCGTGTTGGCAGTAATTGCGGAGTGGTGCCTTCGCTTGCTGGTAGAGCTTGGCGAGTGGCCTGCATACCCGGCAGGAGCCGGACAGCTTGCACCCGCTACAGCCCCCAGTGCGAAGCATTTGGACATCTGCGATGAGCGGCAGATCCCTTAACCCACCAAGCCCGGTAGACATGAGATTGATGGGGTTCTCTCGTCCGACCTTGCACATGGTTGCGTTGCCGAACGGGTCCAGGTGGAAGAAGGTATGTCCCGCAGGGCAGCCCCGGAACACCTCTTCTCGGTTGATGTATTCGGTGACCTGGAAGTCAAGGGGACCCTTGTCGCCGTCGTAGGACGGAGAGATGTTTGCGAACGCCTTGTGCGGGATACCAAGGCTTTCCGCCAGGGACTTCATTTCATCGACTTCATGGGCGTTGTGCTCGGTCACGATGAGCGACAGCTCAAGGGGAAGTTCTGCTTGAATTGATCGACGTCGTGGTCGGTAAAGTAATGGAGGTATTGCAAGAAGAGCTGCAGTGTCACGCGCTCCGCTCGCCCTGCTCTTGCGAGAGATGAACTACGGCGCGTTCGCCCACTACTACTTGCACTGTCCGCTTGTCTCCTCGCGGAACGTTGAATGCTACACGCTTCCTCCGTTTGGGTTTGAGGAGGGTCGACATGAAGTCAGTGGGTTCGTTGTCTCCGACGAAGATATCGGTGACGATTGCGACGCTCATCTTTTCCCTGACTAGCTCAATTTCCAGCGCCAGCTTTCGTACATCGACTGATCCGAGGGATTCGCCTGTGTCTGGATCTGTCACCTCGACTGTTCTGAACAGAACTACCTCGTCGCCCTCCGCGACCCCTTTGTTGGATCCTGCGTTGATGGCAATCCTGGAGTCGTCGACAAGTGCCGCCAACTTCGCATTGATCTCGCTCATTCCACCGGCTCCTCGTTAAGCTCTTCCGTTACATGTACCATTTCTTCGCCATCCTTGAGGCGATATCTGGCTAGCGCCACGGAAGGAGGAAGGTCTTCTTCCAGCTCTGCCTTCTCTGAGATGGTGAGCCAGAAGTCGTCGTCCAAGACGCTCACACAAACGAGGTGAACCGATTTCGAGGAATGCCCTTCGCTGCGCACCTCAACGATCCCCTTGATTGAGTTAGATAGCTTCAGGATAACCAGGTAGCGGGCTCCTGGTTGAGGTGGCCTGCCTGAGCATTTGGCTATTAGGACTACCCCGCCCGATTCTTTCATCACGCCAGTCAGCTTTGGCGTTTCGGTGGAGTAGGCGCCGACGATACCGCCCGCCTTGCGGATGCCCTCGCGTACGCCGCGTTCGTATTCTGTTCCCTCCTCCTCGGATTTTTTGATAAGCTCCGCCAGAAGGTGCTCCTTTTCCTCCTTCATTTTCGCGTTGATCTCCAGGAGGCGGGGATAATTGGTGATGCGATTCGTGTACTCGACGCTGCGCTTGTACCCGCGAGGAATCAGCACTACGACTGTGGCGTAAGTAAGGGCTCCTCCCCCGACAAGCCAGAATGCCCATGTAGCGTGAACGCTAGCGGCGGTGATGTATGAACCGACGATTCCGGCGAATGCCAAAAAGGATGAGCCTAGTGTCTCGTGATCCTGTTCATGGAACCTGAGGCTTCTGTGATCGTTGAGTCAGGTATGGATCTCTCCTCTGAACAGATGGCAGAGCTGCGGGAGTTGGCCGGGTCGCGGGATGTTCCGGCCGATGTGGCGCTTCGTGCTCGGGTCGTGTTGTGGTCCGGTGAGGGGCGGCGGCGCAAGGA